>NZ_RJVI01000002.1:0-300000 GCF_003751635.1 Inmirania thermothiophila
TTCGAGGTGGCCGACTACGGTCT
The DNA here is from genome assembly GCF_003751635.1 of Inmirania thermothiophila. Lineage (NCBI taxonomy): Bacteria > Pseudomonadati > Pseudomonadota > Gammaproteobacteria > Chromatiales > Ectothiorhodospiraceae > Inmirania > Inmirania thermothiophila. The sequence continues at coordinate 24 of NZ_RJVI01000002.1, forward strand.
GGTGGCCGACCTCAACGAGGCCGTGCCCGAGCTCATCGAGGCCCTCGGCAAGGAGTGAGACCGCGGTGACGGGCCCGCTCGCGGGGGTGCGCATCCTCGACCTCACCCAGCTCCTGCCGGGGCCCCTCTGCACGCGCCACCTGGCCGACCTCGGCGCCGAGGTCATCAAGCTGGAGCCGCCAGAGGGGGATCCGCTGCGCCGGATGGCGCCGGCGGGGCTGTTCGAGGACATCAACCGCGGCAAGGCGAGCATCGCCCTCGACCTCAAGCGGCCGGAGGGGGTCGAGATCGCGCTGCGCCTCGCCGAGGCCGCCGACGTCCTGGTGGAGGGGTTCCGGCCCGGCGTGACGGCGCGGCTGGGGCTCGGCTGGGAGGCGGTGCGCGCGCGCAACCCGCGCCTCGTCTACTGCTCCATCACCGGCTACGGCCAGGACGGCCCCTACCGCGACCGGCCCGGGCACGACATCAACTACCTCGCCATCACGGGGGTGCTGCAGCAGAGCGCGAACCCGGCCGGGCCGGCGGTGCCGGCGCTGCAGGTGGCCGACATCGCCGGCGGCAGCCTCGCGGCGGCGCTGGGGATCCTCGCCGCGCTCATGGAGGCGCGCAGGAGCGGGCGCGGACGGCACGTGGACGTGGCCATGGCCGAGGCGGTGCTCGCGCAGGCGGTGGTCCCGCTGGCCTCGGCGCGGGCGCGGGGCGAGGCCCCGCCGCCGGGGGGCGACACCCTCACCGGGGCGCTGCCGTGGTACCGGGTCTACGCCTGCGCCGACGGGCGCCACCTCGCCGTGGGGGCGCTGGAGGAGCGCTTCTGGCGCCGGCTTTGCGAGGCCCTGGGGCGGCCGGAGTGGGCCGACGCCCACTGCGGCGACGAGGCCCGCCGCAGCGAGGTGGCCGCCGCCCTCGAGGCCCTCTTCGCGACGCGGTCGCGTGACGCCTGGGCCGCCGAGCTGGCCGATGCGGGCTGCTGCGTGACGCCGGTGCTGGACCCGCTGGAGGCCGCCGCCGATCCGCACTTCGCCGCCCGCGGCGTCGGGGGCGAGGCGGCCGGACGGGTGCCGCCCCTGCGGCTCGACGGCCGCATCCCGCGCCGCCCGGGTGGTGCGCCCGCCCTCGGCGCCCACGGTCCGGCGCTGCTCGTCGCCCTGGGCTATGATCGCGAGGCGGTGGCGGCGCTTCGCGCCGCCGGCGTCGTGCACGGCAGCGACGGGGGGGAATGACCATGGCGCGGTTCGTCTTCAAGGAGGACCCGAAGGGCGGCGTCGGGCTGGAGATCTTCGCCCGCGACCGCACCGAGGCCTACAACGCGGCGGCCACCGCGCTCTGCCTCTACATGTGGGAGCAGGAGACGGTGGAGGAGCGCGAGGCGGTGCCCATCTCCTGGTACGGCTTCAACGAGTCGACGCTGGTGGTGGGGCTGCTGTCCGAGCTCCTCTACCAGATGGACGCCCACGGCTGGGTCTTCAAGCGCTTCGTCACCGAGAAGGTGGAGGCCATCGACGACCGCGACGGCGAGCACCTCAAGCACAAGCAGCTCAAGATCACCGGCACCGCCTACGGCGAGCGCCACGACCCGGCGCGCCATCGGCGCCGTTTCCCCGTCCAGGCGGTGCTGCTGCCGCGGCTGAAGCTGCGCGAGACCGAGGACGGCGGCGTGCGCCTCTACTGCGTCCTCGACGTGCCCGAGACCGACTGAGCCCTCCGCGCCGCGTCACCGCCCGGTAACACGGCGAACGCGACGCGTTCGCACCTTCCTTCCAAGGCCCTGTCTTTCCGACGCATTCCGCGGCGTTTCCGCGCCGGAACCAACCGGGGGTGGATGCGCCCCGGTGTTACCCGCAGGTAACGCCGGGGGGCGCCTTTTCGGAGTGGCGCGCTCGGAAACAGCCCTGCGATCCGCATGGGAACGGGCCTGCGGCCGCGGTCGGCTGCTCATGGCATGCAGGTTGCAAAGCCAAAGCGCCACGTCTTCGCCGAGGTGGGGGCGTGCGGGTTTTCAAACGGCCTACGAGGAGGAGTGAAGATGGCATTCAGCTCTCCGGGTCTGCAGGCCGAGCCGTCGCTGGGTGTGCCCGGGCGCAAGCGCTGGGCGATGGTCATCGACCTGCGACGCTGCATCGGCTGCATGGCGTGCGTCTGCGCCGACAAGTCCGAGTTCGACGTGCCGCTGGGGGTGTGGCGCACCATCGTCAAGGTCAAGGACACCGGGCGCTACCCCAACACGCGCCGCCACTTCATGCCGCGGCTGTGCAACCACTGCGACAACCCGCCGTGCGTGCGCAACTGCCCCACCGAGGCCACCTACAAGCACGACGAGGGCTTCGTCCTGCAGCGCTACGAGCGGTGCATCGCCTGCCGCACCTGCATCGCGGCCTGCCCCTACAACGCCCGCCACGTCCTGCCCAAGAACCGCTCCCACGTGAAGATCGGCGGCGTGGTGGACAAGTGCACCTTCTGCCAGCATCGCGTGGAGAAGGGGCTGGTCCCGGCCTGCGTGCAGACCTGCCTCGGGCGCTCGCGCATCTTCGGCGACCTCAACGACCCCAACAGCGAGGTCTCGCGCCTGGTCGCGCGCCACAAGACCGTGGTCCTCAAGCCGGAGAAGGGCACCTCGCCCCAGGTCTACTACATCAAGCCGGACCGGGCCATCGCCGAGGAGCGCTACACGGCGCCCGAGTCCTACGCGGCGAAGGCGGACCTCAAGGCCTTCATCCGGCACAACCGCGGCAGCCGGTTCTTCGCCGGCGTGCTCTGATCGGGGAGGGGTGACGAGATGTTCGAGTACATGCAGTACAACGTGCTCCCCTGGGGGCGCGAGCTGGCGATCTACTTCTTCCTCGTGGGCATGGCGGCGATGACCTTCGTCCTCGCCGCGGCGCCCAACGTCTTCGGCGGCGGCACCGCGGCGCTGCAGCCGACCCAGAAGATCGCCTCCGTGGTGGTGCTGGTGCTGCTCGCGGTCTGCGGCGTGATCCTCATCGAGGATCTCGGCCAGCCCGGGCGGTTCCTGTATCCGCTGCTCTATTTCCACGTCAGCTCTCCGCTCTCCTGGGGCTCGCTGTTCGTGGTCCTGTTCGGGCTTGCGGCGCTGGTCTTCGCCTTCGCGGTGTTCACCGGGCGCGACGGTCTGCTCCGCCCGGTGGGGATCGCAGGCTCCGTCCTCGCCCTGCTGCTGCCGCTCTACACCGGCTGGGACCTGATGGCCAACCAGGCGCGTGAGCTGTGGCACTCGCCGGCGATCCCGCTCATGTTCGTCGCCCTCTCGGTGAACTCCGGTGTCGCCCTCATGTCGGTGATCGCCATGGCCACCGGGGCCATGAACGAGGAGACGGCGGCATTCCTGCGCCGGGTGCTCGCCTTCTCGCTGGTGGCGACCCTGGTGATCTTCATCGCCGGTGTGCTGCGCGTGAACTACGGCTCCGCCGAGGAGCAGATCGCCTGGCAGATCATCAACGAGGAGTTCGGGACCAAGTTCTGGCTCCTGAGCCTCGTGGTCGGGGTCCTGGTCCCGCTGGTGCTGGTGCTGGTGCCGGGCCTGGGGGCCTCGCCCGCCATGATCACCCTGGCCGCGGTGCTCGCCACCATCGGCGCCTACACCTACCGCGAGGTCTACCTCCTCGCGGGCCAGCTCCCCATGCTCACCTTCTGAGCCCGGTTTCGCTAGGAGACGACGCCATGAGCGAGCTCAAGATCAGCCGACGCAACTTCCTCAAGCTGGGCGGCGCGGTTGCCGGTGCCAGCGGCCTGACCCTCGGCTCCCGGCGCCTCAAGGCCATGGAGCAGGATCTGGGCGGGCGCGACTACTCCGCGGTCACCGGCGCCGAGCGCAAGGCGGTGCCCTACACCTGCCTGACCTGCAACATCGAGGACGGCGGCGTGGCCTTCGTGGAGAACGGCCGCATCGTCAAGCTCGAGGGCAACATGGACCACCCCAACACCCGCGGCAAGCTCTGCGCCAAGGGCAACTCGGGGTGGCTCCACGTCTACGACCCCGACCGCATCATGACCCCGCTGATGCGCACCGGCAAGCGCGGCGAGGGCAAGTGGCGGCGCATCAGCTACGACGAGGCCACCAGCATCGTCGCCAAGAAGCTGCGCGAGGTCATCGACCGCTCGATCCGCGAGCACGACCCCGGGATCCGCAACGAGATCGTCTTCAAGTGGGGTCGCAACCGCACCGGCGGCGCCATCAAGCGCTTCATGCACGCGCTGGGCTCCAACTCGCTGGTCAACCACACCAACATCTGCGAGTCCTCGAAGAAGGTCGGGCTGGAGCCGGCCTGGGGTCCCGACATCGAGTCCTGCGACTGGGCGAACACGAAGTACATCCTCAACTTCGGCTCCAACATCCTGGAGGCGGCGTACTTCATGAACCCCAACGCCCAGCGCTGCGTCGACGGCGTCGTGGGCAACAAGGCCAAGATCGTCACCTTCGACGTGCGCATGTCCAACACCGCCGGCTGGTCCGACGAGTGGCACGCGCCCTATCCCGGCACCGACGCCGCCATCGCCCTGGCCATGGCCCACGTGATCATGAACGAGGGCCTCTACGACGACGAGTTCATCCGCGACTGGACCAACGTCACGCCGGAGCAGCTCAAGGCCCACCTCAAGCCCTTCACGCCGGAGTGGGCGGAGAAGGAGTCGGGCGTGTCGGCGCGCGACATCCGCCGCATCGCGCGGGAGTTCGCCACCACCAAGCCCGCCACCACCTTCTCCTACCGCGGCCCGTGCAAGCACGTCTACGGCTCCTACCAGGAGGCCGCGATCCAGATGCTCAACGTCATCACGGGCAACGTGGAGACCCGCGGCGGCTACTGCCTGCCCCGGGGCATGGGCTGGCCGCAGCCCGAGCCGGTGCCGCCGAAGCCGCCGGTGCCGAGCGTCATCGGCGCGCCGCCCATCTATCCGCTCGCGTCGCACGCGGTCTCCACGCATGCGCCGTACCAGGTGATGGCGGGCGAGGCCAAGGTGTCGGTCTGGTTCGCCTACTACGACAACCCGGTCTACACCTATCCGGCCGCGCACGTCTGGGAGCGCTTCCTCAAGGACGAGAAGCTGGTGCCGTTCTACGTCTCCTTCAGCCCCTACATGTCGGAGACGACGGAGCTTGCCGACCTCATCATCCCGGACGTGACCTACCTCGAGCGGCACGATCCGGAGTCCATGCCGGGCGGGCTCTATCCCTGCCTGTCCATCCGGCAGCCGGTGATCCAGCCCCTGGGCGGCACCCAGGAGTTCCGCCAGACCCTCATCGACATCATCCACAAGGTGGATCCGGACGGCTCGCTCGGGATCAAGAAGTACTTCGCCTTCAAGAACCCCGAGGAGTGGATGCGGGCCCACTTCGACAACATCCCCGGGCTCAAGGAGGAGGGCGGCTGGGACTTCCTCAAGGCCAAGGGGGTGTGGCCCATCTACGGCAAGGTGGACAAGGAGACGGCCAAGATCGTCGACCGCAACGGCGAGGAGGTGCAGCCGGACTACCAGCTGCACAAGCGCGAGCTGAGCGCGGCCGAGATGGAGGGCGCCGAGGTGGGGCCCGACGGCGTCATCCGCAAGGACGGCCATCCCATCGGGGTGCGCATCCGCGGCCGCAACTACGTCGGCTTCGGCACGCCGTCGCGGCGGATCGAGCTCTACAAGGAGAGCTACCGCAAGTACGGCTTCAACCCGCTGCCGACCTACAAGCGGCTGCCCTCGCGCAACAAGAAGCCGGACGAGCTGGTGCTCACCACCTACAAGGTCAACGTCCACACCCAGAGCCGCACGGCCTCCATCAAGTACCTCGCCGAGCTCTACCACAAGAACCCGGCGTGGATGAACCCGAAGACGGCGGCCGCCCGCGGCCTCAAGGACGGCGACCTCATCCGCATCACCTCGCCCATCGGCTACATGGTGACGCGGGTGCACGTCACCGAGGGCATCCACCCGGACGTGGTGGCGGTCTCCACCGCCTGCGGCCACTCCGCCTACGGGCGCCTGGCGCAGCTCAAGCACAAGGAGAAGGCCGCGGAGTGGGCGCAGGGTGGCGATCCCGACATCACCCACAACGTCTGGTGGGACGACAAGGGCGTGCACCCCAACTCCATCATCCCGGTGCAGGTGGACCCCATCGGTGGCTCCCAGGGCTGGTACGACACGGTGGTCACCGTGACCAAGGCCCAGCCGGGCGACAAGTACGGTGACGTGGTCGCCGACTTCGAGAAGGCGGTCAAGGCCTACGAGCATCAGCTCCGCTACGCCTACACCGGCGATCTCCACCGCGCGAACCACCCCGAGGTGGACATCGACTGGGACAGCCTGCCGAAGCCCGAGGTGAAGGCCGGCGGTCACTGACCGGCGCGGGGGCGGGGCCGTGGCCCCGCCCCCGGTCGCCTGCGGGCGGACGCGCCGGGGTCGAAACGGAGCAGAGGAGGCCGAGATGGCCGCAACTGAGCTGGATACCGAGGACCGCCTCGCCCTGTGCCGGGCACAGGCGGGGCTGTACGGGTTTCTGGGGCGCTGCCTCGAGGAGGAGGTGGACCGCGATCTGCTGGATCTCGTGCGCGGCGAGCTGCGCGGGGCGCTGGCCGAGGCCGGCATGCCCTTCGACGAGGCGTTCTTCCGCGCCGATGCCGAGACGCTGCTCGCCGAGCTGGCCGAAGAGTTCACCACCTGCTTCGTGGCCCCCGGGGGCGTGGTCCCCTACTGGTCCGTGGTGGAGACCGGGATGATGTACCGCGAGCCGGCGCAGCAGGTGGAGGAGGCCTACCGCGAGGCGGGCTTCGCCTACCGGCGGCGGCTGAGCGGGGAGTTCCCGGATCACATCGGCACCATGCTGGGCTTCGTGGCCGCCCTCTGGGAGGCCGAGGCCGCGGCCCTCGAGGGGGGCGACGAGGCGGCGGCGGCGCAGGCGCGGGCGCGGCGCGAGCGCTTCATGGTGGAGTGCCTCGGGCCCTGGGCCGTGGGCTGGTGCCGGCGGGCCGCCGAGGCGAGCTTCCACGTCTTCTACCAGCAGGTGGCGCGGGTCGCGGGGCAGGTCATCTGGTCGGATCTCGCCCGCCTCGTGGACAAGCGCCGGCTGCGCGAGCTGGCTGCGCTCAACGCGCGCGAGCCGAAAAAGCTCGACTACGACGCCGATTTCCGCAAGGCCTCTGGGCTCTGAGGCCGGGAGGGGAGGGAACGGGGCGGCACAGCCGCCCCCTTTTCGGCCTCGGAACCCGACCGCTATACTCGGAGAATGGCCATGAAGGTGCTCATGGTGGAGGCGAGCGGGCGGGGCTTTCTTGCCCACCACGCCCAGGCCCTTGCTGCGGGCCTCGCCGGTGCGGGGGCGCGGGTGCGCATGGCGACGGCGGCGGGGGACGAACTCGCGGGGTGGCAGGCGCCCTTCGAGCGGCGGCACTGCCCCGGGCGGGACTGCTGGGGCTGGCTGCGCCGTGAGGTGACGACTTGGCGCCCGGAGGTGGTTCACCTGCAGTGGGTGGACAGCGCGTGGCAGGCGTGGCGGTTCACCCGCTGGGCGCAGCGGCAGGGCGCGGCGGTGCTCGCGAGTCCGCACAACATCCTGCCCCACCGCGGGCGGCTGCGGCGGCTGCCGGCGCATCTGCTCTGGTACCGGGCGCTGGATGCGGTGGTGGCCCGGGACGCCCACCTGGGCTGGGCGCTGGAGGAGATCTTCGGCCTGCCCAGGGAGCGCGTGGTGGTGGACGAGCGCACGCCCAACCTCATGGGGCTTCCGGGCTTCCCGCGCCGCAGGCCGCCGGAGCTTGCGCCCAGGGCCGCGGGCGAGCTGCGCCTGCTGGTCTTCGGGCACGGCGCGCCCAGCAAGGGCGTAGGGGTGCTGCTGGAGGCTCTCGCCGGGCTCGAGGCTCCGGGGCTGCACCTGGTGCTCGCGGGCCAGGACCCGCTGCGGGGGGTGCCGGCGGGGCGGCTGGGGGCGGCGCGGCGGCGGGTGCGGGTCAGCGTCATCGACCGCTACCTGGAGCCCGCGGAGGGGGCCTGGCTGCTGCGCGACGCGGATCTGCTGGTGCTGCCCTACACCAAGCTCTGCCACAGCCCCCAGCTTGCGCTTGCGCGCGACTGCGCGCTGCCGGTGCTGCGCACTCACCGCGTCCAGGGCATGGACTTCGCGGAGGGGCGGGATGGTGTTACCGTGAAGGCGGGCGAGGGGGCGGCGCTGCGGGAGGCGCTGGCGGCACTCGCGGCGCAGCCCGGACGTCTCGCCGCGATGCGGCGGGCGCTGGCGGAGGCGGCGCAGGCGGAGGCGGCGCTTGCGGGGCTTGCGCGGATGCATCTCGCACTCTACGAGCGGCTGCGGCAGGGTGCGGCGGCGCGGGCCGCGGGACGGGCCGCGATGCAGGCGCGCCGGAGCATCGGAGCCGGCGCCGGCGGGGGAACATGACGGCGGCACAGACGGTCATTCTCATCGCGCACGAGGGGCGGCTGGAGGAGCTGCTCAAGCTCATGGAGAAGCGCCGGGAGGTGTTCGAGCACTACCGGCTGCTCGCCACCAGCGAGACCGGGGCCGCGATCGAGGAGCGGCTCGGCCTCGAGGTGACGCACCTCTTCTCCGGGCGCAAGGGTGGCGAGATCCAGCTCTGCGGGCTGGTCTGCACCAACAGCGTGCGCGCGGTCTTCTTCCTGCGCGACCCTGCGGGTGCGGCCCCGGACGAGCCCGACATCACCCCCTTCTACCGTGCCTGCGACCTCAACAACGTCCCGTTGGCCACCAACCTGGGCACGGCGGTGGCGCTCACCCAGTGGCTGGGGCGCAAGGTGGCCCGCGGCAGGGAGGAGGCGGCCCCGTGAGGATGGACGATCTCGCCCAGGCGGTGCAGGCCCTCGACGGCTCGGCCCTGGTGGTGGACGACGAGTTCTGTCTCAACCTCAGGGGCCGCAGCGAATGGTGTTCGGCCTGCGCCGACGTCTGCCCCCATGAGGCCCTGGCCCTGAGCCTGGACGAGGTGGCGCTGGACGGGGAGCGCTGCACCGGCTGCGGCGCCTGCGTCCCGGCCTGTCCGGCGGGGGCCTTACGGCTGACGGGGTTTTCCCCGGCGCGGCTGCTGGAGACGGTGGCCGGGCAGGAGACGGTGCGGCTGCACTGCCGGGAGAGTCGCAGCCGCGCAGGCGGGGTCGTGATCCCCTGCCACGCGGTCCTCGATGCGCGCCTGGTGGCGGCGATGGCCGCCGACGGCGTCGCCGAGGTGGTGCTGCACGGTCTCGAGGGCTGCGAGGGCTGCGCGCGGGGTGACGCCCGCGCGGCGGTGGAGCAGGTCCACGAGCGGCTCTCGGCGTGGTTCGGGCCGCAGGCGCCCAAGCTGCGGGCGGCCGACGGCGCCGAGGAAGGCGCGGCGCAGGCAGGGGACGTGCGCGCGCGCGCCGACCAGGTGCGCATGAGCCGGCGCGCCTTCCTGCGCTTCGCGGGGGCGAGGGCCGCCGACGGCGCGCTGGCGGCGGTGCCCGCCACCTGGGCGCTCGCCGCCGAGGACGAGGACGAGCGCCTCGACCTCGACGAGCCGTCGCCCTTTTTCCAGGGCGAGGTGGAGCGCCAGCGCGAGGCGGCCTACCAGGCGGTGCTCGCGCCGCGGCTCGCCGGGCTGCCCTGGGTCGCCGATCTCGAGGCTCCGCCGTGGCGGGGGCGGCGCATCGAGGCCCACTGCACCGCCTGTCTGAGCTGCGGCACCCGCTGCCCCACGGGGGCGCTGCGGGCGGAGGAGAGCGACGGGGAGCGGCGCATCGTCTACGACGCCGCCCGCTGCACCGACTGCGCCCTGTGCGAGCGGATCTGCCCGGCGAAGGCGATCCACCCGGAGCCGGCCCCGCCGGCGGTGGTGCGCGAGGGGACGGTGGTGCTGATGGCACGGGCGCTGGTGCCCTGCGCCCACTGCGAGACGCCCTATCTGCCGGAGTCGGAGGACGGGCTGTGCCCGACCTGCCGCAACGAGCGGGAGCTCGACGACGAATGGATGTCCTGGCTCGGAGGCTGAGGTGCGGTGGCTGGTGGCGGTCGCGGCGGTCTCGCTCGGCGGCGCGGCGTGGTGGTGGTCGGCCCAGCCGCGCACGCCGGCGGAGCTCTTCCGCACCCGCTGCGCCACCTGCCATGAGCTGCCGGACGTCTGCGTCTTCGCGCCGGCGGACCGGCCGTCGATCGTGGACACCATGCGCAGCGCCAACGGGGCCGATGCCGTGATCGACCCCGAGGAGGCGGCGCGCATCAAGGCGTATCTGAGGGAGGGCCTGAAGTGTCCGTAGAGGACGCGGCCCGCAAGCTGGGCCTGGAGCAGCGGGTGCTGGCGGCGCTGACGGCGGTCACCGTCGGCGTCGACGGCAGCGACGTGGTCACCTCGGGGCAGGTCTACGACGTCGTCGCCACGGGCGGCGCGGTGCGCATCCTCATCGACCCGGACAAGGTGCCGGAGCCGCTCCAGGAGGAGCTGGCGCAGGTGATCGCGCCCTACGTGGAGTCGCTGCCCGGGGTCGAGCGCGTGGTGGTCAAGCCGCGGCCGCGGCCGGTGGCGCAGCGCGAGCGCATCCCGGGGATCGCCCACGTGGTGGGCGTGCACAGCGGCAAGGGGGGCGTGGGCAAGTCGACGGTGGTGGTCAACCTCGCCGTCGCCCTGGCCCAGCGCGGCCTGCGCGTGGGGCTGCTGGACGCGGACGTCTACGGACCCTCCTGCCCGACCCTGCTCGGCCTCTCGGGCCGGGCCGAGGAGGATCCGGAGCAGGGCCGGATCGAGCCCAAGGTCGGGCACGGGGTCAAGGTCATGTCGCTCGGCTTCCTGCTGCCGGAGGGGCAGGCGCTGATCTGGCGCGGATCGCTGGTGGACGAGGGCCTGCCGCAGCTGTTCGAGCACGTGGCCTGGGGCGAGCTCGACGTGCTCCTCATCGACCTTCCGCCCGGGACCTCCGACGTGCACATCGCGGTGGCGCGCTACGTGCGGCTTGCCGGCATCGTCACCGTCACCGCGCCGGGGCAGGTCTCGGTGGACGACGTGCGCCGCGGCATGGAGATGTTCGCGGACATGGCGGTGCCCTGCCTCGGCCTGGTGGAGAACATGAGCGGCGTGGCCTGCCGCGGCTGCGGCCACGTGGCGGCGGTCTTCGGCGCCGGCGGTGCGCACGAGCTCGCCGAGCAGACCGGGCTGCCGCTGCTGGCGGAGATCCCCTTCGAGCCCGAGGTGAGCGAGCTCTGCGACGGCGGCCGTCCGGTGGTCACGGCGGCACCCGGCTCGCGCACCGCGGAGGGGATCGAGCGCATCGCCGCCGCCCTCGTGGAGCGGCTGGGTCTCGGCGCGCGCGTGGAGGCCTCGGCATGAGCGGGCAGCGGTCGTTTCCGGTGGATGTGGTGACGGAGGGGCCGGCGGAGGACCCCTTCGCGCGGGGCACCCCCGAGCCGGATCCGATCCCGGGCGTGGAGGACGTGGTCCTCGTGGCCAGCGGCAAGGGGGGGGTGGGCAAGTCCACGGTGGCGGCCAACCTCGCCTGCGCCCTGGCACGGCGCGGCCGTCGTGTCGGCATCGTCGACGCCGACATCTACGGCCCCTCGGTGGCGCGGATGATGGGCACCGGGCAGGGCCTGGATCTCGACGAGCAGGGGCGCGTCATCCCCGCCCACAGCCACGCGGTGTGGTCGGTGTCGGTGGCCAACGCCCTGCCGCCCGAGGCCGCCGTAGTCTGGAAGGGGCCGCTGGTGGCGCAGGCGGTGATGCAGATGTTCCGGGAGGTGGCCTGGCCCGACCTGGAGATCCTGCTCGTGGACCTGCCGCCGGGCACCGGCGACGTGCAGCTGACGATCCTGGAGCAGGTGCCGGTGACCGGGGCGGTGATCGTGAGCACGCCGCAGCGGCTCGCGGCGGTGGACGCCGAGCGCGGCATCGCCATGTTCCACGACCTCGACATCCCCGTCTTCGGGGTGGTGGAGAACATGGACGCCTATGTCTGCCCCTGCTGCGGCGAGCGCCAGCGCCTCTTCGCCGAGGGCGGGGTGGAGCTGCTGGCGCGGCGCCGCCATGTGCGCTACCTCGGCGGCATCCCCCTCGACCCGGGGGCGCAGGAGCTCGCGGACAGCGGCCGCCCGCTGGTGGTGGCGGCCCCGGAGAGCGAGGCGGCGAAGGCCTTCGATCGCGTCGCCGAGGCGGTGGAGCGGGCGGTGGCGCAGGAGCGCAGGGCGCGCGAGGCCGTCATCAGCGACGAGGCCCGCGCCGAGCACGAGGCCTTCTGGGAGGGCCTCCTGGAGGACGAGGACGACTGACCGCCGCGGGCCCGCGGCGGAGAGGAGGTGACCGGAATGAGCGTGACGCGACTGGTGGTGGAGCTCGGCACCCCGCCGGAGGCGGAGGCGGTGGAGGGGCTTGCGGGGGTGGAGGGTCTCGCCCTCGGCCCGCAGGCCCTGGAGGGGCCGCTGCCTCCGCTTCCGGAAGGGGCGCCCCTTGCCCTCTGCGGTGTCGATCCGGAGGTGGCACCGGCCTGGCACGGGCGGCCCGACACGGTCTGGGTCTGCGACGGCGGGCTCGAGGAGACGGCGCGGCTGCGCGATGCCTGGCCGGATCTCGTCTGGGTGCCGCGCACCACCGTGTACCAGCCCACGGTGCGCTACGAGTTCTCGCCGCATCTCGGCACCGAGAGCTTCAAGTTCTACGTCCCGGACATGGGGGCGATGCTGGCGCGGCGGGTCGGCGACGGCGACCAGGACGTGCGCCGCTGGGTGGTGCGCGCCGCCGAGCTCGGCTTCGGTACCGTGTGGCTGCACGGCAGCCAGGCCGAGGAGCGCGGCCGCGGCCTCGACCTCGAGGCCCTGGTGCGTGCGCGCAGCCGCTACGACGGCGCGATCTGGATCTCGGGCGGGGTGACGGAGCTGCGTCACCTCGAGAACCTGCGCCGCGAGGGCGGTGCGGCGGCGGTGGTGCTGCCGCCGGACCGCATCGCCGCCCTGGGCGTGGCCCCTGCGCTGGCCGCCCTGCGCCCTCAGGCGGGCGAGGCGCTGGCGGTGGAGGTGGCCCGCGGCGGCTGCCCGGGGGCGGCGGGCGAGGGGCTGCCCGCCTGATGCGGCGTCTCGCCGCCGTCCTCCTGGCCCTCGCCGCGGGCGCGGCGGCGGCCCAGGTCGGCGCCGTGGACGCGGCCGCCTTGGCGCGCTGGCTCGAGGCCGGCGAGGCGGTCACCGTGATCGACCTGCGCCCGCAGGGGGACTACCTCGCCGGCACGCCGGTGGGGGCGCTGCACGCCGACCCCGCGCGGCCCGAGGCGGTGGGCCTGCCGGAGGGGGGCGGGCGCGCCGTGCTGCTCCTGCCGGCCGACGCCGACGAGGGTCTGGTGGCGCGATGGGGGGCGGCGCTCGCCCGGACGGGCTACCGCGCCTATCGCCTGGCGGGGGGCGTGGAGGCGTGGAAGGCCGCCGGACTTGCGCTGGAGGTCCCGGGGGTGGGGCGGGTGCGCCCGGATTCCGTCCCCTTCGTGGTGCCGCGGGGGCTGTGCGAGATGAACACCCCCGCCCAGGTCTTCCGCTGAGGCGTGGCCTGGGCGGCGGTGGCGGCGGCGCTGGCCGCGTGCGCCGGCTGCCACCCGGGGGCGACCGCGGACTTCGCCGGCACCGCGATGGCGCGCGCGGCCTCGACCCCGGGCTTCGTGGCGGAGTGGGGGCGGGCGGGGCGCGACCCCGCCTGCCTGCGCTGCCACGCCCCCGCTGGGGGCCCGGGCGTCGGGTGTGCCGCCTGCCACGGCGAGGGCCATCCCGGGGCGCAGGCGGACCCGGTGCGGGCCTGTGCCCGCTGCCACGACGCACCGGGGGAGAACACCCTGCGCAGCTATGCAGCGAGCCGGGCGGCGCGCGCCGGGCGGACCTGCATCGACTGCCACGCCCCGCGGGGACGGCCCCACGCCCTACGGGGACCCGCCACGGGGGCGCTGCTGCCGGGGTCGGTGGATCTGACCGGCCTGTGGCGGGGCGACGAGGTGGAGCTGGTGCTGGCGGCGCGGGCGGGGCATGCGGTGCCCGGGGGGACCTCGGGGCGGGCCCTGTGGCTGGTGGCGGAGGCCCGCGACGGTGCCGGGCGCGTGGTGGCCGAGGCGCGCTGGCGCTTCGGCTGGGAGTACGCCGACGGGGGCTGGGTCGACCGGACCCTGTGGCCCGACCGGCCGGCCCGCCGCCGATTCGCCGTCCCGCCCCAGGCGGTGGCGGTGGCGGCGCGGGTGCTCTATCGCCTTGCGCCGTCGCCCGAGCCCGAGGGGCCCGACGCCGTCCTCGTCGCCCGCCGGCGCTGGCGCCGGCCGGCGGTGGGGCGGCGAGGCGCTGATACAATGAACGATCCGGACCGCCGGGGAGGATGGCATGGCACGGTTGTGCCTGGTGGAGGACGATCCCATCATGGGCGAGTCGCTGAGCGACCGCTTCCTGCTGGAGGGGGTCGCCTGCGACTGGTTCCGTGACGTCGGGGCCGCCCTGCGTGCGCTCGGGCGCGGCGGCTACGCCGCGGTGGTGAGCGACATCCGCCTGCCCGACGGCAGCGGCGAGGATCTCTTCCTCGCCCTGCGCGAGCGCCTGCCGGCGGTGCCGCCCGTCATCTTCATCACCGGCTACGGCCAGGTGGAGCAGGCGGTGCGGCTGCTCAAGCTGGGGGCGCGCGACTACATCACCAAGCCCTTCGACCTCGACGCCCTGCTGGAGAAGCTGCGCGGGACGGCGCCGGAGCTCTTCGCCGAGGACGGCGGCGAGGCGGTCCTCGGGGTCTCCCCGGCGATGCGGTCCGTGGAGGCGATGCTGCGCCGCTTCGCCCCGCACCGCACCACGGTGCTGATCACGGGCGAGTCCGGCGTGGGCAAGGAGCATGCCGCCCGCTTCCTCCACGCATGCGGCGGCGCCGAGCGCCCCTTCGTGGCGGTCAACTGCGCCGCCTTCCAGGAGTCGCTGCTGGAGGCGGAGCTCTTCGGCTACGAGAAGGGGGCCTTCACCGGCGCCGTGCGCAGCCACCGCGGCGTCTTCGAGCGCGCCCACGGCGGCACCCTGTTCCTCGACGAGGTGGCGGAGATGTCGCCGGCGATGCAGGCCAAGCTCCTGCGCACGCTGCAGGAACGCACGGTGCAGCGCGTCGGCGGGGAGCAGCCGCTGGAGGTGGACGTGCGCCTGGTCTGCGCCACCAACCGCGATCTGCGCACGATGGTGGAGGCGGGGGCGTTCCGCGAGGACCTCTACTACCGCATCCATGTCGCCCACGTCGCCATCCCGCCCCTGCGCGAGCGCCGCGAGGACGTGCTGTGGTTCGCGCACCGCTTCGTCGAGGAGTTCGCGCGCGCCCACGGCGAGCCGCGCCATCTGCTCCCGGTGGCCGAGCGCTACCTGATGGAGCAGGACTGGCCGGGCAACCTGCGCGAGCTGCGCCATGCGGTGGAACGCGCCTGCATCCTCGCCGACGGCCCGGCCATCGGTCCGCGCGAGCTGGGGCTGGGCCGGCAGGGGGCGGCGCAGCCCGCGGCCGAGCGCATGGACCTTAGAGGCTTTCTCGAGCACTGCGAGGCGCAGTACATCCGCGACGCGCTCGAGGCCCACGGCTGGCGCATCGCGGAGACCGCGGAGGCCCTCGGCATCAGCCGCAAGAGCCTGTGGGAGAAGATGCGCCGCCACGGCATCCGCGCCGGCGACGGGCGGGGTGGCGCCGAGGGTGCGGACGGGGATGCGACGCCGGGGGAGGGTGGGTCATGATCCTGAGCCAGAACCTGCGCATGTTCCTGCTCGCCGCGCGCCACCTCAGCTTCACGGTGGCGGCGCGCGAGGCCTACGTCTCGCAGCCGGCGGTGACGGTGCGGATCAAGAAGCTGGAGGAATACCTCGGCTTCGAGCTCTTCACCCGGATGCCGTCGGGGCTGCGGCTGACGCCGGCGGGCAGCGTCTTCTACGAGTACGCGCAGCGCCTCGAGCTGCTGGCCTCGGAGGCGCAGCGCACGGCCAAGGACGTGGCCGAGGGCGACGAGGCCCATCTCTACCTGGGGGCGAACCGCAGCGCGACCTCCTACATGCTGCCGCGGCTGCTGATCGCCTTCCACGAGGCCAACCCCAAGGTGCGCATCCGCACCGAGGTCCACGCCTCGGACCGGCTCCTGGAGCGTCTCACGGCGGGCTATCTGGATGCGGTCATCGTCGAGCAGTCGGTGGACGAGTCGCGCTACCACGTCATGCCGCTGCTCAAGGACGAGGTGGTGGTGATCTGCAACCGCGACCACCCGTTGGCGAAGCGGCGCAGCCGTACGGTGACGCTGGACGAGCTCTGCGAGCTGCCGCTCGTCACCCACGAGCCCAACTCGGGCACGCGCCAGCTCCTCAGCGAGCGCCTCGCCGTGGAGGGCAGGAACGACAGCGATCTCAACATCGTCATGGAGCTGCAGAGCAGCGAGCTGGTCAAGCTCATGGTGAGCCGCGGCCAGGGGGCGGGGCTGGTCTCGCGCCTGTCGCTCTCCAACGGCCGCTACGGCGAGGAACTGGTGGTCCTCAGCATCGAGGGCGACCCCCTCTACCGCTTTTTCAACCTGGTCACCACCGAGAAGGGGCTGGGGCGGGCCAAGGTGCGCGATCTCTGCCGCATCGCCGGCGAGACCTACCGCGAGGACATGCTCTTCGAGGAGACGGGCTGACGGGGGGCGTCCGCGGCCCGGCCGCGGACGCCCCGGTCTTCAGAGGGCGCGCACGTCCTGGGCGATGCGCTCGCAGACCTCCTTGGCGTCGCCCAGCACCAGGGAGCAGTTCTCCTCGTAGAAGAGCGGGTTGTCCACCCCGGAGTAGCCCGGCTTGAGGCTGCGCTTGATCACGAAGACGTGGCGGGCGCGATGGGCCTCCAGCACGGGCATGCCGTAGATGGGGCTGGAGGCGTCGTGGCGCGCCGCCGGGTTGACCACGTCGTTGGCGCCTACCACGAGGGCGACGTCGGCGGTGGCGAACTCCGGGTTGATGGCCTCCATCTCGAAGACCTGGTCGTAGGGGATCTCGGCCTCGGCCAGGAGCACGTTCATGTGCCCGGGCATGCGTCCCGCCACCGGGTGGATGGCGAACTTCACCGTCACCCCGCGCTCGCCCAGCGCCTCGGTCAGCTCCTTGACCGCGTGCTGGGCCTGGGCCACGGCCATGCCGTAGCCGGGGACGATGATCACCTTGGCGGCGTTGGCCATGAGGAAGGCCGCATCCTCGGGGGCCGCCACCTTGGCCCCCCGCTCCGCCGCCTGGGCCACCGCGCTCGTCCCGCCCGATCCGACGCCGCCGAAGAGGACCTTCAGCAGCGAGCGGTTCATGGCCCGGCACATGATGTAGGAGAGGATGGCGCCCGAGAAGCCCACCAGGGCGCCGGTGATCACCAGCAGGTGGTTGCCGAGGGTGAAGCCGGTGGCCGCCGCCGCCCACCCCGAATAGGAGTTGAGCATGGAGACGATGACGGGCATGTCGGCGCCGCCGATGGGGGTGATGAGGAGGACGCCGAGGGCGAAGGCGAGCAGCGTCCCGGTCAGCAGCGGCGCCAGCCCGGGCGCGGCGAGGAAGGCGATGCCGGCGAGCAGGGCGCCGGCGGCGAGGGCGGCGTTGATCGCGTGCTGGCCGGTGAAGCGCAGCGGCTTCGAGGGCAGCAGCGCATGGAGCTTGCCGAAGGCCACCAGGGAGCCGGTGAAGGTCACCGCGCCGATGACGGCGCCGAGGTAGATCTCGGTCAGCAGCACGCCGCCCGTCCCGCCCGTGGCGCGGTGGGTGAGGAAGGTGCCGGCCGCGACCAGCACCGCCGCAAGCCCCACGAAGCTGTGCAGCAGCGCGACGAGCTGCGGCATCGCCGTCATCGGGATGCGGCGCGCCAGCGGGATCCCGATCGCGGCGCCGCCGACGACGCCGGCGAGCATGGGGCCGTAGCTTCGGACCTGCGGCAGGAGCGCGGTGGCGGCGATCCCGATGGCCATCCCCGCCATGGCGAGGAGATTGCCGCGGCGGGCCGTCGCCGGATGGGTGAGGCCCTTGATGCCGAGGATGAAGAGCGAGCCCGCCACCAGGTAGGCGAGGGCGTAGAGGTCTTGCGCATGCATCGCCGTCAGCCCCCGTCGCGGCCGCGGAACATGCGCAGCATGCGCTCGGTCACCGCGAAGCCGCCGAAGATGTTGATGGAGGCGAGCAGGGTGGCAAGGAAGCCGAGCCAGGCCGCCCCGGGGGCGCCGTCGCCGAAGCCGCCGACGAGCATGGCGCCGACGATCACCACGCCGGAGATGGCGTTGGTGAGGGAGATGAGCGGCGTGTGCAGGGCCGGGGTGACGCCCCAGATCACCCAGTAGCCGATGAAGCAGGAGAGCACGAAGACGTAGAGGGTCTCCATGGGTGCAGACATGGCGGGACCTCCGCGATGGGCGCTAGGACGTGGGGGCGTGCCGGATGTCGCCCTCGTGCACGACGAGGGCGGCATCGACGATGGCGTCGCCGGTGTCGAGGACCAGGCTCGCGTCGCCGTCCTCCCGGTGCAGCAGCAGCCCCATGAGGTTGGCGACGTTGCGGGCGTAGAACTGGCTTGCGTCGGTGGCGAGCCGCGCCGGCAGGTTCGTGGGGCCGAGGATGGTGACGTCGCCCACGCGCACGATCTCGTCGGCGCGCGTCAGCTCGCAGTTGCCGCCGCTCGCCGCCGCGAGGTCCACGATCACGGCCCCCCGGCGCATGCGCTCGACGGTCTTGGCCTCGATGAGCAGCGGGGCGCGCCGGCCGGGTACGAGGGCGGTGCTGATCACCACGTCGGCGTCGAGCAGGCGCTCGCCGAGGGCGTCGCGCAGCCGCTGCTGGCTGTCGGCGGAGAGCTCGCGGGCGTAGCCCCCCTCGCCGTGGGCGTCCTCCTCCAGGCGGATGTCGATGAAGGAGGCCCCCAGGGACTGCACCTGTTCGGCGACCTCGGGGCGCACGTCGAAGGCCTCCACCACCGCCCCGAGCCGGCGCGCGGTGGCGATGGCCTGCAGGCCGGCCACACCCGCCCCCAGCACCACCACCCGCGCCGGGCGGGCCGAGCCGGCGGCGGTCATCATCATCGGGAAGAAGCGCTGGAGGGCCGCGGCGGCCTCGATCACCGCCCGGTAGCCGGCGATGTTGGCCTGCGAGGAGAGGGCGTCCATGCCCTGGGCGCGGGTGATGCGGGGGATGCGCTCCATGGCGATGGCGCTCGCCCGCAGCGCCGCGAGGCGCTCGAACAGCCCCTCGTCGCGGTGCGGCTCCAGCAGCCCGACCACCAGCACGCCCTCGGCCGCGCCCTCCAGCTCGGCCAGCGCCGGTCGCCGCACCTTGCACACCACGGGGCAGGACCACACGGCGGCGGCGTCCGCGACGCGGGCCCCGGCCGCCTCGTAGTCGGCGTCGCGGAAGCCGGCGGCCTCGCCGGCGCCGGCCTCCACCACCACCTCGACGCCCTCGCCGAGGAGCCGGCGAAGGCTGTCCGGGGTGGCGGCGACGCGGGTCTCCCCCGCCGCCGTCTCCTTCGGAATCCCGATGCTCAGCAAGACCGCACCTCCTCCCGTTGCGGGCCCCCGGCCGCCGGCGCCCCCGCGGCCGCAGGGCGGCCGCACCCAAGGCCGGTGTGCCGGCCCGCAGGATCGTCTCGGCGGGTTGCGCGCTGGATCCCGCAGCGGTCGCCGGCGGACGCGCGGGTGCCCATCGACTCTTCTGCTGCAGGGATCAGGAAGTCTAATGGGCGGCCGCCCGGGGCTGCCAATAACGTTTTGTTAGACAGGGGCCATGTATCCCCTATGGGAGGACACCGATCTCCCGATCGGGCGGGTGGCCGGGTGCGTCCTCCCGGTCCAGGGGGAGGGTGACGCGGAAGCGGGTGTCCCCGGCCTCGCTGGTGACCTGGATCTCCCCGCCGAGGCCGTCGACGATCTGGTAGGTGACCCAGAGGCCGAGCCCGCGCCCGCCGGCCTTGGTGGTGGCGAAGGGCTCGAACAGCCGCGGCAGGGCCTCGGCGGGGATCGGGGGGCCGTCGTTGCAGACCTCGAGCCGGACGAGGCCGCCCTCGATCGAGGCGCGGACGCCCACGCGGCCGCCCTCGGGGGCGGCCTGGACGGCGTTCAGCAGGAGGTTGATGAGGACCTGGCGGACCAGGCTCGCGGGCAGGCGGGTGCGCTCGGGGATGCGGTTGTCCCACGCGAGGGTGATGCCGCGGCGGCCCGCCTCCGGGGCCACCAGCCGGCGCACGTCCTCGATGTCCTCCCGGGTCAGGGGGTGGGGGTCGGGACGCGCCTCCACCAGGAGCGCGGCCACGGTCTCGCGGATCTGGTGCAGGCCGCGCTCGAGCAGGGAGACGGTGCGCTGGGTGAGGGGGTCGTCGCAGCCATGGCGGCGCAGGGTGCTCACGGCGTTGAGCAGCCCGCCGAGGGGGTTGTTGATCTCGTGGGCGATGCCGGCGGTGAAGCGGCCGATGGCGGCGAGCCGCTCGGCCACCACCATCTGCTGTTCCAGGCGCTGCTTCTCGCGCAGCTCCGCCACCATGCGCTCGAACTGGACCGCGAGCTGGCCGATCTCGTCCCCCGCCGCGGGCAGCTCCAGCTCCACCCGCTCCGGCACCTCGCGGCCCACCGCGCGCATGGCGCGCGCCAGGCGCACCAGCGGCTCGGCGTACTGGGCCCCCCAGTAGGCGCCCAGCGGCAGCAGGAAGACCACCGCAAGCAGGGTCGCGGCGACGGCGCGGCCGCCGAAGCCGAGGATGCGCTGGCGGAAGATCTCGCGCGGGTAGGACATCACCAGCGTCCCCAGGAGGACGCCGTCGGAGACGATGGGCACGGTGACGTGGAAGCCCTGACCCGAGGGGGGGGTGAAGGTCTGCTCGGTGCCGGTGCGCGCGGCGGCGACGAGGTCGCGCACGGCGGCGTACTCGGGGCCGTCCTCGCCGGGGTCGCTCTGCATCGGGAAGCGCCGCGGCTCGGTGGAGACGTAGACCCGGGCCATGGGGTCGAGGATCATCAGCAGGTCCGGCCGCAGTCCGCCGCGGGCGTGGGCCTCGGGAAGGGCCGAGGCGATGATCTCGTAGGCCTTCCAGACGTCGTCGTGCAGCAGCGCCGGGGTGAGGGTGCGGGCCAGCAGGCGGCCGGTGGCGGTGGCGGTGGCGGTGAGGTCGGCGCGCAGGTCCTGCGCCGCGCGCACGAGCAGGGCGCTGGTCACCACCAGCGCGGTGACGAGGATGAGGACGGTGGTGCGCAGCGGCACCTTGTAGCGCAGGCTGAGATCCCGCAGGGTCATGGCGTCAGGGGGCGACGGCGAGCATCATGGCGCGGATGTCGGCGAAGAGGGTGTCGTCGCCCGGGGTGAAGCCGTCCAGATTGAGCCGCGCGAGGATCTGCCGGCCCTCGGGGTCGCGCGCCATCCCCACCAGCACCCGCCGCAGGGCCGCCACCGTCGCCTCGTCCGCGTCGGCACGGGCGACGATGGGCGGGAAGCCGAACTTGCGCGAGCGCTCCACCACCCGGGTGCGCGCGGTGAGCTGCGGCTCGGTGCGCGCGAGGCTCTCCCAGATGTAGCCGTCGACGGCGCCGCCGTCGGCGAGGCCCACCGCCACCGCCTCCACCACCTTGCGGTGGGCCCAGGTGAAGAAGGTGCGGCGGAAGAAGCGGGCCGGATCCCGCCCGAGCGTGCGCAGGCGGTACTGGGGCACGAGGAAGCCGGAGTTGGAGTCCGGGTCCGAGTAGGCGAAGACCCTGCCATTGAGGTCGAGGATGGAGCGCGTGTCGGTGTCGGAGGCGGGCACGATGAGATAGGACTGGTAGAGGGGCTCGCCGCGATAGAGGGGCACCGCCACCAGCCGCAGGCGCTCGCGGAAGCGCACGTAGGGGAAGCCGCAGAGCCAGGCGGCCTCGGCGCGCCCGGTGACGAGCAGCTCCACCACCTCGCGGTAGGCGGTGCGCTGGACGAACGCCACCGGCCGGCCGAGACGCCGCGCCAGGTAGTCGCGCCACTGCTCCAGAAGCCCCGTGCGGTCGTCGAGGATGACCGCGGTGAGGCCGATGCGCAGCGGCGGCGCCGGCGAGGCGGGGGCGGGGCCCAGCAGGAGCACGAGCCCCAGGATGAACGCGCGCGTCACCGTCTTCATCGGGCCGCCTTTCCCGGGTGTCGGCTCCCGGCCATTGTAGCGCGCTGGCGGTGCGGCGGCGCGCGCCGATAGAATCGGGGGCCACGGCTGGGAGGGGGCATGGCGAGACTGCTGCTCTGGGCGACGCTGCTGCTCTGGGCCGGCGCGGCGCCGGCGGGCGAGGTGCGCCTCGCCGCGGCGGCCGATCTGACCTACGCCCTCGGCGAGATCCTGCCGCGCTTCGAGGTCGCAAGCGGCCACCACGTCCGCCTCAGCCTCGGCTCATCCGGGCGGTTCGCGCGCCAGATCCTGCGGGGGGCCCCGTTCGAGCTCTACATGAGCGCCGACGAGGGCTACGTGCGCCGCCTCGCCGAGGCGGGCCGGACCGAGGGCGAGGGCGCGCTCTATGCGGAGGGGCGCATCGTCCTCTTCGTCCCTGAGGGCTCGCGCATCGGGGAAGTGAGCTCCCTGGAGGGGCTGGGAGCGGCCGCGCGGGACGGCCGCCTGCGCCGGCTCGCCATCGCCAACCCCGCGCACGCCCCCTACGGGCGCGCGGCGGCCGAGGCCCTGCGCGCGGCGGGGGTGTGGGCGGCGGTGGAGCCGCTGCTGGTCCTCGGCGACAACGCCGCCCAGGCGACGCGCTTCGCGGTGGAGGGCGGCGCCGACGCCGGCATCATCCCCCTCTCCATGGCCAGGGCCCCGGCCCTCGCCGGGCGCGGCCGCTGGCGCCTGGTGCCGGCGCGGCTGCACCGCCCGCTGCGCCAGCGCATGGTGCTGATCCGTGGCGCCGGCGCCGCCGCGCGCGCCCTCTATGCCTACCTGCAAGGGGCCGAGGCGCGCGCGGTGCTGGCCCGCTACGGCTTTCTGCTCCCGGGAGGCTGAGTGGACTGGGAGGCCTTCGCCCTCTCCCTGCGCCTGGCCGCATGGACCACCCTCGTGTTGGCGGGGATGGGGCTGGCGACGGCGCGGCTGCTGGCCTGGCGACGCTTCCCCGGGCGCAGCGTGGTGGAGGCCCTGGTGGCCCTGCCCCTGGTGCTGCCGCCGACGGTGCTGGGCTTCTACCTGCTGGCGCTCTTCAGCCCCGAGGCGGTGCTGGGGCGGCTGTTCCTGCGCCTGACCGGCGACACCCTCGCCTTCTCCTTCGCCGGGCTGCTGCTCGCCTCCGTGGTCTACAGCCTGCCCTTCGCGGTGCAGCCCATGCTGCGGGCCTTCGAGGCGGTGCCGGCCGAGATGCGGGAGGCGGCGTGGCTGAGCGGCCTCGGCCGCTGGGCCACCTTCCTGCGCGTGGAGCTGCCCCTGGCCTGGCCCGGGGTGCTGAGCGGCCTCGTCCTCGCCTTCGCCCACACCATGGGCGAGTTCGGCGTGGTCCTCATGGTCGGCGGCAACATCGCCGGCGAGACGCGCACCGTCTCCATCGCCATCTACGACCGCGTCCAGGCCTTCGACGACGCCGCCGCGGCGCGCATGTCGGCGCTGCTGCTGCTCTTCGCGGTGCTCACCATCGGCGCCGTCTTCGCCCTCGAACGGCGCCGCCGGGACCATGCCTGAGGCGGGCCTGGAGGTGGCGGTGCGCGACCGCGGGGCGCGCCGGCTGCTTGCCGAGTTCGCGGCCGCCCCGGGCGAGACCGTGGTCTTCGTCGGCCCCTCCGGCAGCGGCAAGACCACCCTCCTGCGCACCATCGCGGGGCTGCACCGGCCGGCCTCGGGGCGCATCCGCTGCGACGGCGCCACCTGGCTCGACACCGCCGCCGGGGTGGCGCTGCCGCCGCAGCGGCGGCGGGTGGGGATGGTCTTCCAGCACTACGCGCTGCTGCCGCATCTGAGCGCGCGCGACAACGTCGCCCTCGCCCTCGGCCATCTGCCGGCGGCGCAGCGGCGCCGCCGCGCCGAGGCGCTGCTGGAGCGGGTGCACTTGGGCGGCAAGGGCGGGGTGCGGCCGGGGCGGTTGTCCGGGGGCGAGCAGCAGCGCGTGGCCCTGGCGCGGGCGCTCGCGCGCGAGCCGCGGGTGCTGCTCCTCGACGAGCCCTTCTCGGCCGTGGACCAGGTCACGCGGCGCAAGCTGCGGCTGGAGATGGCCGAGATCGTGCGCGGGCTGGCGGTTCCGGTGGTCCTGGTCACCCACGACCTGGAGGAGGCCCACGTCCTGGGGACGCGCCTGTGCGTGCTGCACCACGGCGAGCTGCTGCAGGCGGGGGCGCCGGAGCTGGTGCGGCGTCGCCCGCGGGATGCGCGCGTGGCGCGGCTGCTGGACCTGCGCAACGTCTTCCCGGCCACGGTGGAGGGGCACCGGGAGGCCGACGGGGTGACCGTGCTGCGCTGGGCCGGGGGGCGGCTGGAGGCGCCCCTTGCGCCCCGCTACCGTCCGGGGGAGGCCGTGACCTGGTGCATCCCCCCGGAGCTGGTGCTGCTGCACCGGCGGGACCGGCCCTCCCGCGGCGAGGCGGAGAACCCCTGCCGCGGGCGGGTGGTGGAGGCCCAGGCCATCGGGGGCATGGTCAACGTGCTGATCCGCACCCAGCCCGGCGACGCCCTGGTGCACATGGACCTGCCGCCCCACGTGGTGCGGCGCAACCGGGTGCGGGCGGGCGACGAGGTGGCCTTCAGCCTCCTCGGCGAGGCCATCCACGTGATGCCGCCGGAGCCCGCCTGAGGCGCCTCAGCGCCGGGCGGCGAGGGCGGCGAGGGCGGCGAGGGCGAGGAGGGCGGCGGCGGCGAGGACCACCGCCGGGCCCGCCGGCAGGTCCCAGCGGAAGGCGGCGGCGAGGCCGGCGGCGACGGCGGCGAGCCCCGCGCCGGCGGCGAGCAGCGCCATCTGCTCCGGCGTGCGCGCGTGCAGCGCCGCGGCCGCCGCCGGCATCACCAGCATGGCCGTGACCAGCAGCACCCCCACCGCCTGCATCCCCACCGCCACCGCCAGCGCCACGAGCACGGCGTAGGCGGTCTGGGCGGCGCCCACGCGCATGCCCTCGGCGCGGGCGAGCTCCTCGGAGACGGTGGCGGCGACGAGCGGCCGCCACAGCAGCACCAGGGCCCCGTTGACCGCCAGCGCCGTCGCCCCGATCCAGGCGAGGCCCGCGTCGTCCACCGCCAGGAGGTCGCCGAAGAGATAGCCCAGCAGGTCCAGCCGCAGCCCCTCGAGGGCGCCGATGAGGACGATGCCGGCGGCGAGCGCCGTGTGGGCGAGGATCCCGAGCAGGGTGTCGTCGGCGAGACGTCCGCGCCGGCGCAGGGTGCCGAGGAGCAGCGCCGCGGCGACGAGCACCGCGGCGGCGCCGGCCTGCGGCGCGATCCCGAGGGCGATGCCGGCGGCGACCCCGGGCAGCGCGGTGTGGGCGAGGGCGTCGCCGAAGTAGGCCATGCGCCGCCAGACCACGAAGCAGCCCAGCGGCGCCGTGGCGAGCACGACCCCGGCGCCGGCGGCGAGCGCCCGTGCCAGCAGCTCATCCATGCTCGCAGCGGTCGTGGTGGTGGCTGTAGAGGGCGAGCGCGGCGCTGCCGAAGAGGCGCCCGAAGGCGGGGTCGCGGCTCACCGCCTCGGGGCGGCCCTGGCAGCAGACGTGGCGGTCGAGGCAGAGCACCCGGTCGGTGCCCGCCATCACCAGGTGGAGGTCGTGGGAGACCATCAGCACGGCGCAGCCGGTGCGGTCGCGGGTGCGGCGGATGACCTCGAACAGGGTCTCCTGCCCGGCGAGGTCGATCCCCTGGCTCGGCTCGTCGAGCACCAACAGCTCGGGCCGGCGCGCCAGCACCCGCGCCAGGCCCACCCGCTGCAGCTCCCCGCCCGAGAGCCGGTGCAGGGGCCGGTCCCAGAGGTGGGCCGCCCCCACCTCCGCCAGCGCCGCCCGGGCCGCATCCGCCGGCACCTCGCCGGTGAGCGCGAGGAAGCGCCGCACCGGCAGCGGCAGGCGCGGGTCGAGGGCGAGCCGCTGCGGCTGGTAGCCGACGCGCAGCCCCGGGCGGCGCCAGACGCTGCCGGCGGTCGGCGGCTCGAGGCCGAGGGCGACGCGGACCAGGGTGGTCTTGCCGGCGCCGTTGGGGCCGATGAGGGTGACGATCTCGCCGCGGGCAAGGCGCAGCGACACCGCCTCGAGGCGCGGCCGCCCGCCCGCGCCCGCTACCGAGACCTCGCGCAGCTCCAGCAGCGTCCCGGGGTCAGCCGCCATGGGTGCCGGCGCAGCCGTCGCAGAGCGCCACCACCTCCACCGCGCGGGGCGGGGCGGAGAAGCCGTGGCGGGCCGCGCTCGCCGCCGCGGCGGCGGCGAGCGCCCGGTCCTCGATCTCCTCGGTGCGCCCGCAGGCGGCGCAGACGAGGAAGCCGCCGGCGTGGGGTCCGCCGCGCGGGCAGCCGAGCCAGGCGTTGCGGCTCGCGATGCGGTGGACGAGGCCCAGCCCCTGCAGGAACTCGAGGGCGCGGTAGACCGTCGGGGGCGCGGCGCGGCGCCCCTCGGCGCGCAGGCCGTCGAGGATCTCGTAGGCGCCCACCGGGCGGTGGCCGCGCCAGACGAGCTCGAGCACGCGGCGGCGAAGCGGCGTCAGGCGCGCGCCGCTGCGGCGGCAGGCCGCTTCGGCGCGGGTCACCGCCTCCTCGATGCAGCGTCCGTGATCGGTGCAGCCGTTCCCCACGGCGAGCGCCCTCGGTTCCCTCGCCCCCGCCCCGGAACCCGCGGTGGGCCCTGATGCAGCAATGTTATAACATAACGTGCCATGCTGCGCCCGGGCCTCGCCGTGCTGCTCCTGCTCCTCGCCGCTGCGGCGGGTGCGGCGCCGCGCGTCGTGGCGACGGTGCCGCCGGCGGCGGCGGTCGCGGCCGCAGTCACCGACGGCGCGGCGTCCCTGCGGCTGCTCCTGCCCGGGGGGCAGTCGCCCCACGGTGCGGCGCTGCGGCCCTCGGCCGCGCGCGCCCTCGCCGAGGCCGACCTCGTGGTCTGGGTGGGGCCGACCCTGGAGTCGGGGCTTGCCCGCGCCGTCGCCGCGCTGCCGGCGCAGCGGGTCCTGACCTGGACGGCGCTCGCGGGGGTGCGGCTTCGCGGCGGCGAGGCCGGCCCCCAGGGGGTGGACCCGCACCTGTGGCTGGATCCGGCCAACGCGGCGGTGCTGGCGCAGGCGCTGGCGGAGCGGCTCGCGGCGCTGGATCCGGCCGCGGCGGAGCGCTACCGCGCCCGGGCCGCGCGCTTCGCCGCGGATCTCGCGGCCTTGGAGGGGGCGATGGCGCGGCGGCTCGCGCCCCTGCGGGGGCGGGGGCTGGTGGTCTACCATGACGCCCTGGGCTACCTCACCGCCCGCTTCGGACTGCGGGTGGTGGCGACGGTGGCACCCGATCCGGAGCGGCTTCCGGGGGCGCGGCACGTGGGCGAGCTGCGGGCGCGCATCGCCCGCGGCGAGGTGGCGTGCGTGGTGCGCGAGCCCCAGTTCCCCCCGCGGCTGCTGGCGCGGCTGGTGGCGGGGACGCGGGTGCCGGTGGTGGCGGTGGACGTCGTCGGGGCGGGGCTGCGGCCCGGCCCCGAGGCGTACCGGCGGCTCCTCGAGGGGGTGGTGGCAGGGCTCGAGGGATGCCTCGGCGGCTGATGCGGCGGGCGGCGCTGCTGATGGCGCTGGCGGTCCTCGCGGCCGGCTGCCAGCGGCAGCCGCCGCCGCTCGTGCGCGAGCGCCTGGTGGTCTTCGGCACCTACGTCGACTTCACCATCGCCGGGGTCGAGGAGGCGCGCGCGCGGGAGGCCATCGCCCGCATCGGGCAGGACTTCCAGCGCTTCGACCGCGAGTGGCACCCGTGGCGGCCGGGCGCGCTGGTGGCGCTCAACCGGGCGCTGGCCGAGGGCCGGCGCGCCTGCCCGCCGCGGGAGCTCGCCGAGCTGGTGCGCCTGAGCCAGCGGGCCTACGCCGCGAGCGGCGGGCTGTTCAACCCGGCCATCGGCCGGCTGATCGAGCTCTGGGGCTTCCACAGCGACGAGCCGCTCACGGGCAGGCCGCCGCCCCCGGCCGAGCGCATCCGCGCCCTGGTGGCGGCCGACCCGGGCATGGACGACGTCACGGTGGACGCCGCCGGCTGCGTCAGCAGCCGCAACCCGGCGGTGTCGCTGGACTTCGGGGGCATCGCCAAGGGCTACGCCGTCGATCTGGCGGTGGCCCGCCTGCGCGAGCTGGGCATCGCCGACGCCATCGTCAACGCCGGCGGGGACCTGCGCGCCATCGGCTCGCGCAACGGCGCGCCGTGGCGCATCGGCATCCGCCACCCCCAGGGGCGGGGCGTGCTCGCCGCGCTGGAGGTGAGCGGGGACGAGAGCGTCTACACCTCCGGCAACTACGAGCGCTTCAACGTCCACGAGGGCGTGCGCTACGCCCACATCCTCGATCCGCGCACCGGGTGGCCGGTGCAGGGCGTCACCTCGGCCACGGTGCTGCACCACGACGGCGCCTGGGCCGATGCGGCCGCCACCGCGCTGGTGGTGGCGGGGGTGGCGCGCTGGCACGAGGTCGCCGCGGCCATGGGCGCCTCCGGGGCCCTGCTCGTGGACGAGGCCGGGGTGCTCTACATGGACCCGGTGATGCGCGCCCGGCTGCGTATCGAGACCTCGCCCCCGCCGCGGGTCGTTCTCGCGCCGCCGCTCGGCGGCGGTTGAGGGCGCCCCGGCTGGCGCAGGCCCGCGCCGTCCGCTAGACTATGCTGCACTGCACCATCCGGACGGAGACACCCCCATGGAAGCACGGAAGGAGAACCGCGCCATCGCCGCCTGCGGCGCCGCGCCGCAGCCCGACCCCTACGGCATCGCCCGTTCCCTGACGCGGGCGCAGCAGGCGTGGCTGGAGCACCCGCAGGCCCTGTGGGGCGAGCTGCTGCGGCTGCAGGGGGGGATGGCGGCGGTGGCGGCCCAGGTCGGGGCACGCTGGTTCGGCCTGCCGATGCCCGACGTCGAGGTCCCGGTGGCCGAGGACGAGCGCTTCCAGGACCCGGTCTGGAGCGCCCACCCCGGGTGGGACGCGCTCAAGGAGCAGTATCTCCTCCTGAGCCGCTGGCTGGTGGACCTCGCTTACGGCGCGCCCGGCCTCGACGAGCAAGAGCGGCGCCGCGCCGGGTTCTGGACGCGGCAGTATGTGGATGCGCTCGCGCCCACCAACTTCCTCTGGGGCAATCCGGTGGCGCTGCTGCGCGCCCTCCAGACCGGCGGGGCGAGCCTCGCCGACGGGCTGCGGCACTTCATCGAGGAGGCCCCGGAGGGCCTGCCGCGCATGGTGGACATGTCCCGCTTCCGGGTGGGCGGGAACCTCGCCACAACCCCGGGGGCGGTGGTGATGCGCAACGAGCTGGTGGAGCTGATCCAGTACGCGCCGTCCACCGAGCGGGTGCGCGCGATCCCGGTGGTGATCGTCGCGCCGTGGATCAACAAGTACTACATCCTCGACCTCAACGAGCGAAAGAGCCTGGTGCGCTGGCTCACCGGGCAGGGCTTCACGGTCTTCGTCACGAGCTGGCGCAACCCCGGTCCGGAGATGCGCGACACCACCTTCGAGGACTACGTCCTCAAGGGCGTGGGGGCCTGCGTGGAGGCCGCGCGCGAGATCTGCGGGGTGCCGCAGGTGCACCTGACCGGCTACTGCATCGGCGGCACCGCGGTGGCGGCCTACATGGCCTGGATGAACCGGGAGGCCAAGCCCAAGTCGCGCCTGCCGGTGGCGCACTGGAGCCTGTTCACGACCCTGGTGGACTTCTCCGACCCCGGCGACATCGGCGCCTTCATCGACGAGGCCGCGGTGGAGGAGATCGAGCGCCGGATGGCCGGGCGCGGCTATCTCGACGGCGCCGAGATGGCGACCTCGTTCCGCATGCTGCGGCCCAACAGCCTCATCTGGCACTACTGGGTCCACAACTACCTGCTGGGCGAGGAGCCGCCCGCCTTCGACGTCCTCTACTGGAACATGGACTCGACGCGCATGCCCGAGGCCATGCACCGCTTCTACCTGCGCGAGCTCTATCTGCACAACCGCCTCGCCCAGTCCGACGCCCTCGTGCTCGGCGGACGCAAGATCGACCTCGGGCGCATCGCCCAGCCCCTCTACGCCGTCGGCACCGAGCAGGACCACATCGTCCCGTGGCGGCAGAGCTTCCGCATCTGCGGCCTGGTCAAGGGCCCGGTGCGCTACGCCCTCAGCACCTCCGGCCACGTCCTCGGCGTGGTCAACCCGCCGGTGCAGCCGCCGAAGCGGGCCTACTGGGCGGGGGAGGCCGCGGGTGCGGCCGACGCCGAGGCCTGGCGCGAGCGCCAGCCCAAGGTCGCGGGGACGTGGTGGGAGGACTGGGCGGCCTGGCTCGGGGAGCGCTGCGGCGACGAGGTCCCCGCGCGCGCCCCCGGCAGCGAGGCCTTCCCCGCCCTCGCGCCCGCGCCCGGCACCTACGTCCTCGAGCGCTGATCGGGGGCTCGCCGCCCCCGGGCGGCGAGGAGGTGGAGGCTGAAGCGCCGCTGCGGGTCCGTCCACAGGGCGACGGGGGCGAGCCCCGCCTCGCCGGCGAGGGCGAGGACGGCGTCGGGGTCGTACTTGTAGGCGTGCTCGATGCGGAGGGGCTCGCCGGGGTCGAATGTGAAGCGGTCGCGGCCGGCGCCACCTCCGCCCCCAGTTCCCGGCGCATGCGCGCCAGCAGGTTGCGGCTGAAGCGGGCGGTGACGCCGGCGGGGTCGTCGTAGGCGGCCTCGAGCACGGCGGCATCCTTGGGCAGGTCGACGCCCACGAGGACGTGCCCGCCGGCGGCGAGGGCGGCGCTGCGGGCGAGCACCGCCCGCGCCTCGCCGGGCTCGAAGTTGCCGATGCTCGAGCCGGGGTAGAAGACCACCCGGGGCAGGCCAGCGGGGGCGTGGTCGAGGGCGAGGGGGGCGGTGTAGTCGGCGCAGGTGGGCAGGATCTCGAGCCCGGGGTGGTCCCGGGCGAGGGCCTCGGCGGCCGCGTGCAGGTGGTCGCGGGAGATGTCGATGGGCAGGTAGGCGGCCGGGCGGAGGTGGGCGAGCAGGGTGCGGATCTTGCGCTCCGAGCCGCTGCCGAGCTCCACCACCAGCGCCCCCGCCGGCAGCAGGCGGGCGAGTTCCGGACCCGCCGCGCGCAGGATCGCCAGCTCGGTGCGGGTCGGGTAGTACTCGGGCAGCTCGGTGATGGCCTCGAACAGGCGCGAGCCCTCGCCATCGTAGAGGAAGACCGGCGGGATCGCGCGCGGGCGGCGGGCGAGGCCGGCGAGCACCGCCTCGCGGAAGCGCGCAGGCGGCGGGGCGAGGTCGGTCAGGCGCACGCTCATGGGTCGGCGGCGAGGCGCATCCCGGTCATCTGCCAGCGGTCGTGGCCGTAGAAGAAGTTGCGGTAGGTGGCGCGGACGTGGGTGCGCGAGGTCAGGCACGAGCCGCCCCGGCAGACCATCTGGTTGGCCATGAACTTGGCGTTGTACTCGCCGAGCGAGCCGGCGAGCGGGCGGAAGCCGGGGTAGGGGCGGTAGGGGCTCGCCGTCCACTCCCAGACCTGGCCCCAGATCCCGCGCACGCCCGCCCCCTCCGCCACCGGCACCGGATGGAGGTGGTCGTCCTCGACGAAGTTGCCCTCCGGCGCGGTCTCCCGCGCCACCACCTCCCACTCCGCCTCGGTGGGCAGCCGCGCCCCCGCCCAGCGGGCGTAGGCGTCGGCCTCGTAGAAGCTCAGGTGGGCCACCGGCTCGTCGGCGGCGAGGGGGCGCACGCCGCCGAGGGTGTAGACCTCCCACCCCTCCGGGCCGCGGTGCCAGTGCAGCGGATGGCGCCAGCCCTCGTCGCGCACCCGCACCCAGGCGTCGGCAAGCCACCAGCGCGGGTCGCGGTAGCCGCCGTCCTCCACGAAGGCGAGGTACTCGCCGCAGGTGACCGGCCGCGAGGCGATGCGGAAGGGCGCGAGCCAGACCCGGTGGCGCGGGGTCTCGTTGTCGTAGGCGAAGCCCGCGCCGCCGTGGCCGATCTCCACCAGTCCCCCGGGGTGGTCGATCCAGTCCATGGACGCAGGCGCCACCGCCGGCGGCGGCGCGAGGTCGTCGCGGTAGGCCGGGCGCAGGGGGTGGATGCCGAGGTTGTGCTTGATGTCGGTGAGGAGCAGCTCCTGGTGCTGCTGCTCGTGGTGGAGGCCGAGCACGGTGCGGAAGGCGATCTCGGGCCAGGCGGCGGCGGGGGCCTGCGCGAGCAGCGCGGTCATGGCCGCGTCCACGTGGGCCCGGTAGCGCAGGATCTCCGCCACCGTGGGGCGCGAGAGCAGGCCGCGGCGCGGGCGCGGCCAGAAGCTGCCCACGGTCTCGTAGTAGCTGTTGAAGAGCTGCGCGTAGGCGGGGCGGAAGGGGCGATGGTCCGGGGCCAGGGGGGCGAGGACGAAGGTCTCGAAGAACCAGGTGACGTGGGCGAGGTGCCACTTGGGCGGGCTGACCTCCGGGATGCTCTGCACCACGTGGTCCTCGATCTCCAGCGGGCGGCAGATCCGCTCGCTGAAGCCGCGCACGGCGCGGTAGGCCGCGATCAGCGTCCCGCGCGCCTCGCCCGCGGGCGGGGCGGCGAGCGCCGTCGTCCAGTCGCCTTCCCTGCTCACGCCGGAAGCTCCGCCCCCTTTCCCATGCGCAACCATAGCAGAGCCGGCGGCGTCCGGAGGCCGGGCTGTGCTAGGCTGGCGCGGCGCGATCGCGGCCGGAACCGGAGAAGGGGGGGACATGGCGAGAAGGGCCCTGTGGCGCAACCTGTTCCGACGCCCGCCGCCGTGGCCCGAGCGGGTGGCGGCGCTGTGGGCGGCCACCCCGCTGTTCGAGGGCGTGCCGGCGGCGGCGCTGCGGCGGCTCGCCGCCACCACGCACCGCCGCGTCTACGCCCCCGGCGAGGTCCTCTTCCGCGCCGCCGAACCCGCGGCCGGGGCGCTGCTCGTGGTCAGCGGCCGGGTGGAGATCCGCGACGGCGCAGACGCCGTGGCGGAGCTCGCCGCGGGGGACTTCGCGGGCGAGACGGGGCTCGTCCTGGAGGCGCCGCGGGGGGTGGATGCGGTGGCCCTGGAGCGGGTGGAGGCGGCCTTCCTGCTGCGCCTCGAGGTGGAGGCGTGGATGGGGCGCGAGCCACGCGCGGGGGCGCGGCTCGCCCTCAACCTGGCCTCGGTGCTGGCGCGGCGGCTGCTGGAGGAGCCGGCGGCGTGACCCTGTGGCGGCTGCCGGCCCTGCGCGCCGGGGCGCTCTTCGTGGCGGTGACGGCGGCGGGTGCGGCGCTCGCCTGGCTGCTTGCGCCGCTGCTGCCGGCCCTGGTGCTGGCGCTGCTGCTGCGCACGGCGCTGGAGCCGCTGGTGACCGCGCTCGAGCGCGGCGGGCTGGGGCGGGGGGTGGCGGTGCTCGCGGCCCTTGCGGTGCTGGTGGGCGGGGCCGCATTGGCGCTGGCGGTGGCGGTCCCGTCCCTGGCGGCGCAGCTCGGCGAGCTGCAGGCGCGCCTGCCGGCGATCTGGGCCGGCCTCGGCCGCGCGGCGGCGGCGCTGCAGGACTGGCTCGAGGCGACGCTGGGGCTGTCGGTCGACCTGCGCTCGATGCTGCCGCCGCTGGTGGGGGAGCTGCAGCGGCTCGGGGCGGCGGCGCTGCGCGCGGTGGGCGGGGCCCTCGCCGAGGCCGCGGGGCTGGTGCTGCTGGTGCCGGTGCTGGCCTTCTTCCTGCTGCGCGACTTCCGGGCCCTGCGTGACCGCCTCATGGGGCTGCTGCCCAACCGGGCCTTCGAGGCCGGTTGGCGCATCTACGGCCGCGTCGCCCGCCGCCTCGAGGCCTACGTGCGCGGGGTGATGCTGCAGTCGCTGGTGATGGCCTGCATCACCGGGGTCGGCTTCGCCCTCGTGGGGCTCGATCTCGCGGTGCTGCTGGGGGCGCTCGCGGGGCTGCTCAACGTGATCCCCTACGTGGGGCCGCTGCTGGCCATGGCGGGGCCGGTGCTGGTGGCGCTGGCGGCGCCGCAGCCCGAGCTCTGGCAGGTGGCGGCCGCCGCCGGGACGGTGCTCCTTGCGCAGATCGTGGACAACGTCCTGGTGGTGCCGCTGGTGATCGCCCAGGCCGCGGCCCTGCATCCGCTGACGGTGATCGTGGCGGTGGTGGTGGCGGGGGGGCAGTTCGGCTTCTTCGGCATGATCGCGGCGGTGCCGCTGCTCTTCACCCTCAAGATCGTCTACCGCGGGCTGCGCGAGGGGGTCTGATCGGAGCGCAGCACGGGCTCGGGCCAGGGGCTGCCGCGGCAGGCCGCCCCTTGGGCGCGCCAGCCGCGCACGATCCCGCTCTCGTCGACGAAGAGGGTGATCTCGCAGGTGATGACGTAGGGCTCGGGGGGCAGGCCGGGTCCCGGGATCACCGTGATCCAGCGGACGTCGCCCTCGTCGCCCCCGACGAAGATGTGGGTCGGGGCCTCGAGGCCCGGCTGCACGCCGGTCTCGACCCGGCGCCACGTCAGCGCCCGCCGGCCCTGCGGCAGGGCGTGCTCGAGGTAGCCGTAGCCGAGCCGCTCGACGGCCTCGCCGGCCGGGCGGCCGACGAGCCCGTCGAGGGCGCGGCGGAAGCTCCCGGTCCCGGCGCAGCCGGCGACGAGCAGGGCGAGGGACAGGATGCCGATGGCACGCATGGCGCCTCCGCGGGGGTGCGGCCCGGACCGCCGGCGGTATAATAGGCGTTCGGCGTCGCACGGGCGAAAGTGGCGGAACTGGTAGACGCGCCGGCCTTAGAAGCCGGTGGGGTGACCCCCCGTGAGAGTTCGAGTCTCTCCTTTCGCACCAGGCAGGGGCGGGCGGTGAGACGGCCGCCACCGGCGGGGCGCCGCGAGGCATCGAGGCGGTGGCCGCTCCCACGGGGGCGGCCTTGTTGTTGTCACCACCGGGCCGGGCCCGGGGGCGGGGAGTGAGCGGAACGATGCGAGTCACGGTCGAGGTCACCGAGGGGCTGGGGCGCCGGATGAAGGTGGAGGTGCCCGCGGAGACCATTGAGCAGGAGGTGGAGAGCCGGCTGCGTTCGCTCGCCGGGCGTGTCAAGGTCCCGGGCTTCCGCCCCGGCAAGGTGCCCTTCCGGGTGGTGCAGCGCCAGTTCGGCGAGGAGGTGCGCCGGGAGGTGATCGGCGACGTCATGGCGCGCACCTATCAAGAAGCCCTGATCAAGGAGTCCCTGCGTCCGGCGGGCGGCCCCACCATCGAGCCCGGCGAGCTGGAGGCGGGCAAGCCCTTCCAGTACACGGCAACCTTCGAGGTCTATCCGGAGATCGAGCTCGCCGACCCGGCGGCGCTCGAGATCGAGCGCCCGACCGCGGAGGTCACCGACGCCGACATCGACGCCATGATCGAGCGGCTGCGCCGCCAGCGCACCCGCTGGGAGGCGGTGGCGCGGGAGGCGCGCGAGGGCGACCGGGTCACCATCGACTTCCACGGCACCTGCGAGGGCGAGGAGTTCGGCGGCAACCGGGCCGAGGAGGTGCCGGTGGTGATCGGCGCCGGCAGCCTCATCCCGGGCTTCGAGGAGCAGCTCGTGGGCGCGAAGGCGGGCGAGGAGCGCGTCGTGGAGGTCACCTTCCCGGAGGACTACCGCGACAGGAAGCTCGCCGGCAGGCCGGCGCGCTTCGAGGTGCGGGTGCGCAGCGTCGAGGAGCCGGTGCTGCCCGAGGTGGATGCGGAGTTCATCCGGGCCTACGGGATCGAGGACGGCGACATGGAGCGCTTCCGCCGGGAGCTGCGCGCCAACATGGAGCGGGAGCTCGCCGACACCCTGCGCGCCATGACCAAGCGGGCGGTGGTGGAGGCGCTCCTCGCCGCCAATCCGGTGGAGCTTCCCCAGGCGCTCGTCAAGGAGGAGATCGACGCCCTGCGCAAGCAGCTCGGCCCCGGGGCCGAGCAGGCCCCGGACGCGCTCTTCGAGGCCGAGGCGCGGCGGCGGGTGGCCGCCGGGCTGCTGCTCGGCGAGGCCATGAAGAAGGCCGGCATCGAGCTCGACGAGGCGCGTGTGCGGGCCGAGATCGAGCGCCGCGCGGCGGCCTACGAGGACCCCGAGGAGGTGGTCCGCTGGTACCATGCCAACCCGCAGGCGCGGGCGGCGGTGGAGCACCTGGTGCTGGAGGAGCAGATCATCGACTGGCTCCTGGAGCAGGCCAAGGTCACCGAGCGCGCGCACAGCTTCGACGAGATCATGAACCCGCGGCAGGCCGAGGCCGCGTGAGCAAGGAGCGAGTCCCCATGGCCGAGCAGCAGCGGATCCCCGAGCGCGCCCTCAATCTCATCCCCATGGTGGTGGAGCAGACCGCGCGCGGGGAGCGGGCCTACGACATCTACTCCCGTCTCCTCAAGGAGCGGGTGGTCTTCCTCGTGGGGCCGGTGGACGACCACACCGCCAACCTCGTGGTGGCCCAGCTGCTCTTCCTCGAGGCGGAGAACCCGGACAAGGACATCCACCTCTACATCAACTCGCCCGGGGGGATCGTGACCGCCGGGCTGGCCATCTACGACACCATGCAGTTCATCAAGCCCGACGTCAGCACCATGTGCATCGGGCAGGCGGCGAGCATGGGGGCGCTGATCCTCGCCGGCGGCGCGGCCGGCAAGCGCTACTCGCTGCCCCACTCCCGCATCATGATCCACCAGCCCCTGGGCGGGGTGCAGGGCCAGGCGGCGGACATCGAGATCCATGCCCGCGAGATGCTCCAGGTGCGCGACCGGCTCAACCGCATCCTTGCCCACCATACCGGGCAGCCCCTGGAGAAGATCCAGCAGGACACCGACCGGGACAACTTCATGACCGCCGCGGAGGCGGTGGCGTACGGCCTCATCGACCGCGTCCTCGAGCGGCGCCAGGGGGCCGGCCAGGAGGCCTGAGCGGCCGCCGCCCCGCACGGCGGCGCCGGCGCGGAACCTGGACCCCCTCCGGGGCGTCCGAAGGGCATGGCGGCGGTGCTTGCCCTTCTCCCCTGGAGCCCGCTCGGTGCGGATGCGGCGGCACGGCCTGACGGAGGTCAAGGGGGCCGGGTTCAGGGGTTGAAGTCCGCGGCCGATCATTGCAATGATGGCGGCGACGATCCACGCCGTAAGGCCTGAGGTGGCGCCATGAGCGACGACAAGCGGGGCAGGGGCGACGACGGCAAGCTGCTCTACTGCTCGTTCTGCGGCAAGAGCCAGCACGAGGTCCGCAAGCTCATCGCGGGCCCCTCCGTCTACGTCTGTGATGAGTGCGTCGAGCTCTGCAACGACATCATCCGCGAGGAGATGCAGGACCGCACCGCCGCGGCGGGGAGCAAGGGGCTGCCGAAGCCCCAGGAGATCAAGCAGATCCTCGACGAGTACGTGATCGGCCAGGACCGGGCCAAGAAGATCCTGGCGGTGGCGGTCTACAACCACTACAAGCGGCTCGAGCACGCCCGCGCCAAGGACGAGGTGGAGCTCGCCAAGAGCAACATCCTGCTCATCGGCCCCACCGGCTCGGGCAAGACGCTGCTCGCCGAGACCCTGGCCCGCCTGCTCAACGTCCCCTTCGCCATCGCCGATGCGACCACGCTGACCGAGGCCGGCTACGTCGGCGAGGACGTCGAGTCCATCATCCAGAAGCTGCTGCAGAAGTGCGACTACGACGTCGAGAAGGCCCAGACCGGCATCGTCTACATCGACGAGATCGACAAGATCTCGCGCAAGTCCGACAACCCCTCCATCACCCGCGACGTCTCGGGCGAGGGGGTGCAGCAGGCCCTGCTCAAGCTCATCGAGGGCACCGTCGCCTCGGTCCCGCCCCAGGGCGGGCGCAAGCACCCGCAGCAGGAGTTCCTGCAGGTGGACACCCGCAACATCCTGTTCATCTGCGGCGGCGCCTTCGACGGCCTCGACAAGATCATCCGCCAGCGCTCGGAGCGCGGCGGCATCGGCTTCGCCGCCGAGGTCAAGAGCAAGGCCGAGCGGGCCAACCTGGGCGAGATCCTGATCAACGTCGAGCCGGAGGATCTCATCCGCTACGGCCTCATCCCCGAGTTCGTGGGGCGGCTGCCGGTGGTGGCGACCCTGGAGGAGCTCGACGAGGCGGCCCTGGTGCGGATCCTGGTCGAGCCCCGCAACGCCCTGGTCAAGCAGTACCGGCGGCTGTTCGAGATGGAGGGGGTCGAGCTCGAGTTCCGCGACGACGCCCTGCGCGCCGTCGCCCGCCGGGCCATGGAGCGCAAGACCGGCGCCCGGGGCCTGCGCACCATCCTCGAGAGCGTGCTCCTCGACACCATG
The DNA here is from genome assembly GCF_003751635.1 of Inmirania thermothiophila. NCBI lineage: Bacteria > Pseudomonadati > Pseudomonadota > Gammaproteobacteria > Chromatiales > Ectothiorhodospiraceae > Inmirania > Inmirania thermothiophila. Next base: position 38,270 of record NZ_RJVI01000002.1, read on the forward strand.
TACGAGCTGCCCTCCCTCGAGGGGGTGGCGCGGGTGGTGATCGACGAGGCGGTCATCCAGGGCGAGTCCAAGCCCTATCTGATCTACGAGGGCGGCGAGCAGCAGCGGGCGGCCTCGGACTGAGGCCGCAAGGCGCCGGCGGGGGCGTGCGCCCCTTGAAGCCGGCCCGGCCCGCCCCCATGATGCGGCCGGCGCCGGCGCGGCCCGCCGCCGTCCACCGACCGAGGGATCCCGATCCATGGCATCCGAACAGTCCGAGCAGGCGATGCAGACCGTCACCGTACCCGTGCTTCCGCTGCGGGACGTGGTCGTCTTCCCGCACATGGTCATCCCCCTCTTCGTCGGGCGGGAGAAGTCGATCCGCGCTCTGGATGCGGCCATGCAGGCGGACAAGCGCATCCTCCTGGTGGCGCAGAAGAGCGCCGAGATCGACGATCCGAGGCCCAAGGACATCCACGGCTTCGGGACCCTCGCCACCATCCTGCAGCTGCTCAAGCTCCCGGACGGCACCGTCAAGGTGCTGGTGGAGGGCGTCGAGCGGGCGCGCGTGCGCACCTACGTCGAGACCGAGCGGATGTTCGTGGCCGAGGCCGAGCGCGTCCCCGAGGCGCCGCTCGCCGACGAGCGCGAGGCCGAGGTTCTGGTGCGCACGGTGACCGAGCTCTTCGACCAGTACGTCAAGCTCAACAAGAAGATCCCCCCCGAAGTCCTGAGCTCGCTCGCCGGGATCGGGGATCCGGGCCGGCTCGCCGACACCATCGCCGCCCATCTCGTGCTCAAGATCGAGGGCAAGCAGCGGCTGCTGGAGCTCGCGGAGGTACGCCAGCGCCTCGAGCACCTGATGGGGGTGCTCGAGGGCGAGATCGACATCCTCCAGATGGAGAAGCGCATCCGCTCGCGCGTCAAGCGGCAGATGGAGAAGAGCCAGCGCGAGTACTACCTCAACGAGCAGATGAAGGCGATCCAGAAGGAGCTGGGCGAGCTCGAGGAGGGCGGCAGCGAGGCCGACGAGCTGCAGCGCAGGATCGAGAAGGCGGGCATGTCCAAGGAGGCCAAGGAGAAGGCCCTCGCCGAGCTCAAGAAGCTACGCATGATGTCGCCCATGTCGGCTGAGGCGACGGTGGTGCGCAACTACATCGACTGGCTCGTGAGCGTGCCCTGGAAGAAGCGCACCCGGGTCTCGCGCGACCTCGCCCAGGCCGAGCGCGTGCTCGAGGCCGACCACTACGGGCTCGAGAAGGTCAAGGAGCGCATCCTCGAGTACCTGGCGGTGCAGCAGCGGGTGGAGAAGCTCAAGGGGCCGATCCTCTGCCTGGTGGGGCCGCCGGGCGTGGGCAAGACCTCGGTGGCGCAGTCCATCGCCCGCGCCACCAACCGCAAGTTCGTGCGCGTCTCCCTGGGCGGGGTGCGCGACGAGGCCGAGATCCGCGGCCACCGGCGCACCTACATCGGCGCCCTGCCGGGCAAGATCATCCAGAAGCTGGCCAAGGTGGGCACGCGCAACCCCCTGTTCCTGCTCGACGAGATCGACAAGATGTCGATGGACTTCCGCGGCGATCCGGCCTCGGCGCTGCTGGAGGTGCTCGACCCGGAGCAGAACCACACCTTCAACGACCACTACCTGGAGGTGGACTTCGACCTCTCCGAGGTCATGTTCGTGGCCACCGCCAACACCCTGAACATCCCGCCGGCGCTGCTGGATCGCATGGAGGTCATCCGCCTGCCCGGCTACACCGAGGACGAGAAGGTCGCCATCGCCGAGCGCTACCTCCTGCCCAAGCAGATGAAGGCCAACGGGCTCAAGGAGGGCGAGCTCAAGGTGACCGAGGCGGCGGTGCGGGACATCGTCCGCTACTACACGCGCGAGGCGGGCGTGCGCAACCTCGAGCGGGAGATCTCCAAGATCTGCCGCAAGGTGGTCAAGGACATCCTCCTGCACCCGCGCAAGGGGCGGCGCCTCGTGACCCCGCGCAACCTGGACCGTTACCTCGGCGTGCGTCGCTTCCGCTTCGGCCGCGCCGAGGAGCGCGACCAGGTGGGGCAGGTGACGGGGCTCGCCTGGACCGAGGTGGGCGGCGAGCTGCTCACCATCGAGGCGGCGGTGATTCCGGGCAAGGGCCGGCTGATCCACACCGGCCACCTCGGCGAGGTCATGCGCGAGTCGATCCAGGCGGCCATGACCGTGGTCCGCTCGCGGGCGGCGGCGCTGGGCATCGACCCCGAGTTCCACCAGAAGTACGACGTCCACATCCACGTCCCCGAGGGCGCCATCCCCAAGGACGGGCCCAGCGCCGGCGTGGCCATGTGCACGGCCTTGGTCTCGGCGCTGACCGAGATCCCGGTGCGCGCCGACGTCGCCATGACCGGCGAGATCACGCTGCGGGGCGAGGTCCTGCCCATCGGCGGGCTCAAGGAGAAGCTGCTCGCGGCCCACCGGGGCGGCATCACCACCGTGCTCATCCCGTGGGAGAACGAGAAGGACCTCGCCGAGATCCCCAGGAACATCCAGAAGAGCCTGGACATCCGGCCGGTGCGGTGGATCGACGAGGTGCTCGAGCTGGCGCTGGTGCGCATGCCGCGGCCGGTGGCGGCCGAGGGCGAGGGGGAGTCGGCGCCGCCGCCGGCCGAGGACAAGGCGGACAAGCCCAAGCGGCGCACGGCGAAGGGCATCCGTGCCCACTGAAGGGGGGCGCGCCGGAGGCCGCAGGCTTCCTTGACAGGCCGGAAAGCGGACCGTTATAAAGCCGACCTGCGCCGGGTGCGGCGCCATGCGACGGCGGGTCGCATCGCGGTGCGCCCGCAGAGACAAAAAGGGGGAATCCATGAACAAAAGCGAGCTCATCGACCGCATCGCCGAGGGTGCGGACATCTCCAAGGCCGCCGCGGCGCGTGCCCTCGATGCCATGGTGCAGGCGGTCACCGAGGCCCTCGCCCGCGGCGAGCAGGTCTCGCTGGTGGGCTTCGGCACCTTCACGGTGCGCCAGCGGGCCGCCCGCGAGGGCCGCAACCCGAAGACCGGGGAGACCATCACCATCGCCGCCTCGCGTGTCCCCGCCTTCAAGGCTGGCAAGGCGCTCAAGGATGCCGTAAACTAGCGCGCCTTCCCGGGGTGCTTAGCTCAGCTGGGAGAGCGTCGCCCTTACAAGGCGAAAGTCGGGGGTTCAAGTCCCTCAGCACCCACCACGGGTGCAGATTTCGGAGTGGTAGTTCAGCTGGTTAGAATACCGGCCTGTCACGCCGGGGGTCGCGGGTTCGAGTCCCGTCCACTCCGCCAACGCTAAGAGGGGCGCCCGAGGCGGGCGCCCCTTTTCTTTGCCCACCGGGGCCTCGAACGGGAGCGGGTTGCGCCGATGCTGCAGTGGATCCGAGATCGCGCCCAGGGCTGGCTCGCCTGGATCATCGTCCTCTTCATCACCGTCCCCTTCGCCCTCTGGGGCGTGAACCAGTACTTCCAGGCCGCCTCGCGGGTGGTGGTGGCCAAGGTGGGCGAGCGCGAGATCCTGCAGGCGGAGCTCGAGCGCGCCTACCGCGCGCAGCGGGAGCGGCTGCGCGAGACCCTGGGGGAGCGCTTCGACGAGCTCGCCCCGGACGAGATCGCGCTCAAGCGCCAGGTCCTCGACGGCCTCATCGAGGGCGAGGTCCTGCTGCAGGCGGCGCGCGAGGCCGGGATGCGCCTGGGCGACGTCCAGGTGGCGCAGTTCATCGCCTCCAACCCCGCCTTCCAGCGCGACGGGCGCTTCGACCGGGGGCGGTACGAGGCCTTCCTCGCGCGCCGCGGAGAGAGCGCGCCGGCCTTCGAGGCGGGCCTGCGCGGCGCCCTCGTGCGCGAGCAGCTCGCCCTCGCCGTGCAGGGGACGGCGCTGGTGGCGGCCGCCGAGGTGGACGAGGCGTTGCGCCTGCAGCTCGAGCGGCGCGACCTGGTGCTGATCCGGGTGCCGGTGGCCCGCTTCGCCGAGGCCGCGGAGGCGACCGAGGCCGAGATCGCCCGCCACTACGAGGCGCACAAGGACCGCTACCGCGAGCCGCGCCGCGTCAAGGCGGCCTATCTGGAGCTGTCGGTGGAGGCGCTCGCGCGGGATGTGCAGGTGAGCGAGGAGGCCCTGCGGCAGGCCTACGAGGAGGGCCGCGACCGCTTCGTCACCCCGGAGGAGCGGCACGTGCGCCACATCCTGGTCGCCGTGCCGCCGGATGCGGACGAGGCCACCGAGGCGGCGGCGCGCAGCAGGATCGAGGCCGTGCGGGCCCGCATCGAGGCGGGGGAGGACTTCGCCGAGGTGGCGAAGGAGGCCTCGGAGGATCCGGGCTCGGCCCCCCAGGGCGGGGATCTGGGCTGGATCCAGCAGGGGATCATGGACCCGGCCTTCGAGAAGGCCGCCTTCGCGCTCCCCTCCGGCAAGGTGAGCGAGCCCGTGCGCAGCGCCTTCGGCTGGCACCTGATCGAGGTGCTGGAGCGGCGGGGCGGCGAGGGCCGGCCCTTCGAGGCGGTGCGCGAGACGCTGGCCGAGGAGCTGCGCCGGCGCCAGGCCGAGCAGCGCTACTTCGAGCTCGCCGACCGGCTCGCGACCCTCGCCTACGAGAACCCGCAGTCGCTGGAGCCCGCGGCCGAGGCGCTGGGCCTTGCGGTGAAGACCACCGACTGGTTCTCGCCGGAGCAGGGCGCCGGCATCGCCGCCGATGCGCGCGTGCGCGCCGCGGCCTTCTCGGCCGCGGTGCTGGAGGAGGGGCTCAACAGCGACCCGCTGGAGCTCGCCCCGGACCGGATGGTGGTGCTGCGGGTGATCGAGCAGCGGCCGGAGCGGGTGCGTCCGCTGGAGGAGGTCCGCGACGAGGTGGCCGCCGCGGTGCGCGCCGAGAAGGCCGCGCGCGAGGCCGAGGCCCTGGCGGAGCGGCTCCGCGGGCGGCTCGCGGCGGGGGAGGATCCGCAGCAGGTGGCGGCGGCGCAGGGCCTCGCCGTGGAGCGCCGCGATGGGGTCGGCCGCGACGGCGGCGGGCTTTCGCCGGAGGTGGCCGAGGCGGCGTTCCGGCTGCCGGGGCCCGGTGCCGGGGCGGTGTCGTGGGGGGTGGTGGCCCTCGGCGGCGGGGACCGCATGGTGGTGGGCGTGGCCCGCGTCCAGCCCGGGGATCCCTCGGCGGCGGACGCCGAGCTTCGGCGGCGGCTGCGCGAGGCCATCGCCGAGGGGCGCGGGCGCGACGAGCTCGCCGGCCTGGTGGGCCGCCTGCGCCAGCAGCTCGGCGTGCGGATCTTCGAGGAGAACCTGTAGCCGGCGCGGCGGGCGCGCGCCGCCCGCCCCTCAGTCGGTGCCGGCCTCGGAGAGGCCCATCGCGGTGACGTTGTAGCCGGCGTCCACGTACAGGATCTCCCCCGTGATCCCCGCGGCGAGGTCGGAGCAGAGGAAGGCGGCGGCGTTGCCCACGTCGTCGATGGTGACGTTGCGGCGCAGCGGCGCGTGGCGCTCGGCGTAGTCCAGCAGGCGGCGGAAGTCGCGGATCCCGGAGGCGGCCAGGGTGCGGATGGGGCCGGCCGAGATGGCGTTGACGCGGATCCCGCGGGGGCCGAGGTCGGCGGCGAGGTAGCGCACGCTGGCCTCGAGGCTGGCCTTGGCCAGGCCCATGACGTTGTAGTGCGGGATCGCGCGCACGGCACCGAGGTAGGTCAGGGTGAGGAGGGCGGCCTCGCGGCCCGCCATCATCGGCAGCAGGGCCTTGGCGAGGGCGGTGAAGCTGTAGCTGGAGACCTCGTGGGCGATGCGGAAGCCCTCGCGGGTGACGGTGTCCACGTAGGCCCCCTCCAGCTCCTCCTTGGGCGCGTAGGCGACGGCGTGGACGAGGATGTCGAGCCCGTCCCAGCGTGCCCCGAGCCCGCGGGCCAGGGCCTCGAGGTCCTCGTCGCGGGTGACGTCGCAGGGCAGGAGCAGATCCGAGCCCAGCTCGGCGGCGAGCTCCGCGACGCGGCGGCGCAGCTTGTCGTTCTGGTAGGTGAAGGCGAGCTCGGCGCCCTCGCGGTGCATGGCCCGGGCCACCCCCCAGGCGATGGAACGGTTGGAGGCGACCCCCACGATGAGGGCGCGCTTGCCGGTCAGGAATCCCATGGTTCTTCCTCCCCCGCTGAGACCTGCCGCCCCGGGCTGCGGGATATAATCGCCGCCGTCATGCGGTCGCGGACCCAGCCCCGGCGCCGGCGCAAGGGCGGCATTATACCGATCGCGCGGTGGGGCGCGGCGATGGCGGCGGCGCTCCTTGCCGCGGGCTGCAGCGACCGGCCCTGGAACAGCCCCTATCCGGTGGAGGAGGCGGGGCGCCCGATCCTCTACGCCTCCTTCCAGGAGCGGCCGAAGCACCTCGACCCGGCGCGCGCCTACAGCGCCAACGAGTACGCCTTCATCGCCCAGATCTACGAGCCGCCGCTGCATTATCACTACCTCAAGCGGCCCTACACCCTGGAGCCGCTGGCGGCGGCGGCGATGCCCCGCGAGATCCTCCTCGACGGCGCGGGGCGGGTGCTCCCCCCCGATGCGCCGCCCGAGGCGGTGGCCTTCACGGTGTACGAGATCCGCATCCGCCGCGGCATGCGCTACCAGCCGCATCCGGCGCTCGCCCGCGACGATGCGGGCCGTCTGCTCTATGCGCGGGCGCCGCCGGAGCTGCTGCGGCGGGTGCGCCGCCTCGCCGACTTCCCCCGCAGCGGCACGCGGGAGGTGACGGCGGCGGACTTCGTGCACCAGATCAAGCGCCTCGCGCACCCCGCCCTGCACTCGCCGATCCTCGGCCTCATGGCCGAGCACATCGTGGGGCTTGCCGAGCTCGCCGCGCGGCTTCGGGCCGACTGGGAGGCGGGCGGGCGCGGCTTCCTGGACCTTGGGCGCTACCGCCTCGAGGGCGCCGAGGTGGTGGACCGCTACACCTACCGCATCCGCATCCGCGGGCGCTACCCGCAGATGATCTACTGGCTCGCGATGCCCTTCTTCGCACCGGTGCCGCCGGAGGCCGACCGCTTCTACGCCCAGCCGGGGCTCGCCGAGCGCAACATCACCATGGACTGGTACCCCATCGGCAGCGGCCCGTTCATGCTGGTGGAGAACAATCCCAACCGGCGCATGGTGCTCGCGCGCAACCCGAACTTCCACGGCGAGGCCTACCCCGTCGAGGGCGCGCCCGGGGACGAGGCGCGCGGGCTGCTGCGCGATGCCGGGCAGGCGCTGCCCTTGGTGGAGCGCGCCGTCTACAGCCTGGAGAAGGAGGACATCCCGTACTGGAACAAGTTCCTGCAGGGCTGGTACGACGTCTCGGGGATCAGCTCCGACAGCTTCGATCAGGCGGTGCGCATCGGCGGGCGCGGCGAGGCCGAGGTCAGCCCCGCCCTTGCCGCCCAGGGGATCCGGCTGCTCACGGACGTCGCCCCGTCGATCTTCTACCTCGGCTTCAACATGCTCGACCCGGTGGTGGGGGGCGGGTCGGCGTCGGCGCGTCTGCTGCGCCGGGCGCTCTCCATCGCCATCGACTACGACGAGTACATCGCGATCTTCCTCAACGGCCGCGGCATCGCCGCCCAGGGCCCGATCCCGCCCGGGATCTTCGGCCATCGCCCGGGGGCGGCGGGTGTCAACCCGTATGTCTACCGCTGGGTGGACGGGCGGCCGGTGCGGCGGGGCCTCGACGAGGCGCGCGCCCTGCTCGCGCAGGCGGGCTACCCCGACGGGCGCGATCCGCGGACCGGGCGGCCGCTGGTCCTGCACCTGGACGTCACCGCCACGGGTCCTGAGGACAAGGCGCGTCTGGACTGGTTCCGCAAGCAGTTCGCCAAGCTGGGCATCCAGCTCGTGATCCGCGCCACCGACTACAACCGCTTCCAGGACAAGATGGCGCGGGGCGACGCCCAGATCTTCCTCTGGGGCTGGAACGCCGACTACCCCGATCCCGAGAACTTCCTCTTCCTGCTCTACGGGGCCAACGGCAAGGCGGCCCACGGCGGGGAGAACGCGGCCAACTACGCGGACTCCGAGTTCGACCGCCTCTTCGAGCGCATGCGCGCGATGCCCGACGGCCCCGCGCGCCAGGCGGTCATCGACCGCATGGTGGAGATCGTGCGCCGCGACGCGCCGTGGGTGTGGGGGCTGCACCCGAAGCGCTTCCTCCTGCACCACGCCTGGTACGGCAACGCGAGCCTCAACGCCATGGCCAACGACACCCTCAAGTACGTGCGCATCGACCCGGCGCTGCGCGAGCGGCTGCGCGGGGCGTGGAACCGGCCCGTGCTGTGGCCGCTGGGGGTGGCGCTGGGGCTGCTGGCGGCGGCGGTGCTCCCGGCCTGGGCCGCCTATCGGCGGCGCGAGCGGCGCACCGCCTTCGGGGAGGGCGGGGCATGACCGCTTACCTCGTCCGCCGCCTGCTCTACGCGGTGCCGATCCTGCTCGGCGTCAACCTCATCACCTTCGTGCTGTTCTTCGTCGTCAACACGCCGGACGACATGGCCCGCATCCACCTCGGGGTCAAGCGCGTCACCCCCGAGGCGATCCAGCAGTGGAAGCACGAGCGCGGCTACGACCGGCCCCTGCTCTACAACCCCGAGGCCGAGGGCCTGGGGCGGTTCACCGAGACCGTCTTCTTCCAGAAGTCCCTGGGGCTGTTCCTGCTCCGCTTCGGCCGCTCGGACGCCGGGCGCGACATCGGCGAGGACCTGCGCCAGCGCATGGGGCCGAGCCTCGCCATCGCGGTGCCGGTCTTCCTCGTGGGGCTCGCCACCAACATCGCCATCGCCCTCTTCATCGTCCTCTTCCGCGCCAGCTACCTGGACGCCTGGGCGCAGGTGGCGGCGGTGATCCTGATGTCGATCTCGCCCCTCTATTACGTCATCGCCGGCCAGTACCTGATCGGCCGGCTCATGCGGCTGGTGCCCATCTCGGGCTTCGGCGACGGGCTCGACGCCTGGCGCTTCCTGATCCTGCCGGTGGCGGTGGGGGTGGTCTCGGGCATCGGCTCGGGGGTGCGCTGGTACCGCACCTTGTTTCTCGAGGAGATTCACCGCGAGTACGTGCGCACCGCGCGCGCCAAGGGGCTCGCCGAGCCGCGCGTGCTCTTCGGCCACGTCCTGCGCAACGCCCTGATCCCGATCCTCACCGGGGCGGTGGTGATCCTGCCCATGCTCTTCCTGGGAAGCCTGATCCTGGAGTCCTTCTTCGGCATCCCTGGGCTCGGCAGCTACACCATCGACGCCATCGCCGCCCAGGACTTCGCCATCGTCCGCGTCATGGTCTTCATCGGCTCGGTCCTCTACATCCTCGGGTTGATCGCCACCGACGTGGCCTACACCCTGGCGGACCCGCGGGTGCGGCTGCGATGAGCGCGGTGGGCTGGCAGCCGGTGCTGCTGTGGACCGACGCCCTCGTGTGGGGACTCGCGCTGGCGGTGCTGGGGCTGGCGCTCGGGCTGCGCCGCAGCGGTGCCGCCCGCGAGACCTGGGGCCGCATCGTGGGCCGGCCCCTGGGGGCGGCCTCGGCGGTGGTGCTTGCGGCCTACGCCGGGGTGGGGCTCGCCGACTCGGTGCATCTGCGCGGCCCGGACGGCGCCGTGCTCAGCGTGCTGGACCTGGCGCTGACGCCGCTGCGCACCCATGTGGAGAAGACGTACTCGGCGCCCTTCGCCCTGCGCCAGCTCAGCGGCGAGATGGTGCAGCGCCCCGACGGGCGGGTGGAGCGGGTGCGCCCCCGCCTGCGCTTCGGCGGGGCGCACCTGCGCGACGAGGCCGGGCGGGCGGCCGACATCGCGCGCCGCGGCGGCCTCGGCGCCGCGGCGGGGCTCGCGGCCGGGGCGCTGGCGCTCCTGCCTGCGGCGTGGGCGCAGCGGGGCCGGCGGTGGAGCGCGGCGGCGCGGGCGGGGGCGGCGACGTGGCTTGCGCTGGGGGTGCTCGCCGGCGCGGTGGCGGCGCTTGCGCCGCACTACCACGTGCTGGGCACGGACAAGGTGGGCGAGGACGTCCTCTACCAGGCGCTCAAGGGCGTGCGCACGGGGCTCGTGATCGGCACCCTGACCACCCTCGTGATGCTGCCCTTCGCCGTCGCCCTCGGCACCGCCGCCGGCTACTTCGGCGGGCGGGTGGACGACCTGGTCCAGTACACCTACACGACCCTCAGCTCCATCCCCGGGGTGCTCCTCATCGCCGCCGCGGTGCTCATGCTCCAGGTCTACATGGGGACCCATCCGGAGGCGTTTCCCACCAACGAGGCCCGCGCCGACGCGCGGCTGCTCTTCCTGTGCGTGATCCTCGGCGTGACCAGCTGGACCCACCTGTGCCGGCTGCTGCGGGGCGAGGCCCTGAAGCTGCGCGAGCTCGACTACGTCGCCGCGGCCCGCGCCCAGGGCGCGGGCCACCTGCGCATCCTCGCCCGCCATGTCGTCCCCAACGTCTGGCACATCGTGCTCATCACCGTGGTCCTCGACTTCAGCGGGCTGGTGCTGGCCGAGGCGGTGCTGTCCTATGTCGGCGTCGGCGTCGACCCGACCATGGAGAGCTGGGGCAACATGATCAACGGCGCGCGGCTGGAGCTGGCGCGCGAGCCGGTGGTCTGGTGGTCGCTTGCGGCCTCGTTCCTGTTCATGTTCGGGCTCGTGCTCGCGGCCAACGTCTTCGCCGACCACGTGCGCGACGCCCTCGACCCGCGCCTGCGGGCCGGCCTGGCGGGAGGGAGCGGATGAGCGCGGAGGCGCTGCTGGAGGTGCGCGGGCTTGCGGTCCGCATCGGCGAGGGGGCGCGCGCGGTGCGCCCGGTGGACGGGGTCGATCTCGCGGTGCGGCGCGGCGAGGTGGTGGCGCTGCTCGGCGAATCGGGCTGCGGCAAGTCGATGACGGCGCTCGCCCTCATGCGGCTGCTGCCCGAGCCCGGCGGGCGCGTCGTCGCGGGCAGCGTGCGCCTCGCCGGCGAGGAGCTCCTCACCCTGCCCGAGCACGCCATGCGGCGGCTGCGCGGCGGGCGCATGGCGATGATCTTCCAGGAGCCCATGACCGCCCTCAATCCCGTCCTCACCGTCGGGCGCCAGATCATGGAGAGCCTGGCGGTGCACCGAGGGCTGCGCGGGACGCAGGCGCGGGCGCAGGCGGCCGAGCTTCTCGCCGCGGTGGGCATCCCCGACCCGGCGGCGCGCCTCGACGCCTGGCCGCATCAGCTCTCGGGCGGCATGAAGCAGCGCGTCATGATCGCCATGGCGCTCGCCGGCGAGCCCGAGCTCCTCATCGCCGACGAGCCCACCACGGCCCTCGACGTCACCATCCAGGCCCAGGTGCTGGATCTGCTGCGCCGGCTGCAGCGCGAGCGGGGCATGGGCATGCTGCTCATCACCCACGACCTCGGCGTGGTGGCGCAGACGGCGGACCGGGTCGCGGTGATGTACGCCGGCGAGATCGTCGAGGAGGCCCCCCGCGGGCGCTTCTTCCACCACCACGCCCACCCCTACACCGCGCGGCTCTTCGCCGCCCTGCCCGACCCGGCGCGGCGCGGCGAACCCCTGGCCGTGATCCCCGGCATGGTCCCGCCGCTGGACCGCCCCTTCGAGGGCTGCCGCTTCGCCCCGCGCTGCGCGCGGGCGGACGGGCGCTGCCGGGCCGAGGCCCCGGACTGGCGCCGGCTCGCCGACGATCACCGCGTGCGCTGCCACCACCCGGCGGAGCCCGCCCCGGCGCGGCCGCCGCGCCCGGCACCGGCCGCGGGCACCGCCGCGGCCGGGACCCTGCTCGAGGTCGAGGGGCTGCGGGTGCACTTTCCGGTGCGCCGCGGGCCGCTGCGCCGTCCGGCCGCCTGGGTGCGGGCCGTCGACGGCGTCGATCTCGCGCTCGCCGCGGGCGAGACCGTGGCCCTCGTGGGCGAGTCCGGCTGCGGCAAGACCACCGTGGGCAAGGCGATCCTGCGCCTCGTGGAGCCCACCGCGGGCCGGGTGCGCTTCGACGGCGTGGAGCTCACCACGCTGCCCGCCCGGGCGCTGCGGCGCCGGCGGCGCGCCCTGCAGATGATCTTCCAGGATCCCTATGCCTCCATGAACCCGCGCATGCGGGTCGGGGACATCGTCGCCGAGGGCATGGTGGTGCAGGGCGTGGGCGGCGGGCGCGAGGGGCGCCGCCGGCGTGTGGCGGAGCTGCTGGAGGCGGTGGGGCTGCCGCCGGAGGCGGCGGCGCGCTTCCCCCACGAGTTCTCGGGCGGGCAGCGCCAGCGCATCTGCATCGCCCGCGCCCTCGCCGTGGAGCCGCGGCTGGTGGTCTGCGACGAGCCCACCAGCGCGCTCGACGTCTCGGTGCAGGCGCAGATCCTCAACCTCCTGCGCGAGCTGCAGGGGCGGCTGGGCCTCGCCTACCTCTTCATCACCCACAACCTCGCGGTGGTGGGCTATCTCGCCCAGCGGGTGGCGGTGATGTACTTGGGGCGCATCGTGGAGGAGGGCGGGGTCGAGGCCGTGCTCACCCGGCCGGCGCACCCCTACACCCAGGCCCTGCTGGCCGCGGTGCCGCGCCCGGTCCCCGGGCGGGAGGCGCCGGCCCTGCGGCTCGCCGGCGAGCCGCCCTCGCCGCTGAGCCCGCCCGCGGGCTGCCCCTTCCATCCGCGCTGCCCGGAGGCGCGTCCGGCGTGTGCGCGCGCGCTGCCCGCGGTGCGCGAGCTCGGTACCGGCCACCGCGTCCGCTGCCTGCTCTACTGAGGCGGCTCAGCCCCCGCCGTGGTGCAGGTGGAGGGCGGTGGGGCAGCAGCGCTCGTACGGCTCGACCCCATCGCGGCGCTCGTACCAGGCGCGGGTGGCGTTGACCATGCGCACCGCGGCGAGCATCACCGGCACCTCGATGAGGACCCCGACCACGGTGGCCAGGGCCGCGCCCGACTCGAAGCCGAAGAGGGCGATGGCGGTGGCCACGGCAAGCTCGAAGAAGTTGCTCGCGCCGATCAGGGCCGAGGGCCCGGCGACGCAGTGGGGCGAGCGCACGGCGCGGTTGAGCAGATAGGCCAGCCCCGAATTGAAGAAGACCTGCACCAGGATGGGCACGGCGATGAGCGCGATCACCAGCGGCTGGGCGAGGATGAAGCCGCCCTGGAAGCCGAAGAGCAGCACCAGCGTCGCCAGCAGGGCGACCAGCGAGACCGGGCCGAGGGCGCGGATGGTGGCCTCCAGGCGGGCGACGCCGCCGGGACGGGCGAGGAGCCGGCCGCGCCAGACCGCCGCCGCGGTCAGCGGCACGACGATGTAGAGCAGCACCGACAGCAGCAGCGTCTCCCACGGCACGGTGATGGAGGAGACGCCCAGCAGCAGGCCGACGATGGGGGCGAAGGCGAAGACCATGATGACGTCGTTGAGGGCCACCTGGGAGAGGGTGAAGTGCGGCTCCCCGCGCATCAGATGGCTCCAGACGAAGACCATCGCCGTGCAGGGTGCGGCGGCGAGGATGATGAGCCCGGCGATGTAGCTGTCGATCTGCTCCGCCGGCAGCCACGGGCGGAAGAGCTGGCCCAGGAACAGCCAGCCCAGCGCCGCCATGGAGAACGGCTTGACCAGCCAGTTGACGAAGAGGGTCACGCCCACCCCGCGCCAGTGCCGGCGCACCCCGCGCAGCGCCCGCAGGTCGATCTTCAGCAGCATCGGGATGATCATGAGCCAGATGAGCACCGCCACCGGCAGGTTGATGCGGGCCACCTCGAGCCGGCCGAGGGCCTGGAACAGGCCCGGGAAGCGCTGCCCGAGGAGGATGCCGGCGCCGATGCAGGCCAGCACCCACACGGTGAGGTAGCGCTCGAAGATGCCCATGGGGGCGCCCGCCTCGCGGCGGGCCGTCGCCTCGCACTGTGCGCTCACGTCTCGTGCTCCTCGTCCAGCGTGTCCAGCAGGTCCTCGACCCGGCGCCGGATCTCGTCCCGCGTCGCCCGGAAGACCGCCATCACCTCCGCCTCGCTGCCCTGCGCCCGCGCCGGGTCCTCCAGAGGCCAGTGCAGCCTGCGCGTGCCCGGCGGCAGGGTGGGGCAGTGCGCGTCGGCGTGGCCGCACACGGTGACCACCAGATCGGCCCACGCCAGCATCTCGGGGGTCAGGCGCGTGGACTCCTGGTCCGAGATGTCCACGCCCGCCTCGGCCATGACCGCGATGGCGCGCGGATTCTTGCCGTGGGCCTCGATCCCCGCCGACTGCACCTCGACACGGCCGCGCCCCAGCGCCCGCAGCCAGCCCTCGGCCATCTGCGAGCGGCAGCTGTTGCCCGTGCACAGGAAGAGGACGCGCGGCACCCGACGCGGCATGCGCGGCTCCCCCGGGTCAGGCGCAGCGGCGGGCCGGCGGCCGCTGCGGCATGGTCTGGAGGCGGGCGCGGTCGGCGGCGAGGACCGACCCCGCGAGCACCTCCGTCGTGGTCTCCACGATGCGGCGCGCCCACGGGGCCAGATCGCGGGCCACCGAGTAGAAGACCCACTGGCCCTCGCGGCGCGCCTCGAGGATGCCGAGGTCGCGCAGCAGCGCCAGATGGCGCGAGATGCGCGGCTGCGCGAGATCGAGGGCGTGGGTCAGCTCGCAGACGCAGAGCTCGCCCTCGGCGGCCAGCAGCAGCACGAGGCGAAGGCGGGTGCCGTCGGCGAGGGCGCGGAAGAGCTCCTCGGGGGTGCGCGGCATGTCGTCACCAGTGGATGGGAATATCCGCATATTCTGCCCGCATCCGGGCGGGGCGGCAAGACCTCGCACCGTGCGGAAGGGGGTGGCCGCATCCGCCCCGGGGGTGTCGGTGCTGCTATGCTTGGGCGGAGGCGTCAGGGACCGGTGCATGGCCAGGGGCGGGCACGGGATGGCAGCGGCATCGAGGGACGAGGGACGGCGGGGTGTGGCGCGGTGGCCGCTGCCGATCCTGGTCGTGGGGATCCTCCTGAGCCTTTCTGCGGGCGGGCTCGTCGAGGCGCTGGTGCGGGTGGAGCAGGCGGAGGCCGCGCGCGCCGAGCGCGATGCCCGCGCGCTGCGGCTCATGAACCGCGTCGAGCGCTCCCTGGCGCGGCTGTGGGAGGCGGCGCGGCTTGCCGCCATCGCCCTCGAGACCCCACCGGCCCGGGCCTCGGGCTTCCAGCGGCTGGCCCGCCACCTGCTGGTGGGCGAGCCCGGGATCGGGGCGGTGGGCTGGGCGGGGGCGACCGAGGCCCTGGTGGTGCGCGAGGGCGCCTCGGGGGCGGCGGCGGTCCTCTACCGGGCCGCGCTGGAGCCGGAGGGGGGACCCCTCTGGTTCGTGCCCGCCGGCGCCGGCGAGGCGCCGTGGCTGGGCACGCTGGCGCTGCGCACCGGGGATGGCGTCCTCTGGGTCGTCGTGGGCGCGCCCGAGAGCGATGCCGGGCTGCGGGTCGCCCTCGAGGGGCGCGGCGACGGGCTCGCCGCCGGCTGGCGGGTGCTGCTGCGGCGCGTGGTCTCGCTCCCCGGGGCGGAGCTTCCCCTCGCCGTCCATGGGGCGCCCGTCGTGCCGGCGGGGGCGTGGCCTGCGAGCGCGGCGGTGGCGGCGCTCGGCCTTGCGGTGACGCTCCTCGTCGCCGGGCGCGAGCGCCGGCGCGCGCTGCGCCTCGCCGCCCTCGGCGAGGACATCCATCGCATGAGGCGGGTGCGGCAGGCCCTGGAAGGACGCCTCGGCTGGACGGAGGCGGCCCTCGCCGCGGGCGGGGTCGCGGTATGGCGTTCGGACCCCTGGGGCCGCGGCCGCTGGTCGGCGGCGGCGGGGGCGATGCTGGGCCTCGGCGCGCATGCCCGCATCCGCCATCGCGACCAGGTGCTGGCGCGGGTCGACGGCACCGACGCGCGGGCGGTGCGCGAGACGCTGCGGGAGGCGGTGGCGCGGCGCCGCGGCTACGTCGTCGAGTACCGGGTGCGGCGTCCCGACGGCGCGGTGCGGCGGGTGCGCGAGAAAGGGGCGTGGACGGACGCCGCGGGCGGCGGGCTCGTCGGCGTCATGCTGGATGTGACGGAGCTGCGCCGCCGCGAGCTCGACCTGGCGCGGGAGAACCGCGCCCTGAGGCTGCAGCGGCGGGGCGCCGAGGCGCTGGCCGCCGCGCCCGGGGGGGCGGGCGGCGCCCGCGTCCTGGCGCAGGCGCTGGTGGAGGAGGGCGGCTACGCCGCGGTCTGGGTCGCACGGGCCGAGCCCGGCGCGGCCCTCGCCTGGGCCGGCGGTGCGGCGAAGGGGGTGGACGTCGCGGCGCTGGGTCCGGGCCGCGTCCCTGCCGGCCCGTGGCGCGAGGCCCTGCTCGGCCGCGCCGTCCACGTCGACGATCTCGCCCGCATCGGCAGCGGCGAGCCCTGGCGCGAGGAGGCCTTCGGCCGGGGGCTGCGTGCCGCGCTCTTCCTCCCGGTGCCGTGGGGGCGGCGGGTCGTGGGCGTGCTCGCGCTGTACCGGGCCGAGCCGGGGGCGTGGGACGAGGGCGAGCTTGCCCTGCTGGGGGCGCTCTGTGAGGACCTCGGCGCCGCCCTCGCCGCCGCGGTGCGCGGGGCCGGCGGGGCGGCGGGCTGAGGGCCGCTTGCGGCGGTGGGGGCTTCCCTGTACCCTGCGCCGGGTCGATGGCCGGCTTGTGCCGGTCCCCCCGCGACGATACGCTGTGAACCCGGTCAGGCCCGGAAGGGAGCAGCCGTAGCAGCGGACTCGGGCGCCGGGGTGCGGCTGGCACGAGCGGCCGCCCATTGCGGGCGCCGGGCCCGGGCGGGCCCGGCCCGCCACTCCATCGGCGATCGTCCTTCATGAGCTATCTCGCACTGGCCCGCAAGTGGCGCCCCCGCCGGTTCGAGGAGGTGGTGGGGCAGGAGCACGTGGTGCGCGCCCTCGTGCACGCGCTGGACAGCGGCCGGCTCCATCACGCCTACCTCTTCACGGGCACCCGCGGCGTGGGGAAGACGACGCTGGCGCGGATCCTCGCCAAGGCCCTCAACTGCGAGGAGGGGGTGAGCGCCGCGCCGTGCGGGCGCTGCACGAGCTGCCGCGAGGTGGACGCGGGCCGCTTCGTGGATCTGATCGAGGTGGATGCCGCCTCGCGCACCAAGGTCGAGGACACGCGGGAGCTCCTGGACAACGTCCAGTACGCGCCGAGCCGCGGCCGCTACAAGGTGTACCTCGTGGACGAGGTGCACATGCTCTCGGCCCACAGCTTCAACGCGCTGCTCAAGACCCTCGAGGAGCCGCCGGAGCACGTCAAGTTCCTGCTCGCCACCACCGACCCGCAGAAGCTGCCGGTGACCGTGCTCTCGCGCTGCCTGCAGCTGCACCTGAAGCGGCTGCCGCGCGAGCGCATCGCGGCGCAGCTCGGGCGCATCCTGCGCGAGGAGGGGATCGAGCACGAGGAGGCGGCGCTGGTGCGCCTGGCGCGGGCGGCGGAGGGGAGCATGCGCGATGCGCTGAGCCTGCTCGACCAGGCCATCGTCCACGGCGCCGGCGCGGTGCGCGACGCCGACGTGCGGGCCATGCTCGGCGAGGCCGAGGGGGGACGCCTGAAAGCGATCCTCGAGGCCCTGGCCGAGGGCGACGGGGCGCGGCTGCTGGCGGTGGCGCGGGAGGTGGCCGACGAGGTCGCCGACTGCGAGACCGTGCTCGCGGACCTCGTGGGGCTGCTGCAGGAGGTGGCGCTGGCGCAGGTGGTCCCGGAGAGCGCCGAGGGCGCCCTCCACGACCCGGAGACGGTGCGCGAGCTGGCGGCGCGGTTTAGCCCCGAGGCGGTGCAGCTCCACTACCAGATCGCGCTCACGGCCCGCGCCGACCTCGCCCTGGCCCCGGATCCGCGCACCGCCTTCGAGATGACGCTGGTGCGGATGCTGGTCTTCCGCCCCGAGGGGCTGGCCACGCGCGTCCCCCCGGGCGGGACGGCGGACCAGGGCGGGCCGCGCCCGCCCCGGGTCGAGCCCGTCGGTGCGCAGGCCCCTTCGGCGAAGCCGGCCGCACCGCTGCAGGTCGCGGCGGGCGCGGGCGGCGGCGGGGACTGGGGGGCGCTGGTGGAGGCCTCGGGGGTGCGCGGCATGGCGCGGGAGCTGGCCCTCAACTGCGTCCTCGAGGCGCGCGACGACAGGCGCATCCGGCTGCGCCTCGACCCGGCGCGGGCGCAGCTTCGCAGCGCCACCGTGGAGGGGCGGCTGCGGGCGGCGCTGGCGCGGCATCTCGGGCGCGAGGATCTGCGCCTCGAGATCGTGGTCGCCGAGCCCGAGGCGGAGACCCCGGCGCAGCGGCGTGTGCGCGAGGCGCGCGAGCGCCAGGCGGCGGCCGAGGCCGCGATCCGGGAGGACCCCGTGGTGCAGGGGCTGCAGGCCGTGCTCGATGCGCGCATCGAGCACGGCAGCGTGCGTCCGCGGGACGGTGGGACGGATGCCAGAGGAGGCGAGTGAGCGATGCGTGGAGGCTTGGGCAATCTGATGAAGCAGGCCCAGAAGATGCAGGAGGCCATGCAGAAGGCGCAGGAGGAGATCGCCGCGCTGGAGGTCACGGGCGAGGCCGGCGGCGGCCTGGTGCGCGTGACCATGAGCGGGCGGCACGAGGTGCGCCGCGTGGCCATCGACCGCGGCCTGCTCGCCGACGACGATCCCGAGATGGTGGAGGATCTGGTGGCGGCGGCGTTCAACGACGCCGCGCGCCGGCTCGAGGAGGCGATCCAGGCGAAGTTCTCGGGCCTCACCGCGGGCATGGGGCTGCCCGCGGGCCTGAAGCTGCCATTCTGAGGGGATGGCCGCCGCCTCGCCCCTCATCGAGGCGCTGATGGAGGCCCTGCGGGTGCTGCCCGGGGTCGGGCCCCGCTCGGCGCGGCGCATGGCCTATCATCTGCTGGAGCGCGATCGCGAGGGCGGGCGGAGGCTAGCGCAGGTCCTGCGCGAGGCGATGGAGCGGGTGGGGCGGTGCGAGGCGTGCCGGACCCTCACCGAGGAGCCCCGCTGCCGGCTCTGCGCCGGGAGCGGGCGCGACCGCAGCGTGCTCTGCGTGGTGGAGACGCCGGCGGACGTGGAGGCCATCGAGGCCGCAGGGGTCTACCGCGGGCTCTACTTCGTCCTCATGGGGCGGCTCTCGCCCCTGGACGGGATCGGCCCGCGCGAGCTCGGTCTGGACCGGCTCGAGGCGAGGCTGCGGGGCGGGGAGGTGCGCGAGGTGATCCTGGCCACCAACCCCACGGTGGAGGGCGAGGCCACGGCGCACTACATCGCCGAGATGGCGCGCGCGGCCGGCGTGCGGGCGACGCGCATCGCCTGCGGGGTCCCCCTCGGCGGGGATCTGGAGTACCTGGATGCGGGGACGCTGTCGCACGCCCTCGCGGGGCGGCGCGAGGTGGCCGACGAGGAGTGAGCCATGAGCGAAGAGTGCCTCTTCTGCAAGATGGTGGCCGGCGAGATCCGGCCCGACGTGGTCTACGACGACGAGCACGTGCTGGCCTTCCGCGACATCAACCCCCAGGCGCCGGTGCACGTGCTGGTGGTGCCCAGGCGGCACGTGGCCACCCTCAACGACCTCGAGGAGGCGGACGCGGCGCTTGCGGGGCGGCTGTTCCTCGCCGCGCGCCGGGTGGCCGAGCAGGAGGGTGTCGCCGAGGACGGCTACCGCACCGTGGTCAACTGCAACAAGGCCGGCGGCCAGCTCGTCTTCCACCTGCACATGCACGTGCTCGGCGGCCGCCAGATGGGCTGGCCCCCCGGCTGAGCAAGGCCCCTCACCCGGCGACGATGCGGCGGTAGCTCGCGAGCCGCTCCGGGTCGAGGGCGCCGCGCGCGGCCGCCGCTTCCACCGCGCAGCCGGGCTCGCCGAGGTGGCGGCAGTCGGCGAAGCGGCACGCCGGGGCGAGGCGCGCGATGTCCACGAAGCCCCGCGCCACCTCCCGCGGCTCCGTGGTCCACAGGGCGAAGGCCCGCACCCCGGGCGAGTCGATGAGGTCGCCGCCGCGCGGCAGGTGGTAGAGGGTGGTGGCGGTGGTGGTGTGGCGGCCGAGCCCGGTGGCCTCGGACAGGCGCCCGATGCGGATCGGAAGGTCCGGGAGCAGCGCCTTGACCAGCGACGACTTGCCCACCCCGGACTGGCCCACGAGGATGCTGGTCCGCCCGGCCAGCAGCGCCGCCAGGGCGTCGATCCCGGAGGCGGTGCACGTGCTGGCGAACGCCACCGCGTAGCCCATGTCGGCGTAGGGGGCGAGCCGCGCCCGCCAGTCGGCGCGCGCCGCCTCGTCCAGGAGGTCCGCCTTGTTGACGAGGACGGCGGCGCCGATGCCGCACAGCTCCGCCGCCGCCAGGTAGCGGTCCAGGAGGTGGCGGTCGAAGGGCGGCTGCGGCGCCACCACCACCACCACGCGGTCGAGGTTGGCGGCGACGGGGCGGGGCCTGCCGCGCCGGTCCGGGCGCAGCAGCACGCCGTGGCGCGGCGCCACCGAGACCACCACGCCCTGGCCCGAGCCGTCCGGGACCCAGCCGACGCGGTCGCCGCAGACGACGTCGCGCAGACGGGCGCGGGCGACGCAGCGCACCACCGTCCCGTCCCCCCCCTCCACGGCGAGGAAGCGGCCGTAGTTGGCGAGCACCAGGCCGCCGCGCTCCTCCCCCGCGCCCGGTCCCGCCTGGCGCCGGCGCGGCGGCGGGTGCGCCCGCCTCAAGCCGCCCCCTCCCGGCTCACGCCTCCTCCACCAGCCGGTCCACCTTGGCGGCGCAGATGAAGTCGTTCTCGGACAGCCCCCCGACGGCGTGGGTGCTCCAGGTCACGGTGCACCGTCCCCAGCCCACCGCGAGCTCCGGGTGGTGGTCCTCGCGGTGGGCGACCCAGGCCACGGCGTTGACGAAGGCCATGGTCTCGTGGAAGTTCGCGAAGCGGAAGGTGCGCCGGATGGCACGGCCGTCGTCGGTGAGGGCCCAGCCCTCGGCCAGCCGCCCGAGCAGGTGCCGCGCCTGCGCCGGCTCCAGCGGCGGCGTCCCGCCCTCGCACGGCCGGCAGCGTCTCTTCGCCAGATCGTCGCTCATCGCCTTGCCTCCTCGCGGGGCGCCTGCGCCCGTGGCGCCGCCCCGTCCTGCGGCAGTGTAGCCCCGAGCCAGCCCAGGCGCTCGGCCGGGGGCGGATGGCTGTCGTGCCAGGCCGAGTAGAGCGGGTCCGGCTGCGCCGCCGCGCTGTCCTCGTAGAGGGTGAGCAGCGCCCTGCGCAGCGGCACGCGCCCGACGACGGCTGCGGCGTAGGCGTCGGCCTCGCGTTCGTGGCGGCGGCTGACGGCGTGGACGAGCGGGGTGAGCGGGGCGGCGAGCCAGGGACCGGCGACGACGATCAGGAGCAGGGTCCCGTGGGGGGCGGGCCGGGCGGGTCCGAGCCCGCTCTGGAGCCACGGCTGCGAGGCGAGCCAGCCGAGCAGGGCGAGGCCCGCGAGCGAGACGGCGGCGGCGAGCGCGAGGCGGCGGCGGATGTGCCCGAGGCGGTCGTGGCCGAGCTCGTGGGCGACGACGGCGAGCACCTCCTCCGGGCCCAGGCGGGCGAGCAGGGTGTCGAAGAGGACGACGCGGCGGGCCGCGCCGAGGCCGGCGAAGTAGGCGTTGCCGTGGGCGCTGCGGCGCGAGCCGTCGGCCACCAGCACCTCGCGCGCCCGCAGCCCGCAGCGGCGCAGCAGGTCCCGGATGTGCTCGGACAGGGTCGGGTCCGCGAGCGGCCGGTGGCGGAAGAAGAGCGGCGCGATGAGGACCGGGAAGATCCAGGCCAGGAGCAGGTTGAGGGCCATCCAGAGCAGCCACACCCAGAGCCACCACGTGCGCGGGGCCGCGGCCACGAGCCACAGCGCCGCCGCCGCCGCAGGGCCGCCGAGGACGACCGCGAGGGCGGCCATGCGCCCGAGGTCGGCGAGGAAGAGGCGCGGCGTGGTGCGGTTGAAGCCGAAGCGCTCCTCCACCACGAAGGTCCGGTACGCGGCGAGGGGCAGGTGCAGCAGCGCCGACAGCAGCGCGAAGGCGCCGACCACGGCGAGGCCCAGGGCGAGGCCCTCGAGCCCCGCCGCCCGGCCTGCGCGGTCGAGGGCGTCGAGGCCGCCGCCCACGGTCCAGGCGAGCGCCAGCACCGCCTCCTGCACCGCGGCGACGGCGCCGAGACGGGCCCGCGCCGCGCCGTAGTCCGCGGCCCGCGGGCCCTGGGCGCGCCGGCGTGCGAGAAAACGGACCTGGCGCGCGGCGAGGGCGAGCTCCACCGCCGTCACCGCGGCCACCAGGGCCGAGAACGCCGCCGCCGCCGGGTTCACCGTGCGGCCTCTGCTACAATCGCCGGGCCCTGCCGGCGGAGATCAGCTCGAGAGCCTGTCATGAGCGAAGCAAGCGAGGCGCCCGGCGCCGACCGTCTCATCTGGATCGACCTCGAGATGACGGGCCTCGACCCGGCGCGCGACACCATACTCGAGATCGCCACCGTGGTCACGGATGCGCGGCTCGAGGTGGTGGCGGAAGGGCCGGTGCTGGCCATCCACCAGCCCGACGAGGTGCTCGCCGCGATGGACGAGTGGAACCGCCGCCATCACGGCGCCTCGGGCCTCATCGCGCGCGTCCGCGCGAGCACCGTGACCCTGGCCGAGGCGGAGGAGCGCACCCTCGCCTTCCTCCGCCGGCACGTCCCCGAGGGCGCCTCGCCCATGTGCGGCAACAGCATCTGCCAGGACCGCCGCTTCCTCGCCCGCCTCATGCCCCGCCTCGAGGCCTATTTCCACTACCGCAACCTCGACGTCAGCACCCTCAAGGAGCTGGCGCGCCGGTGGGCGCCGGAGGTGGCGGCGGCCTTCCGCAAGGACCCGGCCCACCTCGCCCTCTCCGACATCCACGACTCCATCCGCGAGCTGCGGCACTACCGCGATCATCTCCTGCGGCTTCCCTCCTGAACGCCGTCCCCCGGCACGGCTTGCAAGGCAAAAGAAGCGTCTACATAATCCAGTTCAAGTTGGATAAGAAAAAGATAAAAGAACCACCGAGGATCAGACCAAAAAAACCGACCGCAAGGGTCGGGAGAGGGAGGTGGGGCTATGGCTGCCGTGGATCCGTCCGTCGCCGATGTGCAGGCACAATCCCGCATCGAGGCCGCCGATCTGATCGTCGCCTACCTCGAGCAGCTCGGGGTGGAGTACGTCTTCGGTGTCCCCGGTGGGGCCATCGAACCGCTCTACAACGCGCTCGCGCGCAGCGCAAGACGTGGCGGGCCGCGGCCCATCGTCGCCCGCCACGAGACCGGGGCCGCCTTCATGGCCGACGGCTACACCCGGATCACGGGGCGGCTGGGGGTGTGCTGCTCCACCACGGGTCCCGGTGCCACCAACCTGATCACCGGGGTCTCGTCCGCCTACGACAACAACATCCCGATGCTGGTGATCACGGCCCAGACCGCCCTCAACACCTTCGGCAAGGGGGCGATCCAGGAATCGTCGTGCACCGGCGTCAACACGGTCGGGATGTTCCAGTACTGCACGCGGTACAACACCCTCGTCTCGCACCCGGAGCAGCTGGAGCGCAAGCTCGCCTCGGCGGTGTTGTCCGCCTTCCAGTCGCCGGCGGGGCCGGCGCATCTGAGCATTCCGCTGGACATCCTGCGCGGCCCCGCGCCGGTTTCGTCGCCGAGCTTCGATCTCGCCGCGCTGCTGAGGCGGCCGTCGCTGATGGACGAGGACGCCGTGGAGCGGCTCTGCCAGGCGCTGACGGAGGCGCGCCGGCCGGTGATCGTCATCGGTGACGGATGCAGCGAGGCCATCGGCACCCTCCTCGAGGTGGCGCTGCTGCTCGAGGCGCAGGTCCTCACTACGCCGCACGGCAAGGGTCTGGTGAGTCCGTACCACCCGCTCTTCCGCGGGGTCATCGGGTTTGCCGGTCATCGCAGCGCCGAGCGGGTGCTGGAGGATCCGGGCGTGGATCTGGTGGTTGCCGTCGGGACCGGGCTCGGGGAGTTCGAGAGCAATGCCTGGGACGAGCGGGGACTGCTCAACCGCAGACTGGTCCACGTGGAGAGCACGGAGGGGCATCTCACCCGTTCCCCCATGGCCCGGCTCCACGTCCGCGGGCGCATCCTCTCCATCTTCGAGCGGGTCAAGGATCATCTGCTGGAGCGGGGCTACGCCACGCGCGAGGACCTGCTGGAGGGGGCCCGGCGGAGTGTCTGGGGGGCGCCGGCGAGCGGGGAGGCGCCCCGGCGGCACTTCGAGCTCGACGACGAGGACAAGTGCCGGGACGAGGGCGCGCCCATCAAGCCGCAGCGGCTGATGACGGAGCTCACCCGCCTGTTTCCGCCCAGCACGCGCTACTTCGCCGACACCGGCAGCAGCCTGGCCTGGACGATCCACTACCTGCACCCCTACGACCGGCGGGTGGCCGGGCGCCGGGACGCCCACGGGGGGCTCTACCGGACCTGCGTCAACTTCGCCTCCATGGGCTGGGCCATCGGCGCCTCGGTGGGGGCAGCCGTGGGGGCCAGGGGCACCCCGGTGGTCTGCATCGTCGGCGACGGCGCCATGCTCATGAGCGGTCAGGAGATCACGGTGGCCCTCCAGGAGCGGGTGCCGGTGGTCTTCGTGGTGCTCAACGACGGCGCCCTCGGCATGGTCAAGCACGGCCAGCGGCTCGGGGGCGCCGAGCGCATCGGCACCGAGCTGCCCGAGACCGACTTCGCCGCCATGGCGCGGGCCATGGGCGTGCCCGGGCATGTGATCCGCTCGCCGCAGGACCTCGAGGCGCTGGACGTGGCGGCCATCTGCGCCCGTCCCGGGCCTACGCTGCTGGACGTGCGCATCGATCCCGAGGAGATCCCGCCCATGGGCAAGCGGGTGCGCGTCCTGCAGGGTAAGGCCTGAGGCGGAGGCGCCCGTGGAGCTTCCGCGCGATGTGATCCGCAGCCGCATCTGGGAGGAGGAGCCCGAGGCCGACAACGAGTTCGCGGCGCGTGCCTGCTACTGTCGCGGCTTCGACGTCTACGGTGAGCTCCTTACCAAGGCCGGCTTCATCGAGTATCTCTTTCTCCTCTTCGCGGGGGATCCCCCCACGGCGGCGCAGGCGCGCCTGCTGGATCGGCTGGCCCTGGCCCTCGCCAACCCCGGCCCGCGCGAGCCCAGCGTCAACGCCGCCATGGCCGCGGGGGCCGGCGGATCGAGCGCCGCCTCGGCCCTGATGGCCGCGCTCGCCGTGGGCGCGGGGGGGCTCGGCGGCGGCCGCGAGGTCTGGTGGGCGGTGCGGGGCTGGCACGCCTGCGGCACCGATCTCGAGGCCTGGGTGTGCTGGCTGCGTGAGCCGCCGGTGGAGCCGCGGGCCGACGTCTGGCCGGCGCCGGAGCATCCTGTGGGGTTCGACCCCAACGGCGCCTCCTGTGCGGAGCCGGTGCGGCGTACCCTGGATGCGCTCGCCGCCACCGGGGCGGGGGAGCGGCTGGCGTGGCTTCGTGCGCAGCGGCCGGTGCTGGAGGCGGCCGTGGGCTGTCCCCTGGCCATGAGCGGCGTTGCCGCCGCCGCCTACGCCGATCTCGGGCTGTCGCCGGAGCAGGCGGAGATGCTGCACCTGCTCCTACGCCTGCCCGGGGCGGCGGTGCACGCCCTCGAGCAGCAGGGGCTCGGGTGGCGGCGCTACCCCTTCTTCGCCGAGGGGCTCGAGCTTTTGGACGACCCGGGCGGGGCAGGGGAGGGTGCACCGTGAGGGCGCGCACGCCGTACGGCCCCGGGAGGCTGCGCCGCACCGAGGGCCGCTACCGCACCCGCATGGGCAAGTGCTTTCCCGGCGAGCGGGTGGTCTTCCGCGGGCTCGACCTGCACCGCGACCTCGCCCGCGCCGATTGGGTGGATCTCTGGCTCTACGGGGCGCAGGGGCGGCGCTACACGCGGGCGCAGATCGAGCTCATCCACGCCATGTGGGTCTACACCAGCTACCCAGACCCGCGCATCTGGAACAACCGCGTCTGCGCCCTCGCGGGCACCGCGCGGAGCACCGCCGCCCTTGCCGTCGGCGCCGCGATCGCGGTCTCCGAGGCCACCATCTACGGTCGCCGGGCGGATCTGCGCGCCGCCGACTTCCTGCGCCGCGCCCGCGCGCGGCGCGAGGCGGGCGAATCCATCGAGGCCATCGTCACCGAGGAGCTCCGCCGCTTCCGCGGCGTCCCCGGCTTCGGGCGGCCCATCGTGCGGGGTGATGAGCGCATCCCCCATCTGCTGGCGCGGGCGCGGGAGCTGGGGCTGGACGGCGGTCCCCATCTCGCCCTCGCCCGCGAGGTGGAGGCCTTCCTGCAGGCAGGGCGGTGGCGCTTCCAGATGAACTTCGCCGGGCTGACCGCCGCCCTATGCGCCGACATGGGCATGAGTCCGCGGGACTACTACGTCGGTGCCCTGCTGGTGTTCGCCGCCGGCATGCCGCCCTGCTACCTGGAGGCGCTCGAGCACGAGGAGAACGGCTTCTTCCCGCTCCCGGTGACGAGTCTTGCATACGAAGGACCCGCGCGCCGGCGCTGGCCCGGGACTACGGAATCGGCGCCGCCTGCCGATCCAGAGGAGACGAAGGGTCGGTGAGAGGGCCCGCCCAAGGGGCGGGGGAGAGGTTCGGATGCGTCGTGCCACTGTGATCGCCGCGGCCTGCCTGCCGCTCGTCCTCGCCGCGGGGGCGGCCCTGGCGCAGGGGGGGACGGCCCCGGAGGGGCTGCTGGACTATCTCGGCGGCGAGGACATGGTGGCCATCGCCACCGGGCGCAGCCAGCCGCTGCGGCGGGCGCCCGCGGTGGCCTCCGTGATCACCGCCGAGGACCTGCGCGCCATGGGGGCCCGCGACCTCGGCGAGGCCCTGGAGGCGGTGCCCGGGGTGCACGTCTCGGTCTCGCCGGCGGGCTACAACGCCCAGTACCTCATCCGCGGCATCTACACCGAGGTCAACCCGCAGGTGCTGGTGCTCGTGAACGGCGTGCCCATCACCAACGTCTTCACGGGCAACCGCGGCCAGTCGTGGGGCAGCATGCCCGTGGAGGCCATCGAGCGCATCGAGGTCATCCGCGGGCCCGGTTCCGCCCTCTACGGCGCCGACGCCTTCGCCGGCGTCGTCAACGTGGTCACCAAGGGTCCGGACGAGATCCGGGGCGTCGCGCTCGGGGCGCGGGCGGGGCGCTTCGACAGCGCCGGCGCCTGGTTCCAGACCGGCGGGGAGTGGGCCGGCTTCCGCGCCGCGTTGAGCCTCGAGGCCGACACCACCGACGGCGGCGGGCGCACCATCGGCGCCGACGCCCAGACCGCCCTGGACGGAAGCTTGACGAGCGCGTCCCTCGCCCCCGGCCCCGCCGAGCTCGGCCTCGACCGGCTGGACGCGTGGCTGACCCTGGCGCGGGGGCCGTGGCTTGCGCGGCTGGGGGCGCAGCTTCGGCGCAACGGCGGCATCGGCGCCGGCGCCGCCCAGGCCCTGGACCCCGAGGGGGAGGGCGAGGGCGACCGCCTCCTGCTGGACGTCACCTGGCACCGGGCGGACCTGCGCCCCGACTGGGACCTCACCGTCCGCGGCAGCTTCCTGGACCTCAGCAACAAGACCGACCTGCAGCTCTTCCCGCCGGGGGCGGCCTTTCTCGTGGGGAAGGCCGCCGCGACGGGTGCGCCGGGCTGCACCACCGGCGAGACCCCTCCCGGCACGGCCCTTTGCAGCTTCCCCGACGGCGTCCTCGGCAATCCCTGGGTCTTCGAGCGCCACGGGCGGCTCGAGGTCTCGGCCTTCTACACCGGCATCCGCGGCCACGACCTGCGTCTCGGCGCCGGGTGGGCGGTGTCGGATCTCTACCGGAGCGAGGAGCGCAAGAACTTCGTGAGCGACCCGGCCACCGGCTTCCCGGTGCCCCTGGGCGGACTGGTGGACGTCAGCGACACGGACGCGGTCTTCGTGCCGGAGAAGCGGCGCACCCTCGGGTACGTCTTCGTCCAGGACGAGTGGGGCCTCGCGCGCGACTGGAACCTCACCTGGGGGGCGCGCTACGACCACTATTCGGACTTCGGCGGCACCTTCAACCCGCGCCTCGCGCTGGTCTGGGACGCCTCCGTGGCGCTGACCGCCAAGTTCCTCTACGGCCGCGCCTTCCGTGCGCCGTCGTTCGCCGAGCAGTTCAACGTCAACAACCCCGTCGCCCTGGGCAACCCGGACCTCGAGCCCGAGACCATCGACACCTGGGAGGGCGCCCTGGAGTACCGCCCGGCGGGCACCCTGCGGATCGGGGCCAACGTCTTCTACTACCGCTGGCGCGACATCATCCGCTTCGTCCCCACCGGCAGCGGCGCCACCGCCCGGGCCGCCAACAGCGGCGAGCAGACAGGCTACGGGATGGAGGCGGAGCTCGACTGGCGCCCGGCGCCGGGCTTCGCCCTCACCGCCAACCTCGCGCTGCAGCGGGCCCGCGACGAGGACGCCGACGCCGATCCCGGCCATGCGCCGCGGGCGCAGCTCTACCTGCGGGGGGCATGGAACCCGCGGCCGCGCTGGAGCGTGAGCGCCCAGGCCAACGCCGTCCTCGACCGCAATCGGGCGCCGGACGACCCGCGCAGCGACGAGGTGGACGACTACGCCACGGCGGATCTCGTGCTGCGGCACGAGCTGCGGCGCGGGCTGGAGCTTGCCGCCTCGGTGCGCAACCTCTTCGACGCCGATGCGCGGGAGCCGTCTCCGGCGCCGGGTCTGATCCCGGACGATCTGCCGCTGCCGGGGCGGAGCTGGTTCGTCGAGGTGCGCTACCGGCGCTGAGCGCGGCACGGGGCCGCCGGACGGAATCGGGGCAGCGATGCAATGAGGGATGCCGATCGCAGGACGCTCGTGCGGGCGCTGGCGGGATGCGTGCTCGCGCTGATGCTGGGGCCGGTGGCGGCGGCCCCGGCGCTCGCGCTGGGCGTGGTCTACCCGGACGTGCCCGAGCCGTACCGGGCGCTCTTCCTCCGCATCGTCGAGGGCATCGAGGACGCGAACGGGGGAGGGGTGCAGACGCTGGCGGTCTCGGATGACACGGACCCGCAGGCGCTCGCCGCGTGGGCGAGCAGGCGGCGGCTCGACGCCGTCATCGCCCTCGGGCGGCAGGGGATGGAGGCGGCGCGCACGCTGCAGGGCGCGCTGCCGGTGGTGGTGGGGGCGGTGTCGCTGCGCCCCGGTCCGGCGGAGGGCGTCACCGGGGTCAGCCTGGTGCCGGAGCCGGGGGCGGTGTTCGCGCGCCTGCGGCGCATCGCACCCGGGGTGCGGCGCGTGCACGTGGTCTACAGCGTGGAGGAGAGCGGCTGGCTGGTGGCGCGGGCGAAGGAGGCGGCGCCGGCGATGGGGCTTTCGCTTCACGCCGAGGCGGTGGCCGACGCCCGTGAGGGGACGCGGCGGCTGCTGGAGATGACCCGGGGGCTGCGGGGGGCGGAGGAGGCGGTGTGGCTGCTGCGGGACCGGCGCGCCGTGGCCGAGCAGGTCGTGCTCGCCGAGCTGGTGCGCCGGGCCTGGGAGCAGGGCTTCGTGCTCTTCTCCTCGAGCCCCGCGCATGCCGGGCGTGGGGCGCTCTTTGCGGCCTATCCCGACAGCCTCGGGCTCGGGCGGCGCCTCGCGCGCCTTGCCGCGGAGGCGGCGGCGGGCCGCGGCCCCGCCGGGATCCGGCCGCTGGAGGCGCTCGCCCTCGCGGTGAACCTGCGCACGGCGCGCCACATGGGCATCGAGCTGGGCGAGGAGATCCTCGGCGCCGCCGAGGTGGTCTTCCCGCAGCGGTGACGACGTGGTGAGGGACGAGCAGGCAGAGGACCGGCGCGAGGCCGACGGGCCGGCCGCGGTGCCCGCCCGCGAGCGGCGGCGGCCGGGCTTTCGCACCATCCTGATCGCGGCGATGGCGGTGGGCATCGCCGTGCTCACGGTGGTGAGCACGGTGGTGATCACGGAGCGCACGGCGGAGACGGTGGAGCGCACCCTGGTCTCGCAGGGCGTCAGCCTCGCCGAGCGGCTCGCGGCCCAGAGCCGGCTCGCGCTCCTCGTGGGCAGCCCGGAGAACGTCGCCGAGGCGATGAGCGCGGCGATGTCCTTCCCCGACGTGCTGGGGGTCGCCGTCTACGATGCCGAGGGGCGGGCGCTGCTGGCCATGGGGGCGGCGGGCCCGGCGCTGCCGGAGCCGCCGCGGCAGGCGGTGCTGGCCCGCGACATGCGGCGGCGGTGGGAGTTCGCCGCCCCGGTCTTCTCGGGCGAGGCGGAGGCGCCCTCGCCCTTCGGCGAGACGGTGGCCGAGCCCGTGCTGCTCGGCCAGGTGGTGGTCACGGTGGGCAAGGCGAGCCTCGCCGCCACCGTGCGCGACATCCGTCTCACCCACTTCGGCATCGCCACGGCCCTGGGCGCGGCGCTGCTGCTGGCGCTCTGGGTCATCACCGCGCGCGTGACCCGGCCGCTGGCGCACCTCGCCGAGACCATGCACCGCGCCGGCGCGGGCGACCTCACGGTGCGCGCACAGATGCGCGGCCCGCGCGACGTCGAGGAGATGGAGCGCGCCTTCAACGGCATGGTGCGGGCGCTGGAGGGGCGGACGCGGGAGCTCGTGGAGGCCCGCGACGCGGCGATGGAGCTCGCGCGCCTCAAGGGCGAGTTCGTGGCCAACGTCAGCCACGAGATCCGCACCCCGCTCAACGGCATCATCGGCATGCTGGAGCTGCTGCGCGAGATGGGGCTCGACCGGCGCCAGCTCGAGCACGTCAACGTCGCCCTGAGCTCCGCCGAGGCGCTGCTGGCGCTCATCAACGACATCCTCGACTTCTCGCGCGCGGAGTCCGGCCGCCTCGAGCTCGAGGCGGTGGAGTTCGACGTCGTGCGCGAGATCGAGGAGGTGATCGCCCTCTACGCCCGGCAGGCGCAGAAGAAAGGCCTCGATCTCGCCAGCGTGGTCGGCTCCGACACGCCGCGGCTCGTGATGGGCGATCCCGCGCGCTTCCGCCAGATCGTCATGAACCTGGTCTCCAACGCGGTCAAGTTCACCCACCGCGGCGAGGTGGGGGTGTATCTGGGCGTCCGCGGCAAGGACGGGGACGAGCGCCGGCTGCGGGTGGAGGTCCGCGACACCGGCATCGGCATCCCGCCGAAGGCGCGCGAGCGCATCTTCGACGCCTTCGTGCAGGCCGACGGCTCCACGACCCGCCGCTACGGCGGCTCGGGGCTGGGGCTCGCCATCTGCCGCGACCTCGTGCAGGCCATGGGGGGGCGCATCGGGGTCGAGAGCGAGCCCGGTCGCGGAAGCACCTTCTGGTTCGAGGTGCCGCTGCGCGAGGCGCGCGACGGCCGGCCGGCGAGGCAGAGGCCGTTGGCGGGGCTGCGGGTGCTCGTCGCCGACGACGACGGCGTGGCCCGGACGATGATGCAGCAGGTGCTCGAGGAGGACGGCGCCGAGTGCGTCATCGCCGAGCGCATCGAGACCGTGGAGGCGGCGCTGCCGGGCGGGGCCGGGGAGGGCGGCTTCGACATCCTCGTCATCGACGAGATGGTGGGGGGGCGCTCGGCCGCGGAGGTGCTGCTGCGTCTCGCCGCGGCCTCGCAGGAGCGGCGCATCAAGGTCCTGAGCATCGGGCGCGGCGGCTGGCGGGATGCGGCGCCGGCGGACCTCACGCTGGACAAGCCGCTGCGCCGCGCCTCGTTCCGCGACGCGGTCCGCCGCCTGGCCGGCCGGGCGGAGGAGGTGGAGCCTGCGCCCGCGCCTGCGGCCCAGCCCCTGCCGCTGGGCGCGCGCGTGCTGGTGGTCGAGGACAACCGTGCCAACCAGCAGGTCGCGGTGGGGATGCTGGAGCGGCTGGGCTGCGAGGTGGACGTGGCGGCCAACGGCCGCGACGCCGTCGAGGCGGTGACGCGCCGCCGCTACGATCTGGTGCTCATGGACTGCCAGATGCCGGTCATGGACGGCTTCGACGCCACGCGGCGCATCCGCGTGCTGGAGAACGAGGTCCGCCGCATCCCCATCGTCGCGATGACGGCGCACGCGGCGGTGGACGACGCCCGCCGCTGCGAGGAGGCGGGCATGGACGGCGTCCTGGTCAAGCCCCTGCGGATGGAGGCCTTGCGTGCCGTTCTGGCGCAATGGGTGCAGGCGAGGCCGGCCGCCGAGGCGGGCGTGCAGGAGCACGGGGACGGTGCGGACGACGTGTTGGACGAGGAGCGCGAGGCCGAGCTTCGCCGCGAGCTGGGCCCCGCCTACCGGCGCATGGTGGAGGCCTTCCTCGCGGACACGCCGCCCCTCGTGGAGGCGCTCGCCGAGGCCATCGAGCGGGGCGATCTCGAGGGCGGGGCGGGGCTTGCGCACGGCGTCAAGGGGGCGGCCGCCAACCTCGGCGCGCGGCGGCTCGCGGCGATCGCCGCCGAGGCGGAGGCGGCGCTCAAGGCATCCCGGCCCGAGGCGGCCCTGGCGCAGCTCGAGCCGCTGCGCCTCGAGTACCGCCTCGTCGCCGAGACGCTGCGGCGCGCCGATGCGCCGCGGCGCGAGACCGAGGCGGCGGCGGAGGAGCCCGCCCCGGCGTCGCCGCCGCGGGTCCTGGTGGTGGACGACGACCGCGGCCAGCGCGAGATGCTGCGCCGTGTCCTCGGACAGGACGGCTACCGCGTCGAGGAGGCGGCCGACGGCGCCCAGGCCCTCGCCATCTGCGAACGTCAGCTCCCGGACGTGATCCTGCTCGACGCGGTGATGCCGGTCATGGACGGCTTCACCGCCTGCGCCAGGATCCGGCAGATGCCGGGCGGGTCGATGGTGCCGATCCTCGTGGTGACCGCGCTCGACGACGCGCAGTCGGTGGAGCGCGCCTTCGCCGTCGGCGCCACCGACTACGTCTCCAAGCCCATCCACCTCGGCGTGTTGCGCCAGCGGGTCGGCCGCCTGGTGGAGATGGTGCGCGCCGACGAGCGGGTGCGCCACCTCGCCTATCACGATCCGCTCACCGGGCTGCCCAACCGGGCCCTCTTCGTCGAGCGGCTCGGCGAGGCCATCGCCCGTCCCCGCGGCGACAGCCGCATCGCGGTGCTCTTCCTCGACCTGGACCGCTTCAAGAACGTCAACGACACCCTCGGCCACGACATCGGCGATCTCCTCCTCAAGGCCGTGGCCGAGCGCCTCCAGGGCTGCGTGCGCGGCGCCGACCTGGTGGCCCGCCTCGGCGGCGACGAGTTCACGGTGATGCTGGACGGGCTGCGCTCGCGGGAGCTCGCCGCCGGTGTCGCGCGCAAGATCGGCGAGGTCCTGAACCGGCCCTTCGTCTTCATCGAGCGGGAGATGTACGTCAGCGCCAGCATCGGCATCGCCATCTACCCGGACGACGGCCGCGACGTGGCCACCCTCATCAAGCGCGCCGACACCGCCATGTTCCGGGCCAAGGAGGCGGGCAACGCCTTCCAGTTCTACGAGCGCGGCATGGAGGACGCGGTCAGCGCCCGCCTCAACCTGGAGGGGGACCTGCGCCGGGCCCTGGAGACCGAGGAGCTCCTGCCCTACTTCCAGCCCATCGTCGATGCGGCGAGCGGAGAGGTAGTGGCGGCCGAGGCGCTGGTCCGCTGGCATCACCCGCGCCGGGGGATGATCCCGCCGGCGGAGTTCATCGAGCTGGCCGAGGAGACGGGGCTCGTGCTGCGCCTCGGCGAGCGCATGCTGCGCCTGGCCTGCCGCGCCGCCGGCGCATGGGCCGCCCAGGGGCGGCGGGTGCGGGTGGCGGTGAACCTGTCGGCCTTCCAGTTCGAGCGCGACGAGCTGCCCCGGCAGGTGGAGGCGATCCTGGCCGAGGAGGAGGTCCCGGCCGAGCTCCTCGCGGTGGAGATCACGGAGGGGACGCTCATGCGCCACCCCGAGGCGGCCATGCGCACCGTGGGGGCGCTGCGGGAGATGGGGCTGCGGGTGGCCATCGACGACTTCGGCACCGGCTACTCCTCGCTCGCCTATCTCAAGCGCTTCCCGGTGGACGTGCTCAAGGTGGACCGGGTCTTCGTCCGCGACCTCGTGGAGGATGACGCCGACCGCGCGCTGGTGGAGGGCATCATCGAGCTCGGGCACCGCCTCGGCATGGCCATCGCCGCCGAGGGGGTCGAGACCGAGCGCCAGCGCGAGGTGCTGCGCGCCGCGGGCTGCGACCTGCTGCAGGGCTTCCTCTTCGCGCGGCCGCTGCCGGCCGAGCGCTTCGCCCACGAGGTCCTGGGACTGGAGCCGGCGGCGGAGCGGGCGGCGGGGAAGGGCCGCGGCCGCCGGCCCCTGGTGGAGTAGCGCGGCCGCCTACCCGGCCGGCGGGGCGCCGCGCCTTCGTGCCTGCTCGCGAAGGGCCCACGCGACATGCTCGCGCACCAGCGCCGAGGGATGGTCGGCGCGGGCGCGCAACGCCGCCGCCACCGCCGGGTCCGGCGGGGCGTTGCCGAGGGCGACGGCGACGTTGCGAAGCCAGCCCTCGTAGCCGGTGCGGCGCAGGGCGCTGCCCTCGGTGCGGGCGAGGAAGGTCGCCTCGTCCCAGGCGAAGAGGGCGGTCAGCGCCGGTGCATCGAGGCCGTGGCGGGGGTCGAAGTCGGCCACCGCCGCGGTGCGCGCGAAGCGGTTCCAGGGGCAGACGAGCTGGCAGTCGTCGCAGCCGAAGATGCGGTTGCCCAGGGGGCGGCGCAGTGGCTCCGGGATGGGACCGCGCAGCTCGATGGTGAGGTAGCTGATGCAGCGGCGGGCGTCCACCTGGTAGGGGGCGACGATGGCCCCGGTGGGGCAGGCGTCGATGCAGGCGGTGCAGCGTCCGCAGTGGTCGCGCGCGAACGGGGGGTCGGCGGGCAGCTCGAGGTCGGTGTAGAGCTCGCCGAGAACGAACAGCGACCCCTCCCGGGGGTGGACGAGATTGCTGTGGCGGCCGATCCAGCCGAGGCCGGCCTCCCGCGCCAGGGGCTTCTCCAGGACGGGCGCGCTGTCCACGAAGGCGCGGTGCCCGAACCGTCCCGCGGCCGCCTCGATGCGCCGCGCCAGCGCCCGCAGGCGGCCGCGCAGCACCTTGTGGTAGTCGCGGCCGAGGGCGTAGCGGCTGATGTAGCCGCGGCGCGGGTCGGCGAGCACCGCCTGCGCCGGCGCCGCGGTCGGCGGGGTGTAGTGCATGCGCACGCTGATGATGGTGCGGGTGCCGGGGTGGAGGGCGGCCGGGTCGGCACGCAGGGCGCGGTGGCGCGCCATCCACTCCATGGCGCCGTGGCGGCCGGCGGCCAGCCAGGCGTCGAGACGGGCGAGGTCGGCGGGGCGCGGGGCGCGCGCGAAGCCTGCCCCCGCGAAGCCGAGCTCGCGGGCCCAGCGGCGGATGTCCTCGGCGAGCCGGTGCGGGTCCATCGGGCTTGGGGCCTCGGGCCGGATGGCGCAGTATAGTCGCCCCCGGGAGGGGCGGCAGGAGCGCAGGCGATGGAGGCGATCGACCCGCAGCTCAGGCTCTACACCGCGGCCGAGGTGCGTGCCCTGGACCGGCACGCCATCGAGGCCTGCGGTATTCCCGGCTACACCCTCATGCGGCGGGCCGGGGAGGCGGCCTGGCGCGTGCTGGCGCGGCGGTGGCCGGACGCGGCGCAGGTGACCGTGCTCTGCGGCGCCGGCAACAACGCCGGCGACGGCTACGTCCTCGCGGCGCGGGCGCGGGCCTGCGGCCGTGCGGTGCGGGTGATGGCGCTGGTGGAGCCGGAGCGGCTGCGGGGGGATGCGACCCATGCCTGGCGGGCCTGGCGCGAGGCCGGGGGCGGGGTCGAGCCCTTCGATCCCGCGCGTCTGGAGGGGGTGGTCGTCGACGCCCTCCTCGGCACCGGCCTCGACCGGGACCTCGCCGGGGCCTGGGCGCAGGCGGTGGCGGCGGTCAACGCCTCGGGCCGCCCCGTCCTCGCCCTCGACATCCCCTCGGGGCTCGACGCCGACACCGGCGCGGTGCGCGGCGCGGCGGTCCGCGCCGACGCCACCGTGACCTTCGTCGGCCTCAAGCGGGGGCTGTTCACGGCGGCGGGGCCGGACCACGCCGGCGAGGTGCGCCTCGCCCGCATCGGCGTGCCCGACGAGGCCTACGCCGCCGTCGGCGGCGGCATCCCGCGCCTTGCCGGCACCGGTCTCGGGCGGCGCCGGCGCGGCGCGCACAAGGGGGAGCACGGGCACGTCCTGGTGGTGGGCGGCAACCACGGCATGGCCGGGGCGGCGCTGCTCGCGGGGGAGGCGGCGGCGCGGGCGGGTGCCGGGCTGGTGACGGTGGCGACGCGGCCGGAGCACGTGGCGGCGCTGGTGGCGGCGCGCCCGGAGCTCATGGCGGTGGGGGTGGAGGACGGCGGGGCCCTCACGCCGCTGCTTGCGCGGGCCACGGTGGTGGCGGTGGGGCCGGGCCTCGGCCGCGACGCCTGGGCGCAGACGATGCTCGAGGCGGTGCTCGCCGACGGCGGGCCCCGGGTGGTGGACGCCGACGCCCTCAACCTCCTCGCCGGGCGGTCCCTGCGCCGCGACGACTGGGTCCTCACGCCCCATCCGGGGGAGGCGGCGCGGCTGCTCGGCTGCGCCACGGAGGCAGTGCAGCGGGACCGCTTCGCCGCCGCCGAGGCGATCCGGGCCCGCCACGGCGGGGTGACGGTGCTCAAGGGCGCGGGCACCGTAGTGGCGGGCCCCGCCGGGCTCGCCCTCGCCGCGACGGGCAACCCCGGCATGGCGAGCGGGGGCATGGGCGACGTGCTCACGGGGGTCATCGCGGGGCTTGCGGCGCAGGGCCTCGGGCTGGAGGAGGCGGCGCGCGCCGGGGTCTGGCTGCACGGCAGGGCGGGAGACCTCGCGGCCGCCGAAGGCGGCGAGCGCGGCCTCCTGGCGCGCGACCTGATGCCGTGGATCCGCGGCCTCGCCAATCCGTGAGCGGGGCGGTGCATCTTCGCCTCGCCGACGAGGCGGCCACGCGTCGCGCCGGGGCGGCCCTCGCGGCTGCGCTCGCGCCGGGGGCGGTGCTCCACCTCAGCGGCGACCTCGGTGCGGGCAAGACCACCCTCGTCGCCGGGCTGCTGGCCGCCCTCGGCCACCCGGGGCCGGTGCGCAGCCCCACCTACACCCTGGTGGAGCCCTACGAGGCGGGGGGGCTGCGGCTCCTGCACCTCGACCTCTACCGCCTGGCGGATGCGGAGGAGCTGGAGTTCCTGGGGATCCGCGACCTCGCCGACGGCCGTGCGGTGCTGCTCGTGGAGTGGCCGCAGCGCGGGGCGGGGCACCTGCCGGCGCCGGACCTCGTCCTGCGGCTGGCGCACCGGGCGCAGGGCCGGGACCTCGTCGCCGAGGCGCAGACCCCGCTGGGGGAACGCCTTGTGGCGGCGCTGGTTCAGGCGGCCGCGGCGGAATCCTGAACCGTTCTCGAGAAAGCTTCCGTATCCTCCCGTGCAGAAAGAGAAACCGGTGTGGCAATTCCGGCTACACCGGGTATACTGCCGCGGGAGGGGTCCCGCCGCGGCCTCGCCCGGCGTCACGCCGGGGCCGGAGGGCCGGGGCGGACGGGTTCCGCGACCAAGGGGGATGCGCGTGCGACGCTTGTGGGCGGCGCTTCTGATGCTGGCGGCGGTCTCGGCGACGGCCGCCCCCGTCCCGGTCAAGGGGCTGCGGCTGTGGGCCGCGCCCGAGAGCACGCGCCTCGTCTTCGACCTCGACGCCCCGCTGGAGCACACCGTCTTCACCCTGCGCGATCCGGAGCGGGTCGTCATCGACCTCGAGGGGGCGCGGCTGGCGGCGTCGGTGCCCCTGCCGGTGGCCGAGGACGCCTTCGTCCGGGTGCTTCGCGTGGGGGAGCGGAAGGGGGGCACGCTGCGGGTGGTGGCCGATCTCAAGCGGCAGGCGCGGGTGCGCAGCTTCCTCCTGCCCCCGAACCCGCCCTACGGCCACCGCCTGGTCGTCGACCTCCTCACGCCGGAGCGCAAGGTGGTGGCTCAGGCCTCGGCGCCGTCCGAGGCGCTGCGCGACATCGTGGTGGCGGTGGACGCCGGCCACGGCGGCGACGATCCCGGCGCCATCGGCCACGGCCGGCTGCGCGAGAAGGACGTCGTCCTCGCCATCGCCCGCAGGCTGGTGGCGAGGCTGGAGGCCGAGCCGGGGATGCGGGCCTTCCTCGTGCGCGAGGGCGACTACTACGTCGGCCTGCGCGAGCGCTTCGAGATCGCCCGCCGCGCGCGCGCCGACCTCCTGGTCTCCATCCACGCCGACGCCTTCCGCGACCGCAGCGCGCGCGGCGCCTCGGTCTTCGTCCTCTCGCGCCGGGGGGCGAGCTCCGAGGCCGCCAAGTGGCTGGCGGACCAGGAGAATGCGGCGGACCAGATCGGCGGCGTGAGCCTCGAGGACAAGGACGAGACCCTGCGCCGGGTGCTCCTGGATCTGTCCCAGACCGGCAGCCTCGAGGCCAGCATCGATGCCGCCCGGCGGGTGCTGCAGCGGCTGGGGCGGGCGGGGAGGCTGCACAGCCGCGAGGTGCAGCGGGCGGGCTTCGTCGTCCTCAAGGCCCCGGACGTGCCCTCGATGCTGGTGGAGACGGGCTTCATCACCAACCCGTCCGAGGCGCGCCGGCTGCGGGACCCGCGTCACCAGGAGCGCATCGCGCAGGCCATCGCCGAGGGCCTCGTGGACTACTTCCGCAGCCGGCCGCCGCCGGGCACGCGGTGGGCGGCGACCCACCACGTCATCCGTCGCGGCGAGACCCTGGCCGAGATCGCCCGCCGCTACCGGGTGAGCGTCGACGACCTGCGGGCGGCCAACGACCTGCGCGGCGACCTCATCCGCGTCGGCCGCGTGCTGCGCATCCCCGGGGCGGCTGTGCCCAACTGAGCGCCGGGCGCGGGCCTGCTAGAATCGCGCCCGTGAGCCCGCCCCGCATCCGTCTCCTGCCGCCCGAGCTGGTCAACCAGATCGCCGCCGGCGAGGTGGTGGAGCGTCCCGCCTCGGTGGTCAAGGAGCTCGTGGAGAACGCCCTCGACGCCGGTGCGCGCACGGTGCAGGTGGACGTGGAGGAGGGCGGCGTGCGGCGGGTGCGCGTGCGCGACGACGGCTGCGGCATGAGCCGCGAGGAGCTCGTGCTCGCTCTCGAGCGCCACGCCACCAGCAAGATCGCCCGCCTCGAGGACCTGGAGCGGGTCGCGACCCTGGGCTTTCGGGGCGAGGCGCTGCCCGCCATCGCCTCGGTCTCGCGGCTCGTGCTCACCTCGCGCGCCGCCGGGGCGGCCACCGCCTGGCGTCTGGAGGGCGCGGCGCGCGATCCGGTGCCGGCGGCGCATCCGCCCGGGACCACGGTGGATGTGCGCGACCTCTTCCACAACACGCCGGCGCGGCGCAAGTTCCTGCGCAGCACCCGCACCGAGCTCGGCCACGTGGAGCTTGCGGTCAGGCGCGTCGCGCTCGCGCGCGAGGACGTCACCCTCACCCTGCGCCACGACGGGCGGCTGCTGCTGCACGCCCCGGCGGCGGCCGACGAGGCGGGGCGCGCGCGCCGCCTCGCCGCGCTCATGGGCGAGGCCTTCGCCGAGGGGGCGGTGTGGGTGGAGCGCGAGCAGGCCGGGGTGCGCCTCTGGGGCTGGCTGGGACGGCCCGAGCAGGCCCACGGGCGCTCCGACCTCCAGCACCTTCTGGTGAACGGGCGCGCCGTGCGCGACCGCCTGCTGGTGGCGGCGGTGCGCCGCGGCTACGAGGACGTGCTGCACCACGCCCGCCAGCCGGCCTTTCTCCTCTACCTGGAGATGGATCCCGCCGAGGTGGACGTCAACGTCCATCCGGCCAAGCTCGAGGTGCGGCTGCGCAGGCCGGGCGCGGTCTACGAGCTGGTGGCGCAGACCGTGCGCACGGCGCTGGCGCGCCCGGCGGTGCCGGTGCAGGCCCCGCCCGTGCGCGTCCCGTCCGGCGCCCCCGTGCAGGCGCCACCCGCCGCGCCCGTGCAGCCGGGACTGGCTCTCGGCGTGCGCGAGGCCGCGGCCGTCTACGGCGCGCCGGAGGGCCCCGCGGCGGTCGCCGAGGGGGCGGCGCCGGCGCTGCCGCCGCTCGGGCGGCCCCTGGGCCAGATCCACGGCGTCTATCTCGTCGCCGAGTCGGCCCGCGGGCTGATCCTGGTGGACATCCATGCCGCCCACGAGCGCATCACCTACGAGGCCCTGCGCGAGGCGCACCGCAGAGGCGGGGTGCCGTCGCAGCAGCTCCTCGTGCCGGTGGTGGTGGAGGTGGGGCGGCGCCGCGCGGAGCTCGCCGAGGCGCACGCGGAGGCGCTCGCCGCGCTGGGCCTGGAGCTCGGCCGCGTGGGGCCGGAGCGGGTGGTGGTGCGGCGGGTCCC
Source organism: Inmirania thermothiophila (assembly GCF_003751635.1). Taxonomy (NCBI): domain Bacteria; kingdom Pseudomonadati; phylum Pseudomonadota; class Gammaproteobacteria; order Chromatiales; family Ectothiorhodospiraceae; genus Inmirania; species Inmirania thermothiophila. The sequence continues at coordinate 78,453 of NZ_RJVI01000002.1, forward strand.
GGCGCTCCTTGCGGGTGCGGATGCGGCGGCGCTCGCCCGCGACGTGCTCGAGGGGCTCGCCGAGGCGGGCGATGCGGGCGCGCTGCTGCGCGCCGTGGACGAGGTGCTGGCGACCATGGCCTGCCACGGCTCGGTGCGGGCGGGGCGGCGGCTCGAGCCCGCCGAGCAGGAGGCGCTGCTGCGGGCCATGGAGCGCACCGAGCGCGCCGGCCACTGCAGCCACGGCCGCCCCACGTGGCGCGAGCTTTCCCTGGAGGAGCTGGACCGGCTCTTCCTGCGGGGGCGGTGATGACGGCGCCGGTGGTCTTCCTCATGGGGCCGACGGCCACGGGCAAGACGGAGCTCGCCTGCGCGCTGGCCGAGCGGCTGCCGGTGGAGATCATCAGCGTCGACTCGGCCATGGTCTACCGCGGGCTCGACATCGGCACCGCCAAGCCCCCGCCCGAGGTGCGCGCGCGCTTCCCCCACCGGCTCGTGGACGTGGCCGACCCCGCCGAGCGCTACTCGGCGGGGCGCTTCGTGCGCGAGGCCACGGAGGCCGTCGAGCAGGCGCACGCGCGCGGACGGCTGCCGCTGCTGGTGGGCGGCACGATGCTCTACTTCCACGCCCTGGAGCGGGGGCTTGCGCCGCTGCCGGAGGCGGTGCCTGAGGTGCGGGCCGCCATCGACGCCGAGGCCGCCGAGCGCGGCTGGCCGGCGCTGCACGCCGAGCTGGCGCGGGTGGATCCGCAGGCGGCCGCCCGCATCCGCCCCCATGACGCCCAGCGGATCCAGCGCGCGCTGGAGATCTGGCGCGTGACCGGGCGCAGCCTCAGCTGGTGGCAGGCACGAGGCGGGCGGCCGGCGCCCTGGCCGCTGACGCGCATCGCCCTCGTGCCCTCGGACCGCGCCGCGCTTCATGCCCGCATCGAGCGGCGCTTCCAGGCCATGCTGGATGCGGGCTTCCTCGAGGAGGTGGCGCGGCTTCGCGCCCGCGGCGATCTCGACCCGACGCTGCCCGCCATCCGCGCCGTGGGCTACCGTCAGGCCTGGGCCCACCTGGATGGCGCCGTGGGGCGCGAGGAGATGGCGGCGCAGGCGGTGGCGGCGACACGGGGGCTTGCACGGCGCCAGCTCACCTGGCTGCGGCGCTGGCCGGGGCTCGTGGCGGTGGACCCCCTGGATCCGCGCTGCCTCGAGCGAGTGGCGGCCATGATGGCGCCGCTCGCGGGGAATTCGGCGGGCGGCGCCGCGTCCAATGAACAAGGGCGCGCCCGCCGGGCGGGCGGGGCCGCTGTGCTACAATCGCCCGCGTCCGGGGGGGTGCCGCGTGCGTCGTCGGGGGCACCGCAGCGGGCGCTGCGCGAGAAGAACAACCAGGAGTGACGCGATGTCCAAGGCCCAGTCGTTGCAGGATCCCTTCCTCAACACCCTGCGCAAGGAGCGCATCCCGGTCTCCATCTACCTCGTCAACGGCATCAAGCTGCAGGGGCAGATCGAGTCCTTCGACCAGTACGTGGTGATGCTGAAGAACAGCGTCAGCCAGATGATCTACAAGCACGCCATCTCCACGGTGGTGCCCTCCCGCAACGTGCGCCTGCATCTCGGCCAGGGCGGCGGTGAGCAGGGCGAGGACTGAGCCGTCGCCCAGCCCGTGAGCCGGCGCCGGAACGAGGCCGTCCCCAGCGCGCTCTTCGAGCGGCCGCGCAGCGGCGAGCGGGCCCTGCTCGTCCACGTCGATCTCGGCAGCGAGACGCGGCGGGAGCTGCTGGAGGAGCTGCGCGAACTCGCCCGTTCCGCGGGCGCCGAGCCGGTGGGTGAGGTCACGGGGCGGCGGCGCGAGCCGGATCCGCGCTACTTCATCGGCGCCGGCAAGGCGGAGGAGGTGCGTGCCCAGGCGGCGGCCACCGGCGCCGAGCTCATCCTCGTCAACCACGCCCTCAGCCCCAGCCAGGAGCGCAACCTCGAGCGGCTCGTGGGGGTGCGCGTGCTCGACCGCGTGGGGCTGATCCTCGACATCTTCGCCCAGCGCGCGCGCACCTTCGAGGGCAAGCTGCAGGTGGAGCTCGCCCAGCTGCGCCACCTCTCCACCCGGCTGGTGCGCGGCTGGACCCACCTCGAGCGGCAGAAGGGCGGCATCGGTCTGCGCGGGCCCGGCGAGACGCAGCTCGAGACCGACCGGCGCATGATCCGCGAGCGCATGCGCCAGATCAGCGCCCGGCTCGAGCGGGTGCGGGCCCGGCGCGAGCAGGGCCGGCGGGCGCGGCGGCGTGCGGAGCTGCCGGTGGCGGCCCTCGTGGGCTACACCAACGCCGGCAAGTCCACCCTCTTCAACCGGCTCACCGGGGAGGGGGTCCACGCCGCCGACCAGCTCTTCGCCACCCTCGACCCCACCCTGCGTCGCATCGAGCTGGGGCGGGGGCGGCCGCTGCTCGTGGCCGACACCGTCGGCTTCATCCGCCACCTGCCCCACGAGCTGGTGGCCGCCTTCCGCTCGACCCTGGAGGAGACCGCGCAGGCCTCGGTGCTGATCCACGTCATCGACGCCAGCGCGGCCGAGCGCGAGGACCAGGCGGCGCAGGTGGAGGCGGTGCTGGAGGAGATCGGCGCCGCCGACGTGCCGCAGGTGGAGGTCTACAACAAGATCGACCGTCTGGGGCTCGCGCCGCGGCTGGAGGAGGATCCCGCGCGGGGGCGGCTGAGGGTGTGGCTGTCGGCGCGCACCGGCGCCGGCCTCGATCTCCTGCGCGAGGTTCTCGCGCGGCAGGTGGCCGCGGAGCGGGTGCGGGGGCGGCTGGCGCTGCCCGCCGGGGCGGGGCGGCTGCGGGCGCGGCTCTTCGCCCTCGGCGCGGTCTGCGGCGAGCGGGTGCGCGACGACGGCGGCTGGGAGCTGGAGATCGATCTCGAGCGCAGCCACTACGAGCGTCTGCGCCGCCGCGAGGGGCTGCCGGAGGCGCGAACCGGCTAGCGGTTGCCGCGGGCGCTCGCGCCTCCCTACAATGGCCGGCCCCGCGGGGGCGGGCCGGGCCCCGCGGGGCCGGAATCAGCAGCGGGAGCAGGGCATGGGATGGAACGACCCCGGTGACGGGCGCCGCGACCCCTGGGGTGGCGGTGGCGGGGAACAGGGGCCGCCGGACCTCGACGAGGTGGTGCGGCGGCTGCAGGCCCGCCTCGGGCGCGTCTTCGGACGAGGCGGCCGCGGCGGCGGCATCGGCCGCGGCGGGGCGGGCGGCATCCTCGGCGTGATCGTCGTCGCCCTCGTGGTCTGGGGGCTGTCCGGGATCTACATCGTGGACGAGGGCAAGCGCGGTGTGGTGCTGCGGTTCGGGGCCTACCGCGCGACGACCCTGCCGGGACCGCACTGGCACATCCCCTACCCGGTGGAGCGGGTCGAGCTGGTGGACGTGGAGCGGCGCCGCTTCGTCGAGGTGGGCTACCGCTCCGGGGTGGGCGGCCGCGGCGGCGGCTCGGTGCCGGCCGAGGCGCTCATGCTCACCGCGGACGAGAACATCGTCGACATCCGCCTCGCCGTGCAGTACCAGGTCAGCGACCCGCGCAAGTACCTCTTCAGCGTGCGCGACCCCGACGAGACGCTCAAGCAGGCCACGGAGAGCGCGGTCCGCGAGATCGTCGGGCGCAGCCGCATGGACTTCGTCCTCACCGAGGGGCGGGCCGAGGTGGCGACGCGCGTGCGCGAGCTGCTGCAGACGATCCTCGACGGCTACGACACCGGGCTGCGGGTGACCAACGTCACCCTCCAGGATGCGCAGCCGCCCGAGGAGGTGCAGGCGGCGTTCGCCGACGCCATCAAGGCGCGCGAGGACGAGCAGCGGCTCAAGAACGAGGCCGAGGCCTACGCCAACGAGATCATCCCCAAGGCCCGCGGCGCGGCGGCGCGGCAGCTCGAGGAGGCGGCCGCCTACCGCGAGGAGGTGATCGCGCGCGCCCAGGGCGAGGTGCAGCGCTTCCGCAAGCTGCTCGAGGAGTACCGGAGGGCCCCCGACGTCACCCGCGAGCGGCTCTATCTCGAGACCATCGAGGCCGTGCTGGCCAACGCCGGCAAGGTGGTCCTCGACACCGAGGGTGCCGGGATGCCGCTCATCTACCTCCCCGTCGACCGGATGCTCGGGCAGCAGGGGGCGGATGGCGTGGCGCCGGTCGTGCCGCAGGGCTCGGCCGGTGGGCAGGGCAGCGAGTCGCGCCGCCGCGACGTGCGCGAGCGGGAGCGGCTGCGCAGCGGGAGGACGCGCTGATGGCGAGGATCCAGTCGCTGGGGGTGGCCGCGGTCCTCGCGCTCGTGGCGACGGTGTGGTTCGCCGCCTTCACCGTGGACGAGCGCGAGCGTGCGATCCTCTTCCAGCTCGGCGAGATCGTGCGCACCGACTTCTCGCCGGGGCTGCACTTCAAGATCCCGGTGGTGCAGAACGTGCGCAAGTTCGATGCCCGCATCCAGACCCTGGACGCCAAGCCCGAGCGCTTCCTCACGGTGGAGAAGAAGAACGTGATCGTGGACGCCTTCGTCAAGTGGCGCATCCGCGACGTCGGGCGCTACTACACGGCGGTGGCCGGGGACGCCTTCCAGGCGGGGCTGCGCCTCGACCAGCTCATCAAGGACGGGCTCCGCAGCGAGTTCAGCAAGCGTACGATCCAGGAGGTGGTCTCCGGCGAGCGGGCGCAGGTGATGAGCATCATCACCGAGAACGCCAACCGCGAGGCGGCCAAGATGGGGATCGAGATCGTGGACGTGCGCATCAAGCGCGTGGATCTGCCGCCGGAGGTCTCGAGCTCGGTCTTCCGCCGCATGGAGTCGGAGCGCGCCCGCGTCGCCCGCGAGTTCCGCTCGCGCGGCGCCGAGGCCGCCGAGCGCATCCGCGCCGACGCCGACCGCCAGCGCACCATCATCCTCGCCGAGGCGTTCCGGGACGCCGAGGCGATCCGCGGCGAGGGCGATGCCGAGGCGGCGCGCATCTACGCCGAGGCCTTCGGCGAGGATCCGGAGTTCTACGCCCTCTACCGCAGCCTCGCGGCCTACCGGCGCATCTTCCGCGACGAGCGCGACGTGCTGGTGCTCAAGCCCGACTCGGACTTCTTCCGCTACTTCGGCGACTCCCTGGGTGGGGCCGGGGGCCGCTGAGGGCGGGGAGGCGCGCGGTGGGGACACGGCTGCTGGAGGCGCTGGGCCTCGTCCTCGTCATCGAGGGGCTGCTGCCCTTCGTCAGCCCCCGCGGCTACCGCGCCGCGGTGGCGAGCCTCGCCGCCCTCGACGACCGCCGCCTGCGTCTTGCGGGGCTCGTGGCCATGGCGGCCGGGGCGCTGCTCGTGCGTCTGGTGTGACCATGCCGCGTCCCGCACCCTGGCTGCTGCCCGAGGGGATCGAGGAGCTCCTGCCCGATCAGGCGGAGCGGGCCGAGGCCCTGCGCCGGCGCCTCATCGACCTCTTCCACGCCTGGGGCTACCGCCTGGTGGTGCCGCCGCTGGTGGAGCACCTGGAGTCGCTGCTCACCGGAACCGGCGGCGATCTCGAGCTCGACACCCTCAAGCTGGTGGATCCGGCGAGCGGGCGCATGCTGGGGGTGCGGGCGGACATGACCCCGCAGGTGGCGCGCATCGAGGCGAGCCGGATCCGCGCCGAGGTGCCCACGCGGCTGTGCTACGTGGGCAGCGTCCTGCGGGCCCGGCCCCAGGGCGCGCAGGGGGGGCGCAGCCCCATCCAGGCCGGGGCCGAGCTCTACGGCCACGACGGCGTCGAGAGCGACGCCGAGGTGGCGTGCCTGATGGTGGAGACGCTGCGCTGCGCAGGCCTCGAGGGGATTCTCCTCGACCTCGGCCACGTGGGCATCTTCCGCGCCCTGGCGGCCTCCGTGGGCCTCGCGCCGGAGGACGAGGCGGAGCTCTTCGGCCTGCTGCAGCGCAAGGCGCAGGCGGCCATCGCCGAGCGCCTCGCGGCGTGGGGGGTGGCGGAGCCCGAGCGGGCCGCGCTCGCGGCCCTGGCGCGCCTGCACGGCGGGGTGGAGGTGCTGGCGCGGGCGGCGGAGGTCCTCGCCCCCTGCGGCGAGGGGCCGATGCGGGCGCTGGTTCGGCTCGAGGCGCTGGCGCGCAGGCTCGGCGCCCGGCTCCCCGCGGTGCGCCTGCACGTGGATCTCGCCGAGCTGCGGGGCTACCGCTACCACACCGGCGTCGTCTTCGCCGCCTTCGTCGCGGGTTGCGGCGAGGAGGTGGCGCGCGGCGGGCGCTACGACGGGGTCGGTGCCGCCTTCGGGCGCGCCCGCCCGGCGACGGGGTTCAGCACCGACCTGAGGCTGCTGCTCGCCCTGGGGACGGCGGCGGCGGAGGCGGGCGAGGGGGCGGTCCTCGCCCCCGCGGTGGAGGATGCGGCGCTCGCCGAGGCGGTGGCGCGGCTGCGCGCGCGGGGCGAGCGGGTGGTGCAGGCGCTTGGGCTGCCGGGGGAGACGCCGCGGGCGATGGGCTGCGCGCGGGTGCTCGTCCGGCGCGGTGACGCATGGGTCGCGGAGGAGGTCTCCGCGCCCCCGGGGGAGGGCGACGATGGGTAGGAGCGTGGTGGTGGTCGGCACCCAGTGGGGGGACGAGGGCAAGGGCAAGGTGGTGGACCTGCTCACCCCCGGGGTGGCGGCGGTGGTGCGGTTCCAGGGCGGGCACAACGCCGGCCACACGCTGGTCATCGACGGCGAGAAGACGGTCCTGCACCTGATCCCCTCGGGCATCCTGCATGAGGGGGTGCGGTGCCTGATCGGCAACGGCGTGGTGGTGGCCCCCGACGCTCTGGTGAGGGAGATCGAGGGGCTTGAGGCGCGCGGGGTGCCGGCGCGCGAGCGCATCGGCGTCAGCGGGGCCTGCCCCCTGATCCTGCCCTACCACCAGGCGCTGGATCTCGCCCGCGAGCGGGCCCGGGGCCGCGACGCCATCGGCACCACCGGCCGCGGCATCGGGCCTGCCTACGAGGACAAGGCGGCGCGGCGGGGGCTGCGCGTCGCCGACCTGCTGGAGCCGGCGCGCTTCGCCGAGCGCCTGCGCGAGGTCATGGACTATCACAACTTCGTCCTCACCCGCTACCTGAACGCCGAGGCGGTGGACTACGACACCGTGCTCGAGGGGGCGCTGGCGGCGGCGGAGGTGATCGGGCCCCTGGTCACGGACGTGGCCGGGACGCTGCACGGGCTGCGCGAGGCGGGCGCCGACCTCCTCTTCGAGGGCGCCCAGGGGGCGCTCCTGGACATCGACCACGGCACCTATCCCTACGTGACCTCCTCCAACTGCGTCGCCGGGGCGGCGGGGGTCGGCAGCGGGGTCGGCGTCGGCGACCTCGACTATGTCCTCGGCATCACCAAGGCCTACACCACCCGGGTCGGCGGCGGCCCCTTCCCGACCGAGCTGCAGGACGAGACCGGGCGGCGGCTCGCCGAGCGCGGGCACGAGTTCGGCTCCACCACCGGGCGGCCGCGCCGCTGCGGCTGGCTCGATCTGGTGGCGCTGAGGCGCAGCGTGCGCCTGAGCGGCGTCGACGGCCTCTGCATCACCAAGCTCGACGTCCTCGACGGGCTGGAGCGGGTGCGGGTGTGCGTGGGCTACCGCGACGGCGGGCGGCTGCTGGATGCCCCGCCTGCGGGGGCCGAGGCGCTCGCCCGCTGCGAGCCGGTCTACGAGGAGCTTCCGGGGTGGCACGAGTCCACCGCGGGGCTCACCGACGAGGCGGCGCTGCCCGGGAACGCGCGGCGTTACCTGGAGTTCGTGGAGCGGTTCGTGGGCGTGCCCGTGGACATGATCTCCACCGGTCCCGAGCGGGGGGAGATCATCACCCGGCGCGACCCCTTCGGGCGGGCCTGAACATGGAAAGGGCCCCGTGCGGGGCCCTTCGGGTGTCTGGTGCCGAGGAGAGGACTTGAACCTCCACGGGGTTTCCCCCACTAGTACCTGAAACTAGCGCGTCTACCAATTCCGCCACCTCGGCGCGGGCGCAAAATGTACCCGCGGGGCCGGTGGCTGTCAACGAAGAGCGAGAACCACCAGTGGCCAGGACATCGGACGGGCGGCGCGGCGCGCGCCGCCGCGCAAGCCTCCGCCAGCACAAGGTCGAGATCCCCTCGCGCGCGGACATCGTGCGCTTCCTGCGCCGGCGCGGACGGCCGGCCTCGGTGGCCTCGCTGGCGCGCGGGCTGGGCCTGGCCGAGGCGGCGGCAAGGGAGGGGCTCGAGCGTCGGCTCGAGGCCATGGTCCGCGACGGGCAGCTGGTGCGCACGCGCCGCGGCTCCTACGGCCTGGCCGAGAAGATGGATCTCGTGCGGGGGCGCGTGCTCGCCCACCCCGACGGCTGGGGCCGGGTCATCGGCGAGGACGGCGGCACCGAGGTGTACCTGCCGCCGCGGCAGATGCGCTCGGTGATGCACGGCGACCGCGTGGTGGTGGCGGTGAGCGGCCTCGGCCCCGGCGGGGTGCCCCAGGGCAGCGTGGTCGAGGTCCTCGAGCGCGCGGTGCGCCGCATCGTCGGGCGCTTCCAGCAGGAGGCCGGGGTGGGGTTCGTGGTCCCGGACGAGGCCCGCATGCTGCACGAGGTGGTGATCCCGCCGGGCGCGGAGGGCGGCGCCCGGCCGGGGCAGCGGGTGGTGGCGGAGATCACCCGCGCCCCCACCAGCGGCAGCCTCCCCATCGGGCGCGTGGTGGAGATCCTCGGCGAGCACGTGGATCCCGGCACCGAGATCGATACCGCCATCCGCATCCACGGCATCCCGTGGGAATGGCCGCAGGCGGTGGCGCAGGAGGCCGCGCGCTTCGGCACCCGGGTGGCGCGCTCGGCGCTCGCCGGGCGCGAGGACCTGCGCCGGCTCCCGCTGGTGACCATCGACGGGGTCGACGCCAAGGATTTCGACGACGCCGTCTGGTGCGAGCGCCGCCGGGGCGGCTGGCGCCTGGTGGTGGCCATCGCCGACGTCTCCCACTACGTGCATCCGGGGTCGGCCCTGGACGGCGAGGCCGCAGAGCGCGGCAACTCGGTCTACTTCCCGGGTCGGGTGGTGCCGATGCTGCCCGAGGTCCTCTCCAACGGCCTCTGCTCCCTCAACCCCGGCGTCGACCGGCTGTGCATCGCCTGCGAGATGACCATCAGCCGCGACGGGCGGATCACGCGGGCGCGCTTCCACGAGGGCGTCATGCGCTCGGCGGCGCGCCTGACCTACGACGAGGTGGCGGCGATCCTCGCCGGCGACGAGCGGGCACGGCGCCAGCGGGAGGACCTGGTGCCGCACCTCGAGGAGCTGCACCGCCTCTACCAGGCGCTGGCCGAGGACCGGCGCCGGCGGGGCGCGCTGGACTTCGACAGCACCGAGACCCGCATCGAGTTCGCCGAGGACGGGCGCATCGCGCGGGTGGTCCCGGTGGTGCGCACCGACGCCCACCGCATCATCGAGGAGTGCATGATCGCGGCCAACGTCGCCGCCGCCCGCTTCCTCGGCCGCCACCGCATCCCCACCCTCTATCGCGTGCACGAGCCGCCCCCGGCGCAGAAGCTCGAGGACCTGCGCGCCTTCCTGCAGGAGTTTGGTCTCGGCCTCGGCGGGGGCGACGAGCCGCAGGCGCGCGACTTCGCCCGCCTGCTCGAGCAGGTGCGCGGCCGGCCCGACGCCCACCTCATCGAGGGCGTGGTGCTGCGCTCCCTGGCCCAGGCCGTCTACAGCCCCGACAACACCGGCCACTTCGGCCTCGCCCACGAGGCCTACCTGCACTTCACCTCGCCCATCCGCCGCTACCCGGACCTGCTGGTGCACCGGGGCATCCGCCATGTCCTGCGCGGCGGCAAGGCCGCCACCTTCCCCTACGCCCACGAGGACATGGCGCGCTACGGCGAGCACTGCTCCATGACCGAGCGGCGCGCCGACGAGGCCACGCGCGACGCCGTGGACTGGATGAAGTGCCGCTACATGCTGGACCACGTGGGGGAGGTCTTCGAGGGCGTCATCACCGGGGTCACCAACTTCGGCATCTTCGTCGAGATCGACGGCGTCTATGCTCAGGGGCTGGTGCACGTGACCTCGCTGCCCAACGATTACTACCATTTCGACCCGGTGAGGCACCGCCTGCTGGGCGAGCGCACGCGGCGCATGTACCGGCTCGGCGAGCGGGTGGCGGTGCGCGTGGTGCGGGTGGACGTGGACGAGCGCAAGATCGACCTCGAGCCCGCGGAGGGCGCAGGGAGTCGGGGGCGGCGTCGCGGCGGGAGGCGGCGGCGATGAGGGCGGCGCGCCCGGCGCTGGTGGCGGCGCTGTCGCTGGCCCTCGGGGCCTGTGCCACCTGCGATCCCAACCGCGGCCTGAAGACCGGTCTCGTGGTGGGGACCCTGGCGGGCGCCGCCACCGGCACGCTGGTGGGGGCGTCGGCGGCCGGCTACGCCCTCGCGGAAGGGGCCGCCGGCGCCTATCTGGGACGGCTGCGCGACCGCGGCGCGCCGCCCGGCCGGTGCGGCGAGGGCGCGGCGCGGGAGCCGGCGGGCAAGGAGCAGGCCCGACCGAGCCGGCCCGTGGAGGCCCCGGGGGTGATCCGCGCGCGCCCGGCGACGCCGGAGGAGATCCGCGAGCGGCTCAGGCGCCTGCGGGAGAAGGCGCAGGAAGCCGCACCGGCGGCAGGAGACGACGCGGCCCCGCCGGTCCCGTCCGGACCGCAGGGGGTACCCGCGCCCCCGGCGCCCCAAGGGCCGGCGCCGGAGGCGCCTGCGGAGCCCGCCTCCGAGGCGCCTGGTGCGGGCGGAGGGGCCGTCGCGATGGCGGAGTCGGCCGCCGGGTCCGCGGTCTCCGCCTCCGTGGAGGCGGATGCGGCCGCGGCGGCGGGTCCCGAGCGGACGCTGCGGATCCGCTTCCAGCGGGATTCCGCGGTCCTCGATAGCGACTCCCTGGCCAAACTGCGGCGCCTGGCCGCGCGCCTTGCGCAGAGGCCGCTGCTGCGCGTGCACATCACGGGGTACGCCTCGGGCGACGGTCCGGGCGACGGTCCGGAGGACTACAACCATAAGCTCTCGCACCGGCGCGCCGAGGCCGTGGCCCGGGTCCTCGAGGCCGCGGGCGTGCCGCGCCGGCGCATGATCTTGCGCGGGCTCGGCGAGGGTGCGCCCCTTGCGCCCGAGGACAGCGAGGCGGGTCGCGCGCGCAACCGCCGTGTCGAGGTCACGATCCTCGAGGGCGGCGGTGTCCGGGAGGCGGAGCGCCGCGCCGCCGGCGTCGGGGCGGCCGACGGGTGAGCCCCGGGCGCTGGATCTGCGGCGTCCACGCGGTGCTCGCGGCGCTGGAGTCGCCGCGGGCGGCGGTGGAGGCGGTGGAGCTGGCGGCGCCGCGGCGTGACCGGCGCGCGGCGCGGGTGCGCGCGGCCGCCGCCCGCCGGCGCATCCCCGTGCGCGAGGTCCCGAGGGCGGAGCTGGATGCGCGCTTCCCGGGCCTGCCCCATCAGGGGGTTGCCGCCCGATGCGCGGGGCTTGCCGAGCTCGACGAGGCGGCGCTCCCCGGCCTGGTCACCGCCGAGGCGCTGCTGCTGGTCCTCGACGGGGTGCAGGACCCGCGCAACCTCGGCGCCGCCCTGCGCAGCGCGGCGGCCTTCGGCGCCGCCGCCGTGGTGGTCCCCCGCGACCGGGCCGCGGGGCTCACCCCGGCGGCGGAGAAGGCAGCGGCCGGCGCCGCCGAGCGGCTGCCGCTGGTGCGGGTGACCAACCTCGCCCGCGCCCTCGACCGCCTCGCGGAGGCCGGCGTCCACCTCGTGGGCGCCGAGGCGGACGCGCCGACCGCGCTGGCCGAGGCGGAGCTGCCCCGGCCGCTCGCCTTCATCCTCGGCGGCGAGGCGCGGGGCCTGCGCCGCCTGACGCGGGAGCGCTGCCACAGCCGCGTCGCCATCCCCATGGCCGAGGGCGTCGAGAGCCTCAACGTCTCGGTCGCCGCCGCCGTCTGCCTCTACGAGGCCCGCCGCCGCGGCTGACGGGGCCGCGGTCTCTCAGTACGTGCAATTATTAGAATATTAACCGAGCTGAATGCTCGGAAAAACCATGCGTTCCGTAGGCTTGATCCTGATCAAGGTCCAAGCCCGCCGCGCCCCCTTAGGTTGTCCGTGGTCGGATCGCGGGAGGACCGGAGGCGATGGGGGTCGCCATGGAGCGGAGGGCGTTCCTGCGGGGGCGGCGGCGGCTGCCGCAGCCCCTCCGCCCACCGGGCGCGTGTGCGGAGGCGGTCTTCGTCGCCCGCTGCGACCGGTGTGACGGCTGCATCCGCGCCTGTCCCGAGCGGATCCTGCGCCGCGGCGGCGGCGGCTTTCCCGAGATCGACTTCACCCGCGGCGGCTGCACCTTCTGCGGCCGCTGCGTGACGGCCTGCGCGCGGGGCGCGCTGGCGCCCTGGGGACGGGGGCGGCCCTGGATGCTCGAGGCGCGGCTCGATGCGGCCTGTCTCGCCCTGCAGGGCATCGGCTGCATGAGCTGCCTCGATGCCTGCCCGCGCGAGGCCATCGCGCTCCGGCCGCTGTGCGGGCGGCTCGCACCGCAGGTGGATGCGGCGCGCTGCGACGGGTGCGGCGCCTGCGTGCGGCCCTGTCCTGTGGGCGCGATCCGGATGGTACGGCGGGAGGACGCGGCGCGCGGCGCCGCCTGAATACGGAGGGACGACGATGGACGTGGCGGGGGTCGTGGTCTACGTGCAGCCCGGGCGCACCGAGCCGGTGCTGGAGGCGCTGCGCGGCGTCGAGGGCGTGGAGGTGCATGGCCGCGCGGGGGCGCATCGCATCGTCGTCACCGTCGAGGAGACCCCGCGGACCCCGGTGGCCGAGACCCTGGCGCGGGTCAGCGCCCTGCCCGGCGTCCTCGTCGCGGCGACGGTTTACGAGTATTGCGATTCTGCGGACCAAGCGGAGGCATGACCATGAAGATGACCAGGCGAGAGTTCGTGAAGGCGCAGGCCGCAGCCGCCGCCGCGGCCGCGGCCGGTCTGAGCCTTCCGGGGGCGGGCACGGCGCTTGCGGCCGCCGACACCCGGATCCGCTGGGACAAGGCGCCGTGCCGCTTCTGCGGCACCGGCTGCGGCGTCCTCGTGGGCGTGCGCGACGGCCGCGTCGTGGCCACCCAGGGCGACCCGGACGCCCCGGTCAACCGCGGGCTGCAGTGCATCAAGGGCTACTTCCTCGCCAAGATCATGTACGGCAAGGACCGCCTGGCCACCCCGCTGCTGCGCATGAAGGACGGCAAGTTCGACAAGAACGGCGAGTTCACGCCCATCACCTGGGAGCAGGCCTTCGACATCATGGCCGAGAAGTTCAAGGAGGCCCTGCGCAAGAAGGGACCCACCTCCATCGGCATGTTCGGCTCCGGCCAGTGGACGGTGTGGGAGGGCTACGCCGCGGCCAAGCTCATGAAGGCGGGCTTCCGCTCCAACAACATCGACCCCAACGCGCGCCACTGCATGGCCTCGGCGGTGGCGGGGTTCATCCGCACCTTCGGCATCGACGAGCCCATGGGCTGCTACGACGACCTCGAGCACGCCGACGCCTTCGTGCTCTGGGGCTCGAACATGGCCGAGATGCACCCCATCCTCTGGTCGCGCCTGACCGACCGGCGCCTGTCCGCCGACCACGTCCGGGTGGCGGTGCTGTCCACCTTCCGCAACCGCAACTTCGACCTCGCCGACATCGGCATCGTCTTCAGGCCCCAGACGGACCTGGCGATCCTCAACTACATCGCCAACCACATCATCCAGACCGGGCGGGTCAACGAGGCCTTCGTCAAGGATCACGTCAACTTCCGCATCGGTGTGACCGACATCGGCTACGGCCTGCGCCCCGACGACCCGCGCGAGAAGCGGGCCAAGAACGCGGCCAACCCGGCCGCCTCCAAGCCCATCACCTTCGAGGAGTACGCCCGCTTCGTCTCCGAGTACACCCTCGACAAGGTGTCGAAGATGTCGGGGGTGCCGGAGAAGGACCTCGAGGCCCTGGCCGAGCTCTATGCCGACCCCAAGACCAAGGTCACCTCCTTCTGGACCATGGGCTTCAACCAGCACAGCCGCGGCACCTGGGTCAACAACCTCATCTACAACGTCCACCTGCTGGTGGGGAAGATCTCCGAGCCCGGCAACGGCCCGTTCTCGCTCACGGGGCAGCCCTCGGCCTGCGGCACCGCGCGCGAGGTGGGCACCTTCGCCCATCGCCTGCCGGCCGATCTCGTGGTCATGAAGAAGGAGCACCGCGACATCGCCGAGAAGATCTGGAAGCTGCCGGAGGGCACGATCCCGGGCAAGCCCGGCTATCACGCCGTGCTGCAGAACCGCATGCTCAAGGACGGCAAGCTCAACGTCTACTGGGTGATGTGCAACAACAACATGCAGGCCGCGGCCAACCTCAACAACGAGACCTGGCCCGGCTACCGCAACCCGGAGAACTTCATCATCGTCTCCGATCCCTACCCGACGGTGACGGCGATGGCCGCGGATCTCATCCTGCCCACCGCCATGTGGGTGGAGAAGGAGGGGGCCTACGGCAACGCCGAGCGGCGCACCCAGTTCTGGCGCCAGCAGGTGGCCCCGCCGGGCGAGGCGCGCTCGGATCTGTGGCAGATCGTGGAGTTCTCCAAGCGCTTCAAGGTCGAGGAGGTCTGGCCCGAGGAGCTCCTTGCCAAGAAGCCCGAGTATCGCGGCAAGACCCTCTACGAGATCCTGTTCCGCAACGGGCAGGTGGACAAGTACCCCTACGAGAAGGGGACGGTGCGCGACGCCGCGGGCAACGTCTACGACAACCTGGAGTCGGAGCACTTCGGCTTCTACATCCAGAAGGGCCTCTACGAGGAGTACCGCCTCTTCGGCCTCGGCAAGGGCCACGATCTTGCGCCCTTCGACATGTACCACCAGGCCCGTGGCCTGCGCTGGCCGGTGGTGGAGGGCAAGGAGACCCTGTGGCGCTATCGCGAGGGCTACGACCCCTACGTCAAGGAGGGCGAGGGGATCCGCTTCTACGGCAAGCCGGACGGGCGCGCGGTGATCTACGCGCTGCCCTACGAGCCGCCCGCGGAGGTGCCCGACGGCGAGTACGACCTGTGGCTGGTCACGGGCCGCGTGCTCGAGCATTGGCACTCCGGCTCCATGACCCGGCGGGTGCCCGAGCTCTACCGCGCCTTCCCCGACGCGGTGGTCTTCATGCACCCGGACGATGCGCGCGAGCGCGGCCTGCGCCGCGGCATGGCCGCCAAGGTGCAGAGCCGCCGCGGCGAGATCACCGTGCGCGTCGAGACCCGCGGCCGCAACCGGCCGCCGCGGGGGCTGGTGTTCATCCCCTGGTTCGACGCCGCGCGGCTGGTCAACAAGCTGACCCTGGACGCCACCTGCCCCATCTCCAAGGAGACGGACTACAAGAAGTGCGCGGTCCGGGTCACGCGGGCCTGAGGGCGGCGCGGTGTCCGGCGGGAACGGACAGGGACGCGCGGCGGCCGAGGCGGCCCGGCGTCGCTTCCTCGTGGGCCTCGCCCGGGGGGCGGCGGGGATGGCGATGAT
This sequence comes from Inmirania thermothiophila, assembly GCF_003751635.1. Taxonomy (NCBI): domain Bacteria; kingdom Pseudomonadati; phylum Pseudomonadota; class Gammaproteobacteria; order Chromatiales; family Ectothiorhodospiraceae; genus Inmirania; species Inmirania thermothiophila. Next base: position 93,944 of record NZ_RJVI01000002.1, read on the forward strand.
CGGGCTCGGCCTCGGCCTCTACGCCCGGCGCGTGGCGGCGCGCCCGGCGGTGGCGCTGCGCCCCCCGGGGGCGCTGGCGGAGCGGGACTTCCTCGGCGCCTGCGTCCGCTGCGGCCTGTGCGTGCGCGACTGCCCCTTCGACACCCTGCGCCTTGCGCGCCTGGGCGAGGACGTCGCCGCGGGTACGCCCTATTTCGTCGCCCGCGAGGTCCCCTGCGAGATGTGCGAGGACATCCCCTGCGTGGCGGCCTGCCCGACGGGGGCGCTGGACAAGGGGCTGACCGACATCGACGACGCCCGCATGGGGCTTGCGGTCCTCATCGACCGCGAGAACTGCCTCAACCTGCGCGGGCTGCGCTGCGATGTCTGCTACCGCGTCTGCCCCCTCATCGACCGGGCCATCACGCTGGAGATGCGGGAGAACACCCGCACCGGGGTCCACGCCATCTTCGAACCCGTGGTCCACGCCGACGCCTGCACCGGCTGCGGCAAGTGCGAGCACGCCTGCGTGCTCGACGAGGCCGCGATCCGGGTCCTCCCGCGCCGCCTCGCGCGCGGCGCCATGGGCCGGCACTACCGGCTCGGCTGGGAGGAGAAGGCGAAGGCGGGGCGGTCGCTGGTGCCCGGCGTCATCGACCTGCCGGACCGGCTGCCGGGAGGGTGAGCCATGGAACGGATCCCCGGGAGGGAAGCGGTGCGCGTGCGGGGCTGGTGGCCGGCCCACAAGTGGCTGGTGCTGCGGCGCGCGAGCCAGCTCGCGGTGCTGGGGCTCTTTCTCGCCGGGCCCTGGTTCGGGCTGTGGATCGTCAAGGGCAACCTCTCCTCCAGCCTCACCCTGGGGGTGCTGCCCCTGACGGATCCATTCGTGCTGGCGCAGACCCTGGCCGCGGGGCATGTGCCGGAGCTCGCGGCGCTGGTGGGGGCGGGGATCGTCCTCGCCTTCTACGCCCTCGTGGGTGGGCGCGTCTACTGCGCCTGGGTCTGCCCCGTCAACCCGGTCACCGACGCCGCGCGCTGGCTCCATGACCGGCTGGGCATCCGCGGCGGGGCGGGCGTCTCGCCGAGGCTGCGGTACTGGCTGCTGGGGACGGTGCTGGCGGTGGCGGCGGCCACCGGGATGGCGGCGTGGGAGCTGGTCAATCCGGTCTCGATCCTGCACCGCGGCCTCATCTTCGGCTTCGGCGCCGGCTGGGCGGTGATCGCGGCGGTCTTCCTCGCCGACCTGCTGCTGGCGCGGCGGGCCTGGTGCGGCCATCTCTGTCCCATGGGGGCCTTCTACGGGCTGCTGGGCAGGGTGGCCCAGGTGCGGGTGCGGGCGGAGCAGCGTGCGCGCTGCGACGAGTGCATGGACTGCTACCGCGTCTGCCCCGAGCCGCAGGTCCTGCGCGCGCCGCTGCGCGGGACCGGGGGGGCCGGTCCGGTGGTGCTTTCCGGCGACTGCACCAACTGCGGCCGCTGCATCGACGTCTGCCCGCAGGACGTGTTCCGGTTCGGGCTGCGCGGCGGCGGGCGGGAGGATTCGGTCGAGATTTCCAGGAGTGCGGAGGTTCAGCCATGAACAAGGTGATGCGGATCGGTCTCGTGATCGTGGCGGCAGGCGCGGTGTGGCTGCCGCGCGCCGACGCCGAGTCGGCGGGGATCCACTCCCTGCGGGGCGAGCATGCGGTGGAGGAGACGACGCCGCCGCCGGAGCTCAAGCAGTACGTCAAGGACCGCGCCCCGTACGCGCGGGACTACATGACCCAGCCCCCGCTCATCCCGCACAGCATCCAGGGCTACAGGATCGACCTCAAGTTCAACAAGTGCCTGACCTGCCACAGCTGGGCCAACGCCCGCGAGTCGGGGGCGACCAAGATCAGCATCACCCACTTCAAGGACCGCGAGGGCAACGATCTCGCCAACGTGGCGCCGCGCCGCTACTTCTGCACCCAGTGCCACGTGCCGCAGGTGAATGCGCCGCCGCTGGTGGAGAACGAGTTCAAGCCCCTGCCCACGATCCGCCGCTGAGGCGCGGGAAAGGAGCGAGTCATGGCCACCAACGAGCGAGCGGTGAACGGGCGCGCGGCGGCGCGTCCGGGGCTGTGGGCGCGGCTTCGCAGCCCCGCGGCCAAGTGGTCCGTGGGGGGGCTCCTGGGCGTGGGCTTCGTCGCCGGGATCATCTTCTGGGGCGGCTTCAACACCGCCATGGAGGCCACCAACACGGAGCAGTTCTGCATCTCGTGCCACGAGATGCGCGACAACGTCTACCAGGAGTACAAGGACACCGTCCACTACAGCAACCGCACCGGCGTGCGGGCCACCTGTCCGGACTGCCACGTGCCGAGGCCCTGGGTACACAAGGTGGTGCGCAAGATCAGGGCCTCCAACGAGCTCTACCACTGGCTCATGGGCACCGTGGACACGCCGGAGAAGTTCGAGGCCAAGCGGCTGGAGCTCGCGCGCCACGTCTGGAAAGCGATGAAGGAGACGGACTCGCGCGAGTGCCGCAACTGCCACGACTTCGACTCCATGGACTTCGCCGTGCAGGGGCGCCGCGCCGTGGCCCAGCACAGCCGGGCCCTGGACGAGGGCAAGACCTGCATCGACTGCCACAAGGGCATCGCGCACTCGCTGCCGGCGATGTACGAGGTGGATCCGAGCCAGGCGGTGGGCAACCGCTGACGCCTTCGTGCCCGGGTCGGGGCCGCGTGGCGGCCCCGGCCCTTTTCCGTCCGGAGGGGCGGATCGCGCTTCAGGACCGGGGTGCCGCTGCCGATGTACAATACCGCGACGTTCAATGCTGGGGAGGTCCGGCCATGTACAAGCGCATCGGGGTCGTCATGCTGGCGGGGATCGTGCCGGTGATGGGGGCGGCGGGGCAGGACCCCATCCGCGACGGCGAGGCCATCGTCAAGGCGGCGGACTGGAAGCAGGCGCAGCGGATCGAGGTGCGTATCGAGGAGTACGAGTACGCGCCGGACCGGATCGTGCTCGAGGCGGGGAAGCCCTACAAGCTCGTGATCGAGAACGAGGGCGAGAAGGCGCACTACTTCACCGCCCCGGAGTTCTACAAGGCGGTGGCCTGGCGCAAGGCCGAGGCCGAGAAGGTCGAGGTCAAGGCCCCGTACTTCAAGGCCTTCGAGATCAAGCCGGGCGGCGAGCTGGAGCTCTTCTTCGTCGCCGTGGGGAAGGGCAGCTTCCCCGTCTACTGCACCATCGACGACCATCGCGACAGGGGCATGGAAGGCGAGATCGTGGTGCGCTGAGGTGGCGCGGGGGCGCGTCCGCTGGGCGCTCGCCCTCGCCGTTGCCGCGGCGGGGGCGGGTGCCGAGCAGATCCCACGCGAGCCGGCGGAGGTGGCGGTGCCGGTGCCGTGGGCGGGTGCGGCGCCGGTGGTGGACGGGGACCTCTCCGAGTGGGAGGACGCCCGCTGGGTGCCGGTGCCGGTCGGCCCGGCGCTGGAGGGCGACGAGAAGAACACCACCGGCGAGCGTGTGGTGGTTCTCGCTGCCCGCATGGCCGGCGACCGCATCTACCTCGCGGCGCGCTGGCCGGACTCGGAGGAGAACCGAGAGCACCGGCCGTGGAAGCGCCGGGGCAACCGCTACCGCCGGGGGCGCGAGCGCGACGACGCCTTCGCCGTGCGCTTCGAGATGGGCGGCAGCTACGACTGGTGCATGCTCACCCGTGCCGACTACGAGGTGGACGTCTGGTTCTGGGCCGCGGGTCGCACCGATGCAGCCGGCTTCGCCGACGACCTCCACTTCGTCATCGGCCACGACCCCCTGGAGGACGCGGCCGAGTACGACGGGCCGGACGGCCGCACGGTCTACATCCGCAAGCGCCCGGACGAGGGCGAGGGTGTCTACCGCCTGCGAAGGAAGCCGCTGGGCGCAGGGCCCACGGAGATCCCCAGTGTCGAGCCCGTGGCGGGCGGCCCCACGGGGAGCCGGGCGGACGTGAAGGCGAAGGGCGTCTGGCGCGACGGTTTCTGGCAGGTGGAGTTCTCCCGCGCCCTGGACACCGGCCACGCCGACGACGCACGCCTCCAGCCCGGGCGCACGATCCGCGGCGCCATCGCCGTCTTCGACCGCGGTTACGACCAGCACAAGAGCGTCTCGGGGACGCTGCGCTTCGAGCTCGCGCCGGCCCCGTGAGCGCCTCGGCGGCGGGCTCAGGCCGCGCGGCAGACGCGGTTGCGTCCCGCCTGCTTGGCCCGATAGAGGGCGGCGTCGGCCGCCTCCACGAGGTCGTCGGGCCCCTGGCCCCGATGCTCGGGCAGGGCCGCCACCCCGACGCTGATGGTGACGCGCAGGCCGTCCACCGGGGTGCGCTCCACCTCCTCGCGGAGGCGCTCGGCGAGGTGCGCGGCGCCGTCGAGGGGGGTGCTGGGCAGGATCACGAGGAACTCCTCGCCGCCGTAGCGGCAGGGGATGTCGGTGTTGCGCACGGCGCGGCGCGTCACCTCGGCGATGGCCTGCAGGACCCGGTCGCCCTGCTCGTGGCCGTGCTCGTCGTTGAAGCGCTTGAAGTGGTCGACGTCGAACATGACCACCGAGAGCGGCAGCTCGTAGCGCTCGGCGCGCCGGTACTCGCGGGCCAGGGTCTCGTCGAGGTGGCGCCGGTTGTAGAGCCCCGTGAGGGGGTCGGTCACGGAGGCGCGGCGTAGCTCCTCCTCGAGCTGCTTCTCCTTGGTGATGTCGCGGATGAGGGCCGCCGAGCCCACGACCTGGTCCTTGCGGGTGCGGATGGTGGCGACGTGCACGCTCAGCACGCGCCCGCCGCGGTGCAGGACCACCGGCTCGTCGGCGTGGTCCCGGGACAGCCACTCCACCATGGCCTCGGGGTCGTCAAAGAGGTTGAGGAAGCCCTCGGCGGCGATGCGCCGCATGTCCTTGCCGACCAGCGTCTCGGCCGCCGGGTTGACCAGCACCACCTGGCCGGTGCGGTCGGTGACCACGATGCCCTCGCGGGCGCTGAGGATGATGGTGGTCAGCTTGTCCTGCTCCTGCTGCAGGCCGGTGTAGCTCTTCAGCACCCGCTGGATCATGCGGTTGAAGCTCGAGGCCATGCGGCCGAGCTCGTCGTCGCTCACCACCGGAACGCGGCGCGTGAGGTCGCCCTCGGCCACGTGCACCATCGCGTCGGTGACCTCGGTGATGGGACGCACCACGGAGCGGCGGATGAGCAGTCCGGTGGTCGCGAGCACCAGCGCCACCGCCAGCGCCATCAGCACCAGCCCGCGCTGCCAGGTCTCGCGCACGGCCTGCTCCACCGGGGCCATGGAGGTGGTGAGCTTGAGGAGGCCGCGCACCTCGTGGTCGCCGCCGTGGCAGCGGTGGCAGCGATTTTGGTTGCGGATGGGGGCGAGGAAGGTGAGATAGCGCTGTCCGCTGGAGTCCCACTCGTAGTAGGCGACCATCTCCTTGGTCCGCAGCGCCTCCTGCAGGGCGCTGTGCTCGGCCGGCAGGACCCGCACCACGGCCTCGGTCTCGTGCGGCGGAAACTCCTCCTCGCCGCGGCGGCGGTTGACCGCGCGGATGGTCTCGTTGTCGCGGAAGGCCTCGATGCCGCTGGTGCGCAGGATGCGGAAGTCGGCGACGTCCGAGACGCGCTTGAGGTTGTCGGCGAAGGTCTGGGCGACGTCGGCATAGCCCGCCAGCATCACCGTCTGCAGCGCCTGGATCACGCTCTCGGCGAGCTTGCGCACCGTCGCCTCGTTCTGGCGGATGATGTTGCGCTCCTCGTTGAGCGTCAGGTAGTAGGTCGTGGAGACCAGGCCGAGCGTGGCGACGATCCCCACCATGAGAAGGATCTTGTGTCCGATGCGGTTGAGCACCCCCGTCGTACCCCCGGCGACCCTTGCGGAATGCTGATCATACCGGCCGCCTCCGCGCACCGCCACGGGGGCGGCCCGGCGCCTTGACAGCCTCCGGGCCCGGCGCCTAGATTGGCGGCCCCTCCCGCGGGAGGGATGTCTCGGGTGCCTCCGGCCGGAGCCGGAGGTGAAACGGGAAGACCGGTGCGCTCCCACGGGAGCAAGTCCGGCGCTGCCCCCGCAACGGTAGGCGGGTCGAGGGGGCTGCACGAGGCCACTGTGCCTTAGGGCATGGGAAGGCGCAGCCCCCGGGGTCGCACGGCCCCGCCCGCGAGCCCGGAGACCGGCCCGAGACGCTGCCGGTGGCGCTGCGGAGGGCGGCGCCGGGCGGAGCCGGTCGTGCCGGGCGTCTCCTCCCCACCCTCCTCCGCGCGCCGATGTTGCACCGCACCCGTGCGGGTGTGCACGGAGGAGGAGATCCATGCGCAAGACCGCCCTCGTCGCGGCCCTGCTCGCGGCCGGCCCCGCCGTCGCCGCCGAGACCGCCGCCCCCCTCATCGTCACCGCCACGCGCACCGCCGAGACTGCCGACGAGACCCTGGCCTCGGTGACCGTGATCACGCGCGAGGCCATCGAGCGCAGCCAGGTCCGCAGCGTCCAGGAGCTGCTCGCCGGCCTGCCCGGCATCGGGATCGCCAACAACGGCGGCGACGGCAAGGCCACCTCGCTCTTCCTGCGTGGCACCGAGTCCGACCACGTCCTGGTGCTGGTGGACGGCGTGCGGGTGGGCTCGGCCACCCTCGGGACGACCGCTTTCGAGCAACTGCCGCTCGCCGAGATCGAGCGCATCGAGATCGTGCGCGGGCCGCGCTCGGCCCTCTACGGCTCCGAGGCCATCGGCGGCGTGATCCAGATCTTCACCCGGCGCGGGGGCGGGCCGGACCTTTCCGCCGCCCTCGGCGCGGGCAGCCGCGCCACCGCCAGCGCCAGCCTCTCGCTGCGCGGCGGCGGCGGAAAGGCCTGGTACGCCCTGGGGCTGTCCGGCCTCGATACCGACGGCATCGATGCCTGCCGCGGCAGTCTCACGGAGGGCTGCTTTGCCATCAAGCCCGACGAGGACGGCTACCGCAACCTCGGGGCCAGCCTCAGCCTCGGCGGGCGCGTCGGGGATGTGGAGGTGGAGCTGGGCTGGCTTCGGTCCGAGGGCGAGACCGAGTTCGACGGCGCCTTCCAGAACGGCGCCGACACCCTCCAGGAGGTGGTGCGTCTCGAGACGCGGATCGAGCGGGGGGAGGCGCTGTGGACGGTGCGCCTGGGGCGGGCCCGCGACGAGTCCGACAACACCCTCGACGGCGCCTTCGTGAGCCGCTTCGTCACCGAGCGCGACAGCGCCACCGTCCAGGCCGACCTCCCTGTGGGCGCCGGCGTCCTCAGCCTGGGGGTGGACTACCTGGACGACGAGGTGGGCGGCACCGCGGGCTACGCCGTGGAGACGCGCCGCGACACCGGCGTCTTCGCGCAGTGGCAGGCGGGGAGCGCGGCCGGCGACTGGGCGCTCGCGCTGCGCCACGACGACAACGAGCAGTTCGGAGATCACGTCACCGGCAGCGTCGCCTGGGGCCGGGAGGTGGGCGCCGGGCTGCGCCTCGTCGCCGCCTACGGCACCGCCTTCAAGGCGCCCACCTTCAACGAGCTCTACTTCCCTGGTTTCGGCAACCCCGACCTGGACCCCGAGCGGTCCCGTTCCGTGGAGCTCGGCCTGCGCCGCAGGCAGTGGTGGTCGCTGACCCTGTTCGCGACCCGCATCGACGACCTGATCGGCTTCGACGCGAGCTTCACGCCGCGCAACATCGACGAGGCCCGCATCGTCGGTCTCGAGGGCGAGGCCGCGCTGCGGCTCGGCGACTGGGCGCTGCGCGCCGGCGCCACGCTGCAGGAGCCGGAGAACCGCGGCGACGGCGCCGAGCGCGGCAACACGCTGCCGCGGCGCGCCAGGGCCTTCGGCCGCATCGAGCTGGACCGCGACCGCGGGCGCTGGTCGGCCGGGGCGACGCTGCGCGCCGAGGGGCCGCGCTACGACGATCTCGCCAACACGCGGCGGCTTGCGGGCTACGCCGTGCTCGACCTGCGCGGCGCCTACCGGCTCTCGCGCGCCCTGCGGCTGCAGGCCCGGGTCGAGAACGCCCTCGACAAGGACTACGAGACCGCCGCGGGCTACCCCCAGCCCGGGCGCGGGGTCTTCCTCACCCTGCGCTACGCGCGGCCCCGCGGATAGGCGGCGGCGATGGCCTGCGCCCTGCTCGTGAGCGCGCCCGCCTCCGGCCAGGGCAAGACCACGGTGGCGGCGGCCCTGGCGCGGCGGCTGCAACGCCGGGGCCGCCGCGTGCGGGCCTTCAAGGCGGGGCCCGACTTCCTGGACGCGGCGCTGCTGGCCGCGGCCACCGGGGCCGCGGTGGAGCAGCTCGACCTCTGGATGGGGGGCGAGGCGGACTGCCGGGCGCGCCTTGCCCGCGCCGCGGCCGGGGCCGACGTCCTCCTGGTGGAGGGGGTGATGGGGCTGCACGACGGGCCGGCCTCGACCGCGGCGCTGGCCGCGCGGCTGGGCCTTCCGGTGCTGCTGGTGATCGACGCCGCCGCCATGGCGGAGACCTTCGGCGCCGTCGCCCTGGGGCTTGCGGCCTACCGGCCGGGCCTCGCGGTGGCGGGGGTCGTCGCCAACCGCGTGGCCGGCCCCGGGCATGCCGAGATGCTGCGGCGGAGCCTCCCCCCGGGGCTCGCCTGGTGGGGGGCGCTGCCCGCGCGCGCGGAGGGCCTGCCGGAGCACGCGCCAGCCCATCAGCGCGGCCTCGGCGCTGCCCGCGCGCGCGGAGGGCCTGCTTCCGGAGCGGCACCTGGGCCTGGTGCTGCCCGGCGAGGTGGCGGACCTGCCGGCCCGTCTCGACGCCCTCGCCGACGCCCTCGGCCTGGAGGGGGCCGCGACGCCGTGGTCGCCGCCGGCGGGGCCGTTGCCGCCCCCGCCGCCGCGGCTGCTCGCGGGTCGGCGCATCGCCGTCGCCCGCGACGCCGCCTTCGCCTTCCTCTACCCGGCCAATCTCGAGCTGCTGCGGGCGATGGGGGCCGAGATCGCCTTCTTCTCGCCGCTGGCCGACGAGGCGGTGCCCGCCGCCGACGCGGTCTGGCTCCCCGGGGGCTATCCGGAGCTGCACCTGGAGCGGCTTGCGGCGGCGGCGCGGACGCGGGCGTGGCTCGAGGCCCACTGCCGGGCGGACCGGGCGCTGCTCGCCGAGTGCGGCGGGCTCCTCTACCTGCTCGACGTCCTCGCCCACGACGGGCGGGCACGCCCCATGGCGGGCATCCTCCCGGGGCGGGCCGAGGTGGGCGGGCAGGTCGCCTTCATCGGCTATCAGGAGGTGGACCTCGGGGCGGGGCCCCTGCGCGGGCACAGCTTCCACCACGCCCGCGCCGAGGTCGCGCTCGCGCCGGCGGCGGTGGCCCGCGACCCGGCGGGGCGGGCGGGCGAGTCCGTCTACCGCAGCGGCGCGCTCACCGCGAGCTTCGTCCACTTCTACTTCCCGTCCAACCCGGCCGCGGCGGCGGCCCTCTTCGGGGCCGCGGCGCCATGATGCGGGCCGCGGCCGTCCTCTGGCTCGTCCTCGCCGCACTGCCCGCGGCGGCGGTCACGGCCACCGACGACCGCGGGGTGACCGTGCGCCTCGCGGCGCCGGCGCGACGCATCGTGAGCCTCGCCCCCCATGCCACGGAGCTCCTCTTCGCCGCCGGGGCGGGAGGGCGCATCGTGGGCGCGGTGGAGTGGAGCGACTACCCGCCCGAGGCGCGCGCCATCCCCCGCGTCGGCGGCTACCGGGCGCTGGATCTCGAGCGCATCGTGGCCCTGCATCCGGATCTGGTGGTGGGCTGGGCGAGCGGCAACGGCGCGGCGCTGACGCGGCTGGAGGCGGCGGGGCTCGCCGTCTTCGCCACCGAGCCGCGGCGGCTGGAGGACATCGCCGCCGCCATCGAGGCCCTGGGGCGGCTGGCGGGGACCGAGGAGCGCGCGGGCGAGGCGGCGGCGCGCTTCCGGGCGCGGCTGGCCGCCCTGCGCGCGCGCTGGTCGGGACGCCGGCCGGTGCGCGTCTTCTACCAGGTCTGGGACCGGCCGCTCATCACCGTCGGCGGGCCCCAGATCATCAGCCGCCTGATCGAGCTCTGCGGCGGGCGCAACGTCTTCGCGCAGCTCGCCGAGCTCGCGCCGACGGTGACCGTCGAGGCGGTGATCGCCGCCGACCCCGACGCCATCGTCTTCGGCCTGCGCGAGGGCCGCGAGGGCTGGGCCGCCTTCTGGCGCCGCTTCCCCTTCCTGCGCGCGGTGGGGCGGGGCCACCTCATCGGCCTCGACGCCGATCTCCTGCAGAGGCCGACGCCGCGCCTGCTCGACGGCGCCGAGCGGCTGTGCCGGGCCCTGGAGGCGGTGCGCAGCGCGGAGGGCGGGCCGTGAGGCGGGGCGTGCTCATGATCCAGGGCACCACCTCGGATGCGGGCAAGAGCACGCTGGTGGCGGGCCTCGGGCGGGCGCTCGCCCGGCGCGGGGTGCGCGTGGCCCCCTTCAAGCCACAGAACATGGCCCTCAACGCCGCCGTGACCGCCGACGGCGGCGAGATCGGCCGCGCCCAGGCGGTGCAGGCGCGCGCCTGCGGGCTGGCGCCGGAGCGGGACATGAACCCGGTGCTGCTCAAGCCCGAGAGCGACCGCGGGGCGCAGGTGGTCCTGTGCGGGCGGGCCATCGGCACCTTCGACGCGCGCGCCTACCACGCCCTGAAGCCGCGCCTGCGGGAGGCGGTGGTGGCGGCCTTCGAGCGGCTCGCGGCGCGCTTCGAGGCGGTGCTGGTGGAGGGCGCCGGCAGCCCCGCCGAGGTCAACCTGCGCGAGGGCGACATCGCCAACATGGGCTTCGCCGAGGCGGTGGACTGCCCGGTGGCGGTGGTGGCGGACATCGACCGCGGCGGTGTCTTCGCCCACCTCGTGGGCACCCTGGAGCTGCTCGCGCCGCGTGAGCGCGCGCAGGTGCGCGGCTTCGTCATCAACCGCTTCCGCGGCGATCCGGCGCTGCTCGCGCCGGGTCTCGAGTGGCTCGAGGGGCGCACCGGACGGCCCGTGCTCGGGGTGCTGCCGTACCTGCACGGCCTCGTGCTGGAGGCGGAGGACGCCGTGGAGGCGGTGCAGGCGGCGCCCGGGACACGGGCGTGCGAAGCACGCGGCTGCGGGAGCGGGCGCAAGCCGCCGTCGTGGGGAGGCGGATACGCGGCAGGCGGGACGTGCTGTGCCGCGTGGACGGTCGGGGCGGCGCAGAGGCAGGCGGCGCCGGCGCAGGACGTGCTGCGCGTGGTGGTGGCGGCGCTGCCCCGCATCAGCAACCACACCGATTTCGATCCCCTGCGGCTGCACCCGCGGGTGGACCTGCGCTTCGCCCGCGATCCGGCGCCTGCGGACCTCATCGTGCTCCCGGGGAGCAAGGCCGTGCGCGCCGATCTCGACTGGCTGCGCCGGCGCGGCTGGGAGGCGGCGATCCTGCGTCACCTGCGCTACGGGGGGCGGGTGCTGGGGATCTGCGGCGGCTTCCAGATGCTGGGGCGGGCGGTGCACGACCCCGAGGGCGTCGAGGGCGGGGCGGGTTCCACGGCGGTGCTCGGGCTGCTGGCGGTGGAGACGGTGCTGCGGCCGCAGAAGCGGCTGGCGCAGGTGGCCGGCCGGCTCGTCTTCGCCGCCGCACCGGTGCGCGGCTACGAGATCCACGCCGGGGTGAGCGAGGGGCCGGGGCTCGCGCGGCCGGTGGCGGAGCTCGCCGACGGGCCGGACGGTGCGGTGTCCGAGGACGGGCAGGTGATGGGCACCTACGTCCACGGCCTCTTCGACGAGCCCGCCGCCTGCGAGGCGCTGCTCGCCTGGGCGGGGCTGGAGGCGCCGGGGGCGGCGCCGGACATGGAGGCCGCGCGCGAGGCGGCGCTCGAGCGGCTCGCCGACGCCGTCGAGGCCCATCTGGACATGGAGGCGGTGCTGGCCCTGCTGGAGGGGCGTCGCCCCGTGCGCGGGCGGAGACGACGGCGGGAGGTGCCCCGATGCGGGAGCTGATCCTCGGAGGCGTGCGCTCGGGCAAGAGCCGGCACGCCGAGGCGCAGGCGGCGGCCTCGGGGCTGGAGGTGGTCTGCGTGGCCACGGCCCGGGCGCTGGACGAGGAGATGCGGGCGCGCATCGCCGCGCATCGGGCGCGGCGGCCGGCGCACTGGCGCACGGTGGAGGCGCCGCTCGCCCTGGCCCAGGCGCTCGCGCGCGAGGCGGCGCCGGGGCGGTGCCTCATCGTCGACTGCCTGACCCTGTGGCTCACCAACCTCTTCGTGGAGACGGAGGCGGAGCGCCGCGGGGCTGAGGTGGCGGCCCTGCTGGAGGTGCTGCCGCGGCTTCCCGGCCGCCTCGTCCTCGTGGCCAACGAGACCTCCATGGGGGTGATCCCGGAGGGGACGCTGGCGCGGCGGTTTCTCGACGAGGCGGGCCGGCTGCACCAGGAGGTGGCGGCGCGCTGCGAGCGCGTCACGTTGATGGTGGCGGGCCTGCCGCTGCTGCTCAAGGGAGGCGGATCATGAGCACCACGGCATGGACGAGGGAGCCGGTACGCCGGCCCGACGCCGCGGCGGGGGAGGCGGCGCGGCTGCGCCAGCAGCGGCTGACCAAGCCGCCCGGGTCGCTGGGACGGCTCGAGACGCTGGCGGTGCGGCTGGCGGCCCTGCAGGGACGGGCGCGGCCGCGCCTCGATCGGGTGCGAATCGTGGTCTTCGCCGCCGACCACGGCGTCGCCGAGGAGGGGGTGAGCGCCTTCCCCCAGGCGGTCACGGTGGAGATGATCCGCAACTTCGCCCGCGGGGGCGCGGCCATCAGCGTGCTCGCGCGCACCCTCGGGGCGAGCCTGGAGGTGGTGGACGTGGGCGCCGCCGCCGATCCGGGGCCGCTGCCGGGCGTGGTCGCGGCGCGGCAGGGCGCCGGCACGGCCAACTTCACCCGCGCCCCGGCGATGACACCCGGGCAGCTCGCCGGCGCGCTCGGCGCCGGGCGCGAGGCGGTGGCCCGGGCGCGGGAGGCCGGCTGCGACCTCTTCGTCGCCGGCGAGATGGGCATCGCCAACACCACCGTCGCCGCGGCCCTGACGGCGGCCCTGCTGGATCTGGCGCCCGACGCCGTGGCGGGCCGGGGCACCGGGGTGGACGACGCGGGGCTTGCGCGCAAGGTGGATGCGATCCGGCGGGCGCTGGCCCTGCACCGGGCGGCCGCGGGCGACCCCATGGAGGCGCTGCGCCGCCTCGGCGGCTTCGAGATCGCCGCCATCGCCGGCGCCTACATCGCCTGCGCCCAGGCGGGGATCCCGGCGGTGGTGGACGGCTTCATCGCCGGCGCGGCGGCGCTCGCGGCGGTGCGCGTCCGGCCCGAGGTCCGGCCGTGGCTGCTCTTCGGCCACCGCTCCGCCGAGGGCGGTCATGCCCGCCTGCTGGCGGCGCTCGGGGCCGAGCCGGTGCTCGACCTCGGCATGCGTCTCGGCGAGGGCACGGGGGCGGCGGCGTCGGTGGCGGTGCTGCGCCTCGCCTGCGCCCTCCACGACGGCATGGCCACCTTCGAGGAGGCCGGCGTCAGCGGGGGCCCGGCGTGATGGAGGTGGATCTCCTGCGCCACGGCGCCTGCGAGGGCGGCCCCATCCTGCGCGGCGGCGGCCGGGACGATCCCCTGAGCCCGGAGGTCTGGCGGCAGATGGAGGCGGCGCTGCGCGGTGCGGGGCCGTGGCGGCGGATCCTCACCTCGCCGCTGCGGCGGTGCAGCGAGTTCGCGTGGCGGCTGGCCCGGCGGACCGGGACGCGCCTGGAGACGGTGGCGGAGCTCGCCGAGATGGGGTTCGGCCGCTGGGAGGGGCGCACGACCCGGGAGCTTGCCGACGAGCCCGGCTACCTGCAGCGCCTCGTGGATCCGGCGGCCGCCACGCCCCCCGAGGGCGAGTCCTGGGAGGCCTTCCGCGCCCGGGTGTGTGCGGGCTGGGAGGCGGTCCTTGCCGGCACCGGTCCGGTGCTGGTGGTGACCCACGGCGGCGTGATCCGCCTCATCCTGGGCCTGGTGCTGGGCATGCCGGACGAGGCGCTGCTGCGCATCGAGGTCCCGCCGGCATGCCGCACCCGCCTGCGCTGCGGCGTGGACGAGGCGGGGCGGCGCTGGGCGAGCCTGATTGCCCATGTGCCGCCGGAGCTCGGCGGATGAGCCGGATCTCCACGCCGGCCTCGAGCTTGCGCCATGCGCGGTCGGCGGTGGGCACGGCCAGCCCCTCGTCCAGGGCCGGCGCCAGGCAGGCACGGTCGGGGAGGGACAAGCCGTATGGTCGGGTGCGCCCGCGGAGCCTGGCAGCCATCTCCGCGTGATGGACCGGGAACGGTCGAAAGAGGACCCCTGCCTCGGCGAGCTCCTCGGTGAGCCCGTCGGTGTGGACACCCTTCTGGATGGCCCGGGCGAGTACCTCCGACCAGTTGACGGTGGACACCCGCGCCCCTGGAAGTGCTGCGGCCACTTGCCCGTCACCCGGCTCCCGGTGCAGGAGGGCCAGCAGCGCCGAGGCGTCGAGGACCACGCTCATCACGATCTCCGCAGCGCCTCCTCTTCGCGCCGGGCGTCCTGTCGTCGCTCGCTGATCAGCTCGTCGACGAGGCTGACCTCCGGCGGGATGTGCCGGAATCGTGCCTGCATCCGCTCGATGAGGGCCTCGCGAGTCTCCAGTACCAGACGGTCTCCCTCCACGCGGGCGATCAGGCGATCTCGAGGCTTTGACTTCAGGGCGGCACGCAGCTCGGCCGGGATCACCACCCGCCCCTGCTTGCCGATGCGGACCTCGTGGCTGGCCGTGGCCATGCCGACCTCCTTCTGGCAGCCCTGACAGGATCGTGGCACATGATGATCCGGATGTCGTTCGCGAGCGGCTGGGGACGATGCTGAGGCCGTTGCGGATCGCGCTGGGGCTGCTGACCCGCTGGCCGGTACCGGCGGTGCCGCGGCCGACGGGGCCTGAGCACGGCGCCTCGCTGGCGTGGTATGGGGTGGCGGGCGTGGCCGTGGGCGCGCCGGTGGCCCTGGTGGCCTGGGGCGCCGCGGCCTCGGGGGCGGGCGCGGGGCTTGCGGCGGCCGTGGCCCTGGCGGTGTGGGTCCTCGTGACCGGTGCGCTGCATCTCGACGGGCTTGCGGACACCGCCGACGCCTGGGTGGGCGGGCTCGGCGATCGCGCGCGCACGCTGGCCATCCTCAAGGATCCGGCGAGCGGTCCCGCCGGCGTCACCGCCATCGTGCTCGTGCTGCTGCTCGCGCACCAGGGGCTTGCGGCCCTCGTCGCCCAGGGGCGATGGGTGGTGCCGCCGGTGGCGGCGGTGGCCGCGCGCGCCCTCGCGGCGGTGCTGCTGGCGTGGACGCCCTACGTGCGGCCCGGGGGCATGGCCGAGGCCGCGGTGCGCCACGCGCCACGCCGGGCCTGCCTCGCCGGCGCCGGGGTGGCGCTGGGGGCGAGCGTGGCGCTGGGCGGTGTGCCGGCGCTCGCCGCCTGGGCCGGCGCGGGCGGGGCGGTCCTCGGGGTCCGCGGCTGGGCCCTGCGCCGTCTCGGGGGGCTCACCGGCGACGTCGTGGGGGCGGCGATCCAGCTCGCCGAGGCGGCGGCCCTTGTGGCCGCGGTGGCGGGCGCATAGGCTGGTGGAATGGGCGCGGTGCGCGGCAGGGGCGGCGTGATGCAGGGGCTGATGGCGTGGGTGGCGCGGCGCTGGGAGGAGGCGGTGCTGCCGGCGCTTGCGCAGTACGTGCGCATCCCGGCGCGGTCGCCGGCGTTCGATCCGGACTGGGCCGGGCACGGCCATCTGGAGGCGGCGGTGGCCCATGCCGCGGCCTGGTGCCGGGCCCAGCCGGTGCGGGGCATGACGGTGGGGGTGTCGCGCCTTGCGGGGCGCACGCCGCTGCTCTGGGTCGAGGTGGCGGGCACCGGGCCCGGCGAGGTGCTGCTCTACGGGCATCTGGACAAGCAGCCCGAGATGACCGGCTGGCGCGAGGGCCTCGGCCCGTGGACGCCGGTGGTGGAGGGCGAGCGGCTCTACGGGCGCGGCGCCGCCGACGACGGCTACGCCCTCTTCGCCGCGCTCACCGCCCTCGCCGCGCTCCAGGCCCAGGGGCGCCCGCACCCGCGCTGCCTGATCCTCGCCGAGTGCTCCGAGGAGAGCGGCTCGCCCGATCTCGCCGCCCATGTGGAGGCGCTCGCCGGCCGCATCGGCTCCCCCGAGCTCGTGGTCTGCCTCGACTCCGGCTGCGGTGACTGGGCGCGGCTGTGGCTCACCACCTCCCTGCGCGGCCTGGTGGCGGGGACGCTGCGGGTGGCGGTGGCGGGCGAGGGCGTCCACTCGGGGGATGCCGGCGGCGTCGTGCCCTCCAGCTTCCGCATCGCGCGGCTGCTGCTGGAACGGATCGAGGAGGGGGCGAGCGGGCGGCTGCGCCTGCCCGCGCTGGCGGTGGAGGTGCCGCCGGCGAGGCGGGTGCAGGCGGAGGCCGCCGGGGCCGTCCTCGGCGAGACGCTGTGGCGGCGCTTCCCGCTGCTTGCGGGGGTGCGGCCCGGGGCGGAGGATCCGGCGGAGCTGGTGCTGCGGCGGACCTGGGGCGCGGCGCTGGAGGTGACGGGCGCGGCGGGGCTGCCGGCGGTCGCGGCGGCGGGCAACGTGCTGCGCCCGGAGACGGTGCTGAGGCTCTCGATCCGGCTGCCGCCCACGGCGGATCCGGGCCGCGCGGCGGAGGCGGTGCGCACGGCCCTGGAGGCCGATCCGCCCCACGGCGCGCACGTGCGCTTCGAGCCCGACACCGTGGCTGCGGGGTGGGACGCGCCGCCGTTGCCGCCGTGGCTGGAGCGGGCCCTCGACGAGGCCTCGCGCGGGCTCTTCGGCGCCCCCATGATGCAGATGGGCGAGGGGGGCAGCATCCCCTTCATGGCGATGCTCGCCGAGCGCTTCCCCGAGGCCGCCTTCGTCGTCACCGGCGTCCTGGGTCCCGGCGCCAACGCCCACGGCCCCAACGAGTTCCTGCATCTGCCGACGGCGAGGCGGCTCACCGCCGCCCTGGCCGAGGTCCTGGCCCGCCGGGCGGCAGCCTGAGCGTTGAAGGGGCGGGGGTCCGCCCCCATCTTGGTCGCGGTGCAACGAGCGGGGCGGATCCATGAACCGCGAGCAGCAGTTCAACCTCGGCTACCTGCTGGTGGCCCTCCTGGGCATCCTCATGCTGCAGCACCTGTGGGTGCAGGCCACCCAGGTGGAGACCATCCCCTACAGCCGCTTCGAGCAGCTGCTCGAGGAGGGGCGGGTCGATCACATCGTCATCGGCAGCAACTACATCACCGGCGACATCGTCCGCCCGGACGGCAGCGTGGAGCGGCGCTTCGTCACCACCCGTGTCGATCCCGCCATCGCGCGCACGCTCTCCGAGCACGGCGTGCAGTTCACCGGCGCGGTGGAGGACACCTTCTTCCGCGACCTGCTCTCGTGGGTGGTGCCGGCGCTGGTCTTCTTCGGCCTGTGGCTCTTCGTCTTCCGCCGCATCGCCGAGAAGCAGGGCCTCGGCTCGGGCTTCCTCTCCATCGGCAAGAGCAAGGCGAAGGTCTACGTGGAGGCCGACACCGGGGTGAAGTTCGACGACGTGGCCGGGGTCGACGAGGCCAAGGAGGAGCTGCGCGAGATCGTCGCCTTCCTCAAGGACCCCAAGGGCTACGGGCGCCTCGGGGCGCGCATCCCGAAGGGGGTGCTGCTGGTGGGGCCGCCGGGCACGGGCAAGACCCTGCTCGCCAAGGCGGTGGCGGGCGAGGCCGGTGTGCCCTTCTTCTCCATCAGCGGCTCGGAGTTCGTGGAGATGTTCGTGGGGGTGGGGGCCGCGCGCGTGCGCGACCTCTTCGAGCAGGCGCGCGGTCGCGCCCCGGCCATCATCTTCATCGACGAGCTCGACGCCCTCGGGCGGGCGCGCGGGCTCGGGCCCGTGGGCGGGCACGACGAGCGCGAGCAGACGCTGAACCAGCTCCTGGTGGAGATGGACGGCTTCGATCCCAGCGAGGGGCTGGTGATCCTCGCCGCCACCAACCGGCCGGAGATCCTGGACCCGGCGCTGCTGCGCGCCGGGCGCTTCGACCGCCAGGTGCTGGTGGACCGCCCGGACCGGCGCGGCCGCGAGGCCATCCTCCGTGTCCACATGAAGAAGGTGAAGCTCGCCGAGGACGTGGATGCGGCCAAGGTGGCCGAGCTCACCCCGGGCTTCAGCGGGGCCGATCTCGCCAACCTCGTCAACGAGGCGGCGCTGCTCGCCACCCGGCGCGGCGCCGAGGCGGTCACCATGGACGACTTCACCCGCGCCGTCGAGCGCATCGTCGCCGGCCTGGAGAAGAAGAACCGCGTCCTCAACCCGAGGGAGCGCGAGGTGGTGGCCTACCACGAGATGGGGCATGCGCTGGTGGCCATGGCGCTGCCGGGGACCGATCCCGTGCACAAGGTCTCCATCATCCCGCGCGGCATCGGCGCCCTGGGCTACACCATCCAGCGGCCCACCGAGGACCGCTTCCTCATGACCCGCGAGGAGCTGGAGAACAAGATGGCGGTGCTGCTCGGGGGGCGGGCGGCCGAGCATCTCGTCTTCGGCCACCTCTCCACCGGCGCCGCCGACGACCTCGCCAAGGCGACGGAGATCGCGCGCAGCATGGTGACGCGCTACGGCATGGACGAGCGGCTCGGCTTCGTCGCCTACGACGAGACCCGGCCGGGCTTTCTCGGCATCGCCCAGCAGCCGGGGGAGCGCCACTACAGCGAGGAGACCGCGCGCGAGATCGACCGCGCCGTGCGCGCGCTGGTGCAGGGCGCCTTCGAGCGCGCCCGCGCCATCCTCGAGGAGCGCCGCGGGCAGCTCGAGGAGGGGGCGCGGCTCCTCCTCGCCCGCGAGACCCTGGGCGAGGCGGATCTGAAGCGGCTGATGGAGAAGGCGGCCGCCTGAAGGGCCCGGCGCCGGCGCGCCTCAGCGGCCCCGCTCCGGGAACAGCAGCGGCCAGGCGCGCTCGGAGCCTGCGAGCAGGCTCAGGCCGTGGGGCGACGGGCGCCCGCAGGGCCGCGCACCCAGGGCCCGCCCGAGCCCGGCCGCCGCCGGCGCGAAGTAGACCACCACCTCGCAGTGGAGCCGTCCCTCCGACTCGTGGCGGTAGAAGACGGCCGTCGCGTCGTCGGGATCCCGGGCCGCGGCGAGGTGCTCCCGGGCGCGCCGCGCCACCTCGGCGAGGCGGTCGTCGGCCAGCAGGGCGTCGCCGAGGCGGATGCAGAGCCAGCCGCTCACGGTCCGCTGCGCCGGCCCAAGCCGGGATGCGCCCTCATGCCCCGCCCTCCTCGGCGGTGCCGCCCAGGAGGCGGTCCAGGGCGCGGTCGAGGAGCGGGGCCTCCTCGATGATGCGGGCGGTGCCGCGGCGCAGCTCTGCGGCGAGGCCCTTCGCCGTGCGCTCGGTGAGCGTGCAGCCCATGCGGTTGGTGAAGAGGTAGACGCCCGTGAGCGGGCTCTTCCAGGAGAGCTTGCCGCGGACGCGGGTCCCCGCAGGCTCGGTGAACTCCACCCAGGTGCCCACCTCGATCCCGGCGGCGAGGGCGTCGAAGGCATCCTCCGGCTCGGGCTCCGCCTCCTCCTCGCCGAGGGTGATCTCCTCCTCCACCACGAGGTCGCCGAAGGGGTCCACGTCGGACGCCCCGGAGTCCGCGTCCTCGTCCACCGGGGTGAGGGTGGGGACGTCGTCCTCCGCCGCCTCGGCGTCCTCGGGCGGGGCGGTCGGTGCCGCCCCGGCATCGGCGGCGGGCGCATCGTCCTGCAGCGCACCGGCGACGGCGGCGCGGTGGCAGCGGGCGAGCTCGGCGAGGAAGGCCCGCTGTGCCTCCTCGGGCATGGCCAGGCGCTCGCAGCCTGCGGTGACCGCGCGCAGCAGCGCGGGGAGCGCGGCCACCAGGCGGCTTCGCTCCTCGCGCGAGGTCTTCGGCCGCACGCTCCAGGCGAGGGTGCGGGCGGTGTGGACGGCGTCGCGCCAGGCGCCGCTGCCCTCGCCGTCCTGGCGGTGGACCAGCACCAGCAGCTCGCGCCAGCGCTCGCGCAGGAAGGCCTCCACCGGCGCCGGCACGCCCCCCTCGGCCAGCGTGCGCTCGATCTCGTCGTCGGCCGCCATCTGCGCCAGCGCCAGCCGCTCCGTGCCCTGCATGGCCTTGGCCGAGCGCCGCTCGGCCTCCTCGGCCTTGAGCTCCTCGTAGCCCAGGAAGGCGGTCAGCTCCCGCTCCAGCCGCTCGAAGACGGCGGGGTCGTCCTCGAACTCCTGCAGCAGCCGCTCGACGATGGACTCGACGCGATGGTAGAGGGTGCCCTCGCCGCGGCCCTCGTCCTCGCTCCAGCGCAGGGCGGCGCGGGCGAGGCCGTTGAGGAGCCGGCGCGCCGGGTGGCTGCGGCGCGAGAAGAAACCCTTGTCCAGGAGCGCCACCTTGAGGATCGGGATCTGCAGCCGCCCGATCAGCGCCTTCATGGGCTCGGGGATGGCCTCGTCGTCGAGGATCTGGTCGAAGAGCATGGCCACGATGTCGACCACGAGCCGGTCCACCCCGCCAAGGGCCGCCATCTGCGGGGTCCCCCCGACGAGGCGCACGACGTTGACGGCGCCCGGATCCTCCACCTCGTCGCCGGCGAGCTCCGCCACCCGGGCCGGGTCGTGCTGCCAGGCGGTGAGCGCGGCGAGGACCCCGGGGGCGATGCCCGCCGCCGGCGCGGGCGCCGCCTCGAGGCCGTGGGCGGCGGCGATGCGCCGGATGAGGGCGAGGGCGTCGCCCTCCGCGGCCTCGTCGCCGCGGTAGGTGCGGGCGTAGACGCCCTCGCCGGCGGGCGGCGTCGCCGTCGGCTCGCCGGCGGCCTGCGGCGACGCCGGCCGGCGCGGTGCGGCGGGATGGACGCGGATGCGCGGGCGCACCTCGGGCAGCACACCGGCGTCGGCGAGCTGGCGATTGACGCGCCCGAGGTAGTCGCCGAGGCCGTTGACCACGTGCTGGTCGAAGAGCTTGAGCACCACCAGGACGATGCGGGTGTCGGTCTCGAGCACGGCGCAGGCCTTGGCGAAGCTGCGGCAGACCGCCTCGGGGCCGAAGGGGTTGGCGTCGCCGTCGAGCTCGCCTCGTCCGAGGAGGAGGGCGAGGCGCTGCTCGAGCTCGTAGAGGGTCTGGCGGTGGAGGTTGCGCGCCTTGGCCACCATGTTGCCCACCGCCACCGAGACCTCCAGCTCACGCTCGTCCACCAGCGACAGCTCCAGGGTGCTCGCCTCGGGGTCGGCGGGCGGGCGCGCGAGCGGGCTCGGCTCGCCGCGGCGCAGGGCGTTGTAGTTGGCCTCGAAGTGCTCGCGGAAGGCCTCGGCGAGCGCCTGCCGGCGCAGCCGCGTCTCGCGCATGGCGTCGAAGTACAGGCTCTGGGCGGCGTTGCTCTCGGCCCGCTCGGCGAGCCGGAAGAGGGTGTCGTCGAGGCGGTCGAGGGTCGCCGCCACGGCCTCGTCCAGGTACCGCCGCGCCGAGTCCAGCACGGTGCGCAGCAGCCGGTTCGCCTCCGGTGCGGAGATGCCGGCGGGACCCCGGCGCACCGGTCCCAGCGGGACCACCTTGTCGCGCACGCTTTCGCTGCTCATCTTCGTGCCCTCCGCCAGCCCTCGAGACCTGCTATGAGTTGTCAATACAGGTAGCATCATGATGTCATCCGGTTCGTGACCGAGCTCGCAGTCTGGTGCGGGGAGGAGGCTATCGTGGGGGAGCTGATGGACGGGGCGGACGTCATCACGGGCGAGGAGCGCGGGCGCGCCATCGCCGAGCTGCTGAGCGAGGCGCGGGATCTCGCCTCGCCGCCGGAGGTCTGCGTGCGGCTGTTCGAGCTCATGCGCTCGGAGACCGCCGGCGCGAAGGAGATCGGCGAGGTCATCGCGCTGGATCCGAATCTCACCGCACGGCTGCTGGAGCTGGTCAACAGCGCCTACTTCGGCATGGCGCGCCGGGTGGACACGGTCTCGCGCGCGGTGACCATCGTCGGCCTGCGCGAGCTGCACCAGCTGGTGCTGGCGGTGCAGGCGGTGAGCGTCTTCTCCAACATCCCCATCACCCTGGTGGACATGCGCACCTTCTGGCGCCACAGCGTCGCCACCGCGCTGCTCGCCAAGGAGCTGGCGCGCCGCGCCGGCGTGCTGCATCCGGAGCGGCTCTTCGTCGCCGGACTCCTGCACGATCTCGGCAGCCTCGTCCTCTACCGCGAGCGGCCCGAGGTGATGCGCGAGCTGCTCATCGCCGCCGACGGGGACGAGGCGGTGATGGAGCGGCTCGAGGAGGAGCGGCTGGGCTTCGGCCACGCCGAGCTGGGCGGAGCGCTCCTCGCCTGCTGGAATCTGCCCCCCGAGCTCTGCCGCGCCGTGACCCACCATCACCGGCCGCTGGAGGCCCCGGGCCCGGGGCTCGAGCCCGCCATCGTCCACCTCGCCGACGGCTACGCCAACACCCGCACCGACGCCCCCTTCTGCAGCGACGCCGACCTCAACGCCCTCTTCGATCCGCGGGTGGCCGAGCGCATCGGGCTCGGCGCGGACGACGTCGACGCCGCCATCGGGGCGGCGCTGCCGGAGGTGGAGCAGACCCAGCGCATCCTCGCCATCGGCTGATCACCCCCGGGGGCGGGCGAGGGCGTGCGGCGTGGCCGCGGCGGGGCGAGGGGCATGAGGCTCGTCTGCCACGGCGCGGCGCGGGGCGTGACCGGCTCGTGCCATCTGCTGGAGGCGGGCGGGCGGCGCGTCCTCGTCGACTGCGGCCTCTTCCAGGGCGGGGACGGGATCGAGGAGGCCAACCGCCGCCCGTTCGGGTTCGATCCGGCGACGGTGGACGCGCTCCTCCTCACCCACGCCCACCTGGATCACTGCGGCCGCCTGCCGCTGCTGGTGCGCGAGGGCTTCCGCGGCGAGGTCATCGCCACCGCGGCGACCCGCGATCTGGCGCGGCTGGTGCTGCTGGACGCGGCCCACCTGCAGGAGGCCGAGGCCGCCTGGCGCGCGCGCAAGGCGGCGCGCCGGGGGCGGCGGCCACCGCCCGGCCCCCTCTACGGGCTCCTGGACGTCCTGGAGGCGATGGACCGCTTCGGGCGCATCGCCCGCTACGGCGAGCCGCTGGAGGTGCTGCCGGGGTTGCGCGCCACCTTCCACGACGCCGGCCACATCCTGGGCTCGGCCTTCCTGGTGCTGGAGCACGGCGGCCGCCGGGTGGCCTTCTCCGGGGACCTGGGAAGCCCCGGCCATCCGGTGCTTCGCGACCCGGAGCCGGCCCCGGCGGTGGACGCGGTGGTGATGGAGTCCACCTACGGCGACCGCCGCCACCGGCCGCTGGCGGACTCGGTGGCCGAGCTCGTGGAGGTGGTGGATCGCACCCTGCGCGGCGGCGGCAACGTGGTGGTGCCGAGCTTCGCCCTGGAGCGCGCCCAGGAGCTGCTCTACTTCCTGCGCGAGGCGGTGGAGGACGGGCGGCTGCCGGCGGCGATGCCGGTCTTCCTCGACTCGCCCATGGCCATCGCCGCCACCGAGGTCTTCCGCCGTCACCCCGAGTGCTACGACCGCGAGGCGCGGGCGCTGCTGGAGGCCGGGCGGGACCCGTTCCGGCTGCCGGGGCTTCGCGCCACGCGCGAGACCGCCGACTCCATGGCCATCAACCAGATCCGGGGCGGGGCGGTGATCATCGCCGGCTCCGGGATGTGCACCGGCGGGCGCGTGCTGCACCACCTGCGGCACAACCTGTGGCGGCGCGAGTGCGCGGTGGTGCTGGTGGGCTTCGCCGCCGAGGGCACGCTGGCCCGGCGCCTGGTGGACGGGGCCCGCCGGGTCCGGATCCTGGGCGAGGACATCCCGGTGCGCGCAAGCATCCACACCATCAACGGCTTCTCCGCCCATGCCGATCGCGCGGAGCTGGCGGCCTGGCACGCCGGTGCGCGGGCGCGGCGCACGGTGCTGGTCCACGGCGAGACGCGGGCGATGGAGGCGCTGGCCGCGCGCCTCGGCGGCGGGGTGGTCTGCCCGCGGGAGGGTGAGCCCGTGCCCCTCGCGCTCGCCGATCCGGCGGCGGGCCTCAGAGCAGACGGCGGCCGGCCGGGGTGTCGATGAGCGCCTCGAGGCCGGGCGGGCCGGCCGCCACCTCCAGCGGTGCGGCGGTCAGGCCCAGCGCCTCCAGCACGCGGCGGATGCGGCCGGGATCGGGGTGGCGCAGGCGCAGCCGGTGCAGGCGCAGGCCGTCGTCGGGCAGGCGCGCGGCGGGGTGGACGCCCTCCGGCCAGCGGATCAGCGAGGGCAGGACCCCGCCCGCGGGGAGGGTGCCGTCCGGCGGGAAGGCGATCTCCCAGCGCAGGTCGCCGCGGCGCATGGGGCGCGGCGGCCCCGGCGGCTCGGGGTGTGCGCCGAGGGCTGCTGCGAGGTCGGCGCAGCGGGCCACCCAGGCGCCGAGGCGGGGCGCAGGCGGGGGGCGGTCGAGGCCGAACCAGCGCGGGTGCGGCGGTGCCGGGGCCTGCGGGTCCACCGCGATGACCTCCAGGTAGCACCCCTCGCCGAGGCGCAGGAGGCGGTTGTGGGTGCCCATGTCGGGATGGGCGCCGCCGGGCCGCGGGGCGGCGCCGAGCCTCGCCGCCACCCAGGCGCCGCCGGCGTCGAGGTCGGGGGCGAGGACGACGAGGTGGTCGATGGCGGCGCGCATGGGAGGGAGTGTACCCGAGGCGGGGACCATGGCAGGATGCGACGGCGGTGGCGCCGCCGCAGCGCGGGGCCGCCGCGCGAGGCAGGACGGGGAGGACAGGAGATGAGCAGGCGCAGGATCGGGGTCGGGATGGTCGCGCTCGCTCTGGCGACGGGCGGGGCGGCGACGGCGCAGGCGGGGGAGTGGCGCCTCGGGGTCAAGGCCTCCCGGGTCGACAGCCGCATCGCCGGGGCCGACGACCCCACCAATCTCGCCCTCGTGCTGGGGCGCGAGTGGGGGATCGGGGTCGGGGACCTCGCGCTGGAGCTGGAGGTCTCGCGCACCACCGACAGCGGCCGGGTCGGGGGCGCCGACCTCGACGTGGACAGCGAGGCCGCGTACCTCGCCTTCCGCAGCGCCGGGCCGGTCTACCTCGTCGCCCGTCTCGGCGCCGCCCACGCGGAGCGGACCGGGCGGGCGGACGTCGACGATTCGGCGGCCGGGGTCGGCCTCGGGGTCAGCGCGGGGCTCTTCCGCCTGGAGCTCGAGTACACCGACGTCGGCGACGGGGACGTGCGCTTCCTCAGCTTCGGCGTCTGGTTCTGAGCCCCGCCGCGGGGGGCGGGCCCTCAGTTCTCGCCCACCGCGGCGGCGCGGGCCGGACCGTCGGGGGTCTCCTCGGCGAGGGCCGCCTCCAGCGCCTGGTCGACGTTCTCGACCCAGACGAGCTCCAGCCCCGCGCGGGCGTGCTCCGGGATCTCCTCGTAGTCGCGGCGGTTGCGCGCCGGCAGGACCACGCGCGCGATCCCGGCGGTGTGGGCCGCCAGCACCTTCTCCTTGATCCCACCCACGGGCAGCACCAGGCCGCGCAGCGTGATCTCCCCGGTGACCGCGGTGTCGGGGCGCACGCGCCGGCCCGTGAGCAGCGAGACCAGGGCGAGGAAGATCGCCACCCCGGCGCTGGGGCCGTCCTTGGGGATGGCGCCGGCCGGGACGTGCACGTGCAGGTCGGCGGAGTCGAACACCGCCGGGTCGATGCCGAGGGCCTGCGCCCGCGACTTCACCAGGCTCAGGGCCGCCTGCGCGCTCTCCTTCATCACGTCGCCGAGCTGGCCGGTCAGGATCAGGCCGCCCTTGCCCGGGACCCGGGTGGCCTCGATGAAGAGGAGCTCGCCCCCGGTCGGGGTCCAGGCCAGCCCCGTGGCCACCCCCGGGACGCTGGTGCGCAGCGCCGCCTCGTTCTCGAACCGGGGCGGTCCGAGGATGGGGGCGAGATCTGCGGGGCCGATCTCCACCCGCTCGGCGTCCCCCTCGGCGATGCGCATGGCGGCGTGGCGGCACAGCGCACCGATCTGGCGCTCGAGGCCGCGGCAGCCGGCCTCCCGGGTGTAGCCGCGGATGAGGTCGCGCAGCGCGGCGTCGTCGATGCGGCAGCGCCCGGCGTCGAGGCCGGCGGCCTCGAGCTGGCGGGGGATGAGGTAGCGGCGGGCGATCTCCAGCTTGTCCTCCTCCGTGTAGCCCGGCAGCTCGATCACCTCCATGCGGTCGCGCAGCGGCGGCGGGATCTGGTCGAGGACGTTGGCCGTGCAGATGAAGAGGACGCGGCTCAGATCGAACGGCACGCCGAGGTAGTGGTCCTGGAAGGTGGCGTTCTGCTCCGGGTCCAGCACCTCCAGCAGCGCCGCCGCGGGATCGCCGTGGAAGCCGATGCCCAGCTTGTCCACCTCGTCCAGCATCAGCACCGGGTTGCGGGTGCCGGCCTTGCGGATGGCCTGGATCACCATGCCCGGCATGGCGCCGACGTAGGTGCGGCGGTGGCCGCGGATCTCGGCCTCGTCGTGCACGCCCCCGAGGCTCATGCGCTCGAAGGCCCGGCCGAGGGCGCGGGCGATGCTGCGTCCGAGGGAGGTCTTGCCCACGCCGGGCGGGCCGACGAAGCAGAGGATCGGCGCCTTGCCCTCGGGGTTGAGCTTGCGCACCGCCAGGTACTCGAGGATGCGCCGCTTGACCTTGTCGAGGTCGTGGTGGTCCTCGTCGAGCACGGCGCGGGCGCGCGCGAGGTCGATGGTCTCCTCGCTCTGCCGGGACCAGGGAAGCTCGGTCAGCCACTCGAGCCAGGTGCGCAGCATGGCGTGCTCGGCCGAGGCCTCCGGCGTGCGGCGCAGCCGCCTGAGCTCCCGCCGGGCCTGCTCGAGGACCTCCGCGGGCATGCCCGCCCGCTCGACCGCCTCGGCGAGGCTCTCCAGCTCGCCGTCCTCGTCCTCCTCCTCGCCCAGCTCGCGGCGGATGGTCCTGAGCTGCTCGCGCAGGAAGTACTCGCGCTGGCGCTCGTCGAGCTTCTCCTTGGTCTGCTCCTGGATCCGGCGGGTCAGGCGCAGGACCTCGATGCGGTGGCTCACGTGTTCGAGGACCCGGCGCAGCCGCGGCTTGAGCTCCACCAGCTCCAGGATCTCCTGCTTCTCCGCGGGGGGCAGGTCGAGGTAGCCGGCGGCGAGGTCGGCGAGGGTCCCCGGCCGGTCGATGGCGCGCACGGTCGCGACCAGCTCCGCCGGCGCCTCCGGCAGCAGCTGCAGCGCCTCCAGCACCCGCTCGCGCAGGGTGGCGGCGAGGGCCTCGGTCTCGGCGTCGGCGGTCTCGGGCTCGGCGATGGCGACCCCCCGCGCGGCCAGGAACGGGTGGCCCGGCACCAGCTCGGCGATGCGGAAGCGGGCCTCGGCCTGCACGATCACATGGTGGTTGCCGTCCGGGGTGGTGACGTAGCGCAGCACCCGCGCCTGCACCCCCACCGGGTGGAGGTCGTCGGCGGCGGGCGACTCCACCGCCGGGTCGCGCTGGGCCACCAGCAGGAGCGGACGTTCCCAGTGGACCGCGGCCTGGGCCGCCGCCACCGAGGCCGGACGTCCCACCGTGATGGGCGCCACCATGCCCGGGAAGAGCACGGTGCCGCGCAGCGGCACCAGCGGCAGCACGCCCTCCGGGAGAGCGGGTGCCTGGTTCGTGGCCTCGTCCCTGCGTTCCTGCTCGCTCATGTTCAGGCCCCCTTGCGGAAGCGGATGTAGAGGCAGCCGTCGACGAGCTGATGCCCGTCGAGGGCGAGCCCCGCGGGCAGCTCGATGCGGCGGCGGAAGCGCCCGTGCGGGATCTCCAGGCGGCGGATGAAGCCGCTGCGGGCGTCGGCGGGCAGGCGCCGTTCGCCCTCGATGACGGCGACGCCGGGCTCGTGGCGAAGCCGCACCCGCTCCGCCGGCACCCCGGGGAGCGCGGCCACGATCCAGACCGCCTCGGGCGTCTCGTAGACGTCCACCGGCGGCTCCCACGCCGCGTCCGCGGCAGGCTCGAAGAAGCGCCGGTGCAGCCGCTCGGCGCGCGCCAGCATCGCCAGCGCCTCCTGCCACATCCACGATTCCAGGTCTCGTCCGGTCATCGCTCGACTCCGTCTCCGCACGGCGCCGGGCGCGGCCCGGCACTGCGGGAGATGGGGGCGCGCGGAGCGGGTTTCCAGGGCGCGGCCGGGCGCGCCTCGGGAGCGCGCAGGAGGGGCGGGGCCCGTTCCGGGGAATGACGCGCGGCCGGTCCCGCGCCGCCGCGCACACACGGGCGCACGCGGTGGCGGGCGCTCAGGGACAGTCCACGGGGCTCGTGGCGAAGCCGATGCCGGCCCGGAAGTCCGGTTGCCCGATGGTCGAGAGAGCGCGGTTGCCCTGGAACCAGAGGAGGAATCGCCCGTTCTCGAGCAGCACCGACGCCGCGCGTCCTCCGCTGGCCTCCTTCCAGTCGCCGCGGCCGGCGGGAAGGATGTCGCGTTCGACCTCCGTGAAATCGACGCCGTCGTCGCTCACGGCGTGGACCAGCGAGTGCGTGCTGAAGGAGTCGAAATCGCTCACCACGGTGTAGAAGAGGTGGACGCGACCCGCGCCGTCGAGCACGGGGTCGGGCTGGGTCACGCCGCCGAATGTGGCGGGGTAGCCGCTGCCGAGCCTCACCACCGCCCGCCTGTCGCCCGCGGCGTCCGTGACGTGCGTGAAGCTGCTGCCGTCCGGGGAACGGGCGAGCAGGATGGCCGCCTCCGGTTTGCCGTCGGCGTCGATGCGTATGCCCACGTGGTAGAGCAGAAACTCGCCTCGCCCCGGATGGTAGATGACGCCGGGTTCGGCTGCGGTGAAGAAGCCCCACTTCCCGGGGTCGGTCTGCGCGGTGACCACGGGATTGGCGGGATCGCGCACCCAATGCTCCCCGTCCGTCGATGTCGCGTGGCCGATGGCGTAGACGCCGTTCTCGCAGCCGTTCGTGTCGTCCTGCGTGCACCCCGAGTAGTAGAGGTGGTAGGTGCCGGCGTGCAGGACCACCTCGGGGGTCTCGGTGCGCAGTTCGTCGAAGTCGCCCGGCTTCCCCGTGGGGGAGAATTGCTCCACCGGGTCGATGGTCCACGCCAGCCCGTCCGGGGACGTGGCTTCGTAGACCGCGACGCGGATCGGGCTCGACAAGGGGTCGCCGGCGGTCAGCCACATACGGTACTGCCCGTCCTCACGGCGTACCGAGGGATCGTTCCAGAATGCCCGCGGGAACAGTGTGCCGAAGCCGATCACCGGGTTGAGCCCGGACTCGGTGCAGCAGGATGTGGGCGGGAGCGGGCCGCCGTCCGAGCCGTTCCCGCACGCCGCGAGGGCGGCGCTCGTCCCAACGACGATGATTCGCGCGACGGCGGTGCAGTCAGCCATGCCGGCCCCTTCCTCCGGGCCGTGCCGCGGGGGCGGATGCGCATCGCAGGTCCCGGCGGCGTTGAGGACACGATAGGCCAATCCGGTGCCCGCTGCCAGGTCGCTGTCCGTTCTCCCACGTCCCTCGGGATCCGCGTGCCCGGCCGCCGGGCGTGCCCCGGCCCCGTCCGCGCCGGGCATGTCAGGATTCTTTACATGCGGGCCCGCGAAGGCGTCGGCGGCCGCTGCACCGCCGTCGAGCAGGCTCGGCAAGGGTCTGTGCCACAAGCGCAATCTCTCGGGTCGGCAGGGGCCGAAGGGGCCTCGGCACGGTTCCTGCATCGCTTTCCGCACCGCCGCCGGGTGCCGGCGGCCGCGAAGGGAGCAGGGCGATGCAAGGCAAGAATCCGTGGTGGCTGGGTGCGCTGGGCGGAGGGCTCCTGCTTGCCGCCGTGCCGGCGGGTGCGGGGCCGATCTTCCTGACCGGTCACGATCCGGACTACCATGCGCAGGACAGTGCGGGGGCGCGGAACCTCCTCCGCGTGGGGCTCGAGTTCGCCACCGGGGGCATGGCCTTCGACAGCACGACCCGGTTTCTCTGGGTCGAGTCCTTCGATCCCATCCCCGGCGGCCACCGTCGCGGCGCGGACGGGCTCAACGCCATCGGGCTCGTGCCCGGCACCCACTACGATTGGGTCGACGCCGCCGGCTTCGCGACGGCGGACCTCTCCGCCTACGAGGCGGTGGGGATCGCCTCCGCCTTCGGCGGCATGCTGACGCGGGACGAGCTCGATGCGCTGGTGGCCCGCAAGGCCGACCTCGAGGCCTTCATCAACGCGGGCAGGGGTCTGTTCGCCGCCTCCGAGTGCTTCCCCTGCGGGGCGAATCTGCTCGCCGGTCCGACCCCGCCGGACCTCTTCGGCTTCCTGCCGGTGACGGTCACCTCCATCGGCGCAAGCCCCCCCTTCACGGTGACGCCCTTCGGCAGCGGTCTGGGGCTCGTGGACGGAGACCTCAACGATCCGACCCACAACTCCTTCGGCCTCGTGGGCGGCCTCAGCGTCGTGGACACCGACGCCGCGGGCAACGCCACCACGCTCGCCGGCGTGGCCAGCGTCGGGGGCGACGGCTTCACGCCGGTGCCCGAGCCCGCGACGCTGGCGCTGCTGGGCGCGGGGCTGGGTCTCATGGGCTGGCGCCGGCGGCCGGCCGCTTCGTAGGCGGTGGCCGGAGGCGGCCCGCCTCAGGCCTCGATGCGGATGAGATCCTCCGGGCCGAGCTCGGCCACCGAGCGTCGGCCCATGACGCGCAGGTAGGTCTCGATGCGCCGGCGGCTGCCGTCGAGGAAGGCGGCTAGGCGCTCCGAGGCGGTCGCGATGTCGAGGCGGGCGCGCAGCTCGGGCTTCTGCGTCGCGATCCCCACCGGGCACTCGCCGCTGTTGCAGGCGCGGTAGTACTCGCAGCCAATGGCGAAGAGCGCGGCGGTGGCGAGGGCGCAGGCGTCGGCCCCGAGCGCCAGCGCCTTGATCACGTCCACGGGCGTGCACAGGCCCCCGGTGGCGACGAGGCTCACCGGGCGGGCCGAGGCCGCGTTGTGGGCGTCCACCAGCTCGCGCGCAACGGGCAGGATCTGCACCAGCGGCATGCCGAAGTGGTCGCGGACATCCACCGGCGCCGCCCCGGTGCCGCCGCCGTAGCCGTCCACGGTGATGAAGTCGGGCTCCAGCGCCAGCGCGGCGCGCACGTCCTCGGGGTCGTTGGCGGCGAGCTTGATGCCCACGGGGATGCGGCCGGCGGTGCGTTCGCGGATCCAGGCGATGCGCGCGCGCAGCGCCTCGGGCCCGTCGATGTCGGGGAAGCGCGCCGGCGAGTGGGCGGGCGTGCCCGGCGCGATCCCGCGCACCGCGGAGATCTCCTCGGTGACCTTGGCCGCCGGCAGCTCGCCGCCGAGACCGGGCTTGGCGGACTGGCCGAGCTTGATCTCCACCGCATCGGCGCGGGCCAGGCTGGCCTCGTTCCAGCCGAAGTAGCCGCTCGCCATCTCGAGGATGTAGAGG
This sequence comes from Inmirania thermothiophila, assembly GCF_003751635.1. Taxonomy (NCBI): domain Bacteria; kingdom Pseudomonadati; phylum Pseudomonadota; class Gammaproteobacteria; order Chromatiales; family Ectothiorhodospiraceae; genus Inmirania; species Inmirania thermothiophila. The sequence continues at coordinate 125,305 of NZ_RJVI01000002.1, forward strand.
GCGGCGGCCTCGCGCTCCTCCGGCAGCATCCCGCCCTCGCCGGAGCCGATGGCGGTGCCCGCCGCCGCCGCGCCCCTGGCCAGCGCGATCTTGGCCTCCCGCGACAGCGCGCCGAAGGACATGTGCGAGACGTAGACGGGGAGGGCGAGGCGGAGGGGCCGGGCGGCGCCGCGCCCGATCACCACCTCCGTGGAGACCGGCTCGTCCTCGAGCAGCGGCGCGCGGGCAAGCTGCGCCGCGCGCAGGTGGAAGCGGTCGAGACCCGCCGCGGGGGCGGGTCCGCCGGCGCGCGGCGAGCCCATGGCCTCCACCGCTGGGCCCATGCCCTTGGCCAGGCGGCGCACCTCGTAGTGGCCGCGGGCGTCCTGCCGCCAGCGCCGGAAGCGCCCCTGGTAGCCGGCGAAGACGGCCTCGGGCAGGGGCGGGACGGCGTCGGCGTCCACGTGCACCACCCCGTCGCGCACCGCCACCGGATAGACGGCGACGCGGTCGTGGAGGTCGTAGGGCGAGATCCCGGTCTCGAGGTCGAAGTTCCAGCAGTGCAGCGGGCAGACGGCGTCACCGTCCGCGACCCAGCCGCGCGAGAGCTGCCCCTCGCGATGGGGGCAGCGGTCCTCGAGGGCGTGCACCCGGCCCCGGTGCAGGAACAGCGCCAGAGGGCGGCGGTTGACCCACACCTCCCGGCCCCGGTCTTCCTCGAGGTCGTCGAGGGCGCAGACGGCGATCCATCGCGGCATGCCGGCAGTATAGCGGCGGTGCGGCCGGATGCCGACCGCACCGCGCGTTGCCCGTCCCGCGTCGGATGGGGAGACGGGGCCGCCTTCTCGGCGGCCCCGTCGCGCGGGGATGGTGGAGGCGGCGGGAATCGAACCCGCGTCCGCAGACCCTACGCCCTCGGTCCTACATGCTTAGCCTCGTCTTTGCTTTGACCGCCACCCGTCCGACGGGCAGGGCATGGTGGCGGCGAGCCCTGTGATTCTGACGATGCCGCGTCGGGCCCGCGGCACCGCGATCCCGTGTGCGTCGACCCCTGAGGTGGCCCGAAGGCCGTCCGGCGGCACGGGCACCGACCGGTCAGGGGCTGGCCGGATTAGGCGGCCAGAGCGTAGGTGTCGTCGTTGGCGACTATTGGTTTGCAGCCAGTTTTACGAGGCAGCTGCACCTCGGCATGCACCTCGGGTTTCGCAGCCTGCGTCGAACCCAGGTCGCCCCCTTGGCTGAACGTGGGACAGTCTAGACCCTCGGCCGGTTCCCGTCCACGGGGCTCAGCGGGCCTTGAGCAGGCGCTGGCGCTCCCGCTGCCAGTCGCGCTCGCGCAGGGTCGCCCGCTTGTCGTGCAGCTTCTTGCCCTTGGCGAGCGCGATCTCCACCTTGGCCCGTCCGCGCTTCCAGTACATGGAGAGGGGCACGAGGGTGTAGCCGCGCCGCTCCACCGCGCCGATGAGGCGGTTGAGCTCGGCGCGGTGCAGGAGCAGCTTGCGGGTGCGGCGCGGGTCGGGCTCGACGTGGGTGGAGGCGGAGGGCAGGGGCGAGATGTGGGCGCCGAAGAGGAAGGCCTCGCCGCCGCGCACGAGGACGTAGCTCTCCTTGAGCTGGATGCGCCCCGCGCGCAGGGCCTTGACCTCCCAGCCCTCGAGGGCGATGCCGGCCTCGAGCCGCTCCTCGATGAAGTAGTCGTGGCGGGCCTTCTTGTTGACGGCGATGACGCTGCCGCCGTTGTCCTTGGCTTTTCCCATCAGGCTATTATACGGGGCCGCCTCCGCGGGCGGTCGAGGGGAGGAGGGGTGCCGGTCATCCACCGCGAGGCGCGGGTGCCCTACACGCCGCGCCAGATGTTCGAGCTGGTCAACGACGTCGAGGCCTATCCGCGCTTCCTGCCGTGGTGCGGGGGGGCCCGCGTGCTGCGGGACGAGGGCGATGCGGTCTGGGCCACGGTGGTCATCGCCCGCGGCAGCCTGCGCAAGGCCTTCACCACCGTCAACCGGGTCCAGCCGGGCAAGATGATCGAGATCCGGCTGGTGGAGGGGCCGTTCCGGCGCCTGGAGGGGTTCTGGCGCTTCGACGAGGCGGCGGGCGGGGGCTGCCGGGTCTGCCTCGACCTCGAGTTCGAGTTCGCGGGCCGGGTGGTGAGCCTGGCCCTGGGGCCGGTCTTCCACCAGATCGCCCAGACCCTGGTGGAGGCGTTCTGCAGAAGGGCGGAGGAGGTCTATGGAAGAGGCTGAGCGGTTCACGGTGGAGGTGGTCTACGCGCGGGCGGACGAGCAGCTCGTGCTGGAGCTCGAGGTGGAGCCGGGCACCACCGCCGAGGAGGCGGTGCGCCGCTCGGGGCTGCTGGAGCGGTTCCCCGAGATCGATCTCGCGCGCAACAAGCTGGGGGTCTACGGCAAGGTGGTCAAGCCCGGGCACGAGCTCGCCCCGGGCGACCGCGTCGAGGTCTACCGCCCCCTCATCGCCGATCCCAAGGAGGTGCGCAAGCGCCGCGCCGCAGCGCAGGACGAGGACTCAGGGCAGGGCTAGGGGCGCGCCGTCGCGCAGGGCCTCCACGAGGCGTCCGTCGCGAAAGCGCAGGGTGAGACGGGCAAGCTGCCGCTCGCCCCGGCCCGGCAGCAGCAGCTCCACGTAGTCCCAGCGTTCCGGGTGGAAGGGATCGCGCACCAGCGGCGTGCCGAGCAGGAAACGGACCTGCTCCTCGGTCATGCCGGCGCGCAGCTGCGCCACCGCCTTCGGATCGAGGATGTTGCCCTGGCGCAGGTCGGGACGATGGACGAGGCGCCCGCAGCCCGCCAGCGCCAGCACCGTCACCAGGGGAATGAGAAGCTTTTGCATGGTCCCGGCGATCGTCGCATAATCCGGTCGCGGCATGATAACGGCTTGCGGTCGTCGTGGCACCGCGGCCGGGAAGAGGTGGACCCTTGCAGAGCGACGACATCCGCAACGCCGGCCTCAAGGTCACCGTCCCCCGGGTCAAGATCCTCCAGATGCTCGAGGAGAGCCCCGACCGCCACCTCGGCGCCGAGGACATCTACAAGCAGCTGCTGGCGCGGGGCGAGGAGATCGGGCTGGCCACCGTCTACCGGGTGCTGACCCAGTTCGAGGCCGCCGGGCTCATCAAGCGCCATCACTTCGAGGGCGGGCACGCGGTCTACGAGCTCAACCAGGGCGGCCATCACGACCACATCGTCTGCGTGCGCTGCGGTCGCGTGGACGAGTTCACGAGCGCCGAGATCGAGCGGCTGCAGCGCCAGGTGGCGGCCGAGGCGGGCTACGAGATCCGCGATCACGTGCTCTACATCTACGGCCTCTGCGCCCGCTGCCGCGCCGACGAGCAGGGCCGCGACGGGGGCTGAGCCCGCCGCTGCCGCGCTAGGCCCCGGCGCGGGCCATGAGCTCGCGGGCGTGCTCCAGCGTGCGGGCGGTGATCTCGATCCCGCCGAGCATGCGCGCAAGCTCCGCGACGCGGGCCTCGGCGTCCTCGAGGAGGCGCACCTCGGCCCGCGTCGTGCCCGCCACGTGCGCCTTGTGCACCGCCAGGTGGTGGTGCCCCTGCGCCGCCACCTGCGGCAGGTGGGTCACGCACAGCACCTGCCGCTCGCCCGCCAGCGCCCGCAGCAGGCGGCCCACCACCTCGGCGACGCCACCGCCGATGCCCACGTCCACCTCGTCGAAGACCAGGGTCGGGGGGCGGTGGGCCGCGGCCGCGGTGACCCGCAGGGCGAGGGCGATGCGCGAGAGCTCGCCGCCGGAGGCCACCCGCGCCAGGGGACGGGGGGACTGGCCGGGGTTGGCGGCGAGGAGGAAGCCGACGCGGTCGAGGCCGTGGGGCGCGGGCGCCGCCGCGGGATCGGTCTCCACCGCGACCTCGAAGCGCCCGCCCGCCATGCCGAGCCCCTGCATGGCCTCGGTGACGGCCTCGGAGAGGGTGGCGGCGGCCCGCCGGCGCGCCTCGGACAGCCGCTTCGCGGCCTCCCGGTAGGCCGCCTCGAGGGCCGCGAGGCGGCCCGACAGGGCCTCGCGCTCGTCATCGTCCGCCTCCAGGGCCTCGAGCCGCCGGCGCAGGGTCTCGAGGCGGACCGGGAGCTCCGCCGGGGCGACCCCGTGCTTGCGCGCGAGCGCCACCACCTGGCCGAGGCGGCGGTCCACCTCGGCGAGCCGCTGCGGGTCGAGCTCGGTGGCGGCGAGGACCCCGCGCAGGCCGTGCACCGCCTCCTCGATCTGCACCGCGGCCCCCTCCAGGAGGGCGGCCGCCTCGGCGCAGCGGGGCTCGGCCTCGGCGAGGCGGTGGAGGGCGTCGGCGAGCCGCGTCAGGCGGGCGTGGACGGTCTCGCCCTCGCCCTCGTAGAGGGCCTCCACGGCGCCGCCGCAGGTGGCGAGGAGCTCCTCGGCGCGGGCCAGCCGCCGCTGCTCCCGCTCCAGGGCCTCGGCCTCGCCCTCGGCCAGCCCCAGGGCCTCCAGCTCGGCCACCTGGTAGGCGGTGAGCTCGCGTTCGGCGGCGCGCTCGGCCGCCTCCCGCTCGAGCCGCGCGAGGCGCTCGCGCGCCTCCCGCCAGGCGGTGTGGGCGGTGCACACCGCCTCGGCGAGGGCGGTGTGGCCGCCGTAGGCGTCGAGGAGCTCGCGCTGGGCCTCGCGGGTGAGCAGCGACTGGTGCTCGTGCTGGCCGTGGATGTCGGCGAGCAGCGCCCCCACGGCGCGCAGCTGCTGGACGGTCACGGGGCGGCCGTTGACGTAGGCGCGGCTGCGCCCCTCGGCGGCGATCACCCGGCGCAGGACGCAGGCCTCGCCGTCGTCGAGGTCCAGCTCGGCGAGGGCGGCGAGCACCGCCGGCGCGGCGCCGAGATCGAAGACCGCGCCGATCTCGGCCCGCGCCGCCCCCGGGCGCACGCTTTCGGCGCCGGCGCGCCCGCCGAGGACCGTCTCCAGGGCGTCCACCAGGAGCGACTTGCCGGCCCCGGTCTCACCGGTGATCACGGTCAGGCCGGGGCGCAGGAGGATGGTGGCGCGTTCCACGAGAACGAAGTCGCGCAGGTGCAGCTCGGCAAGCATGGTGCGCTCAGCGGTTCCAGTGCAGCTTGGTGCGCAGGATCTCGTAGTAGTCGTGGCCGGGGGGATGGATGAGGCGGATCGGCGGCGCCATGCGGCGCACCCGCACCCGGTCCCCGGCCTCGAGCTGGAGGTTGATCTGCCCGTCGCAGGTGAGCTGGGCCGCGTGGGCGTGGACGCGGATCTCCACCACCGCGTCGGCCCCGGTGACGAAGGGGCGGTTGCTCAGGCTGTGGGGGCAGATGGGGACCAGCACCAGGGCGTCGAGGGAGGGCTCGAGGATGGGGCCGCCGCCCGAGAGGGCGTAGGCGGTGGACCCGGTGGGCGTGGCCACGATGAGCCCGTCCGAGCGCAGGGTGTAGAGGTGACGTCCGTCCACGTGGGCCTCGGTCTCGATCATGCGCGCCACGTCCAGCTTGTGCACCACGACGTCGTTGAGGGCGCGCGCGGCGCCGACGCGCTCGCCGTCGCGCACCACTTCCGCGGCGAGCAGGAAGCGGCGCTCCTCCTCGTAGGCGCCGTCGAGGATGCGGTCGAGGGTGGCCTCCATCTCCGCCGGCGAGACGTCCACGAGGAAGCCCCTGCGCCCAAGGTTGATCCCGAGCAGCGGCACCTCGTGCTCCACCAGCGAGCGCGCGGCGTGGAGCAGCGTGCCGTCGCCGCCGACGATGAGGACGAGGTCGCAGGCGCGGCCGAGGGCCTCGCGGTCGGCGGTCTCGAGCTCGAGGCCGGGGCAGGTCTCGGCGGTGGCCTCGTCCAGGAGCAGGCGCAGGTCACGCCCGGCGAGCAGCGCCGCCAGGCGCGCGATGGTCTCCCCCACGGCGGGGTCGCCGTGCTTGCCGATGATGCCGATGGTGGCGAAGGACATGGGCGCCTCCCGCGGATCGCGGCGACCATAGCACCGCCTGCGCGGGGCGCCAAGGCGGTCGGGCGCGGCAGGGGCCAGGCGGCGGTGCCCCGGGGCGGGCGCAGGGGCTTGGGCTGTTGCGCGGGCCCGACGGCGCGCCTTGACCCTTAGCACTCGCGGCGGTAGAGTGCTAAGCGACGGGAAGAACGACCCCAAAGGCCGCCGTGGAACCATGACCGGGGTGCAGGAACGGGACAGGCTTCCGGTGCTCAGCGAGCGCGCCCAGCGCCTGCTCAAGGTGCTGGTGGAGCGCTACATCCGCGACGGCCATCCGGTGGGTTCGCGCACCCTCGCCCGCGACGCGGGCCTCGAGATCAGCCCCGCCACGGTGCGCAACGTCATGGCCGATCTCGAGGAGCTGGGGCTCGTGACCTCGCCCCACACCTCGGCCGGGCGGGTGCCCACGGTCAAGGGCTACCGCTTCTTCGTCGACGCCCTGCTCACCATGCGCCCCCCGGGGGAGGAGGAGGTGGAGCGGCTGCGGGCCGGGCTCGACCAGGAGGCCGAGCCGGAGGAGCTGGTGGCCGCGGCCTCCTCGCTCCTTTCCGAGATCACGCGCATGGCGGGCGTGGTGACGCTGCCGAGGCGGGAGCGCTTCGTCCTGCGCGAGGTGGAGTTCCTGCCGCTCTCGGGCAACCGCGTCCTGGTGGTCATGGTGAGCACCGAGGGCGAGGTGCAGAACCGCATCATCCACACCCAGCGGGTCTACGACCGGCGGGAGCTCGAGCGCGCCGCCCGCTATCTCACCCACAACTACGCCGGCCGGGAGCTTGCCGAGGTGCGCGAGCGGCTGGTGGCGGAGATGCGCGAGGTGCGGGCGGCGGTGGACCGCGCCATGGGGGCCATCGTCGAGGTGGCCGACAAGGCCCTGGTGCCGGAGCGGCGCGAGGACTACGTCCTGCGGGGCGAGACGCAGCTGATGGGCTTTGCGGAGCTGGGGAGCCTGGAGCGGCTGCGGCGGCTGTTCGAGGCCTTCAACGAGAAGAGCGACCTGCTGCACCTGCTCGACCAGTGCCTGCACGCCCGCGGGGTGCAGATCTTCATCGGTGAGGAGTCGGGCTTCGAGGTCCTCGACCAGTGCAGCGTGGTCACGGCGCCCTATTCGGTAGACGGGCGCCGGGTCGGTGTGCTGGGCGTGATCGGCCCGACGCGCATGGCCTACCAGCGCGTCATCCCGCTGGTGGACGTGACCGCGCGGCTCCTCAGCGCGGCCTTGAATCAGCGGCACTAGGACCCACATCGGGTTGAAGCGGAACCGGTTCGCGGGGCGCGCGCGTGCCCCGCGCGGGCGATTGCTGGAAAGGGTGAGGCAGATGAGCGAGGAGCGAGAGGAACTGGAGCGCAGCGGCGGCGAGGCCGCGCAGGGCGGCGAGACCGCGGCCGAGGCGGTGGACGTGGAGGCGCTGCGGCGGGAGCTGGAGGAGACGAAGGCCCGCGCCGCCGAGCACTGGGACCAGCTCCTGCGGGCGCGGGCCGAGCTCGAGAACCTGCGCCGGCGCATGGAGCGCGAGGTGGAGGCGGCGCGCAAGTACGCCCTGGAGGCGTTCGCGAAGGAGCTGCTGGCGGTGCGCGACAGCCTCGAGCTCGGGCTCAGCGCCGCCGCCGAGGAGGGGGCGGACATCGAGAAGCTGCGCGAGGGCACGGAGCTCACCCTCAAGCTGCTCACCGGCGTGATGGAGAAGTTCGGCATCCGCGAGATCGACCCCCAGGGCGAGCGCTTCGACCCGGAGCGCCACCAGGCCATGACCAGCCAGCCGGCCGATCACGTCGAGCCCAACACCGTCCTCAACGTCTTCCAGAAGGGCTACCTGCTCAACGACCGGCTCATCCGGCCGGCGCTGGTCTCGGTCTCCACCGGCAAGGGCGGTGCCGAGGGGCGGCCGAAGGTGGACGAGCACGCTTGAATCGACGCCGCCTCGCCCCCACCTGAGGGGGCAGCGCCCGCCGGGCTCGTCGCCGGGCGGGGTCCGGATCGAGGGCTACGGATTCAGGGCCGGCCGCGGGGTCGGCCGATCAGGGGAGACAGGCAACCATGGGCAAGATCATCGGCATCGACCTCGGCACCACCAACTCCTGCGTGGCGGTGATGGAGAACGGCAAGCCGCGCGTCATCGAGAACGAGGAGGGCGCGCGCACGACGCCGTCCATCGTCGCCTTCACCGAGGACGGAGAGGTGCTGGTGGGTGCGCCGGCCAAGCGCCAGGCGGTCACCAACCCCGAGAACACCCTCTTCGCCATCAAGCGGCTCATCGGGCGCAAGTACGACGACGACGTCGTCCAGCGCGACATCAAGATGGTGCCGTACAAGATCGTGCGCGCCGACAACGGCGACGCCTGGGTCGAGGTCCGGGGCAAGAAGATGGCCCCGCCCGAGATCTCGGCGCGGGTCCTCATGAAGATGAAGAAGACCGCCGAGAACTACCTCGGCGAGGAGGTGAAGGAGGCGGTCATCACCGTCCCCGCCTACTTCAACGACGCCCAGCGCCAGGCCACCAAGGACGCCGGGCGCATCGCCGGGCTGGAGGTCAAGCGCATCATCAACGAGCCCACCGCGGCGGCGCTCGCCTACGGCCTCGACAAGCAGCCCGGCGACCGCAAGGTGGCCGTCTACGACCTTGGCGGCGGCACCTTCGACATCTCCATCATCGAGATCGCGGAGGTGGACGGCGAGCACCAGTTCGAGGTCCTGGCCACCAACGGCGACACCTTCCTCGGCGGCGAGGACTTCGACAAGCGCCTCATCGACTACATCGTCGACGAGTTCAAGAAGGACACCGGCATCGACCTGCGCGGGGATCCGCTCGCGATGCAGCGGCTCAAGGAGGCGGCCGAGAAGGCCAAGTGCGAGCTGTCCTCGACCCAGCAGACGGAGATCAACCTGCCCTACATCACCGCCGACAAGAGCGGGCCCAAGCATCTCAACATGAAGGTGACGCGGGCCAAGCTCGAGTCGCTGGTGGAGGATCTCATCGCGCGCACCATCGAGCCCTGCAGGATCGCGCTCAAGGACGCCGGCCTCACGGTCAAGGACATCGACGACGTCATCCTGGTCGGCGGCCAGACGCGCATGCCCAAGGTGCAGGAGGCGGTGAGGGAGTTCTTCGGCAAGGAGCCGCGCAAGGACGTCAACCCCGACGAGGCGGTGGCCATCGGCGCCGCGATCCAGGCCGGCGTGCTCGCGGGCGAGGTCAAGGACGTGCTCCTGCTCGACGTCACGCCGCTGTCGCTGGGCATCGAGACCCTCGGCGGGGTGATGACCAAGATCATCGAGAAGAACACCACCATCCCGACGCGGGCGACGCAGATCTTCTCCACCGCCGAGGACAACCAGACGGCGGTGACGGTGCACGTGCTGCAGGGCGAGCGGCCGCTGGCGAAGGACAACAAGTCGCTGGCGCGCTTCGACCTCACCGACATCCCGCCGGCGCCGCGCGGGGTGCCGCAGATCGAGGTCACCTTCGACATCGACGCCAACGGCATCCTCCACGTCTCCGCCAAGGACAAGGCCACGGGCAAGGAGCAGTCGGTGCGCATCCAGCCCTCCAGCGGCCTGACCGAGGAGGAGATCCAGCGCATGATCAAGGACGCCGAGCTCCATGCCGAGGAGGACCGCCGGGCACGCGAGCTGGTGGAGGCGCGCAACCAGGCCGACAACCTCATCCACGCCACGCGCAAGTCCCTCGGCGAGCTGGGCGACAAGGTGGAGGCCGCGGACAAGGCGCAGGCCGAGGAGGCGATCAAGGCCCTCGAGGAGGCCATGAAGGGCGACGACAAGGCCGAGATCGAGGCGAGGACGCGGGCGCTGGCGGAGATCTCGGGGCGCATCGCGCAGAAGGCCTACGGCGGCGCCGCGGGGGCCGGCCAGGGCGGTGCCGAGGGGGGCGCCGGCGCGTCGGCCTCGGGCGACGACGTCGTGGACGCCGAGTTCGAGGAGGTGGACGACAACCGCAAGTAAGAGGCCCGCGGCGACGCGGGCGGGGAGGGGCGCGCGGGCCGGGCGGCCCGCGCGCCTGCGTGTTCGGGGCGCCGGGGCCGCGGCCGAGGCGGCGCGACAGGGGAGCCATGCATGCCCAGGCGTGACTACTACGAGGCGCTCGGGGTCGCGCGCAACGCCAGCGACGCCGAGATCAAGAAGGCCTACCGGCGCCTCGCCATGAAGTACCACCCGGACCGCAATCCGGGGGACAAGGAGGCCGAGGAGCGCTTCAAGGAGATCAAGGAGGCCTACGAGGTCCTCTCCGATCCCCAGAAGCGGGCCGCCTACGACCAGTTCGGCCACGCCGGCGTCGATCCCGCGGCCGCCGCCGGCGGGGGCGGCTTCGGCGGGCGGGGTCCGAGCTTCAGCGACATCTTCGGCGACATCTTCGGCGACATCTTCGGCGAGGGCGGCGGCGGGCGCAGCTACCGCGGGGCGGACCTGCGCTACAACCTCGAGATCGACCTCGAGGAGGCGGTGCGGGGCACCACGGTGCGGATCCGCGTCCCGACCCTGGCCGCCTGCGAGGTCTGCGGCGGCAGCGGCGCCGCCCCGGGCACCCGCCCGGTGACCTGCCGCACCTGCGGCGGCCACGGCCAGGTGCGGATGCAGCAGGGCTTCTTCTCCATCCAGCAGACCTGCCCCCACTGCCGGGGCGCGGGGGTGCTGATCGAGCGGCCGTGCCCGGCGTGTCGCGGCCGGGGCCGGGTCCAGCGCAGCAAGACGCTCTCGGTCAAGGTCCCGCCCGGGGTCGACACGGGCGACCGCATCCGCCTCGCCGGCGAGGGCGAGGCGGGCGAGCAGGGCGGCCCGCCCGGCGACCTCTACGTCCACATCCGGGTGCGCGAGCACCCCATCTTCCGCCGCGACGGCAACGACCTCTACTGCGAGGTGCCGGTCAACATCGTCACCGCGGCCCTCGGCGGCGAGCTGGAGATCCCCACCCTGGACGGCCGGGTGGTCCTGCGCATCCCGCCCGAGACCCAGACCGGCAAGCTCTTCCGCCTGCGCGGCAAGGGCGTGCGGCCGGTGCGCGGCGGCCCGCCCGGGGACCTGCTCTGCCGCGTCGTGGTGGAGACCCCGGTCAACCTCACGCCGCGGCAGCGCGAGCTGCTGGAGGAGCTGGGGCGGACCATGTCGGGCTCGGGCGGGCGCCACAACCCGCGCGAGAGCTCCTGGCTCGACGGCGTCAAGCGCTTCTTCGAGGCCATCACCGGCGGGCGCTGAGCGGGGGCGGGACGCGGTGCGGCGGGCCTGCCGCCTGCGCTATCCTGCGCCGCGCGGACAGGCTCTGGAACCGGAGGGGGGACGATGGCACGGGTGGCGATCGCGGGTGCGGCAGGGCGCATGGGGCGGGCCCTGGTGGAGGCCTGCCGGCAGGCGGAGGGGCTGGAGCTTGCCGGCGCCCTCGAGCGGCCCGGCAGCCCCGCCCTGGGCAGCGACGCCGGGGTGCTGGCCGGGGGGGCGGCCCTCGGGGTGGCGGTCACCGACGACGTGGAGGCGGTGCTCGCGCGCGCCGAGGTGCTGGTGGAGTTCACGCTGCCGGAGCCGACGGTGGCCCACGTCGCGGCGTGCCGCCGCGCCGGGCGGGCGATGGTGATCGGCACCACCGGCCTCGACGGCGGCCAGCGCCGCGCAGTGGAGGAGGCCGCGGCCGAGATCCCCATCGTCTTCGCGCCCAACATGAGCGTCGGCGTCAACCTCTGCTTCCGCCTCGCGGAGCTGGCGGCGCGGGTGCTGGGTGACGCGGTGGACGTGGAGATCGTCGAGGCCCACCATCGCCACAAGGTCGACGCGCCCTCGGGCACGGCGTTGCGCCTGGGCGAGGTGGTGGCGCAGGCCCTCGGGCGGGACCTCACGGCCTGCGCGGTCTACGGCCGCGAGGGCCATACCGGGGCGCGGCCGCGCGAGCAGATCGGCTTCGCCACCATCCGCGCCGGGGACATCGTGGGCGAGCACACGGTGCTCTTCGCCGCCGAGGGGGAGCGGGTGGAGATCACCCACCGCGCCTCGAGCCGCATGACCTTCGCCGCCGGCGCCATGCGGGCGGCGGCCTGGGTCGTGGGCCGCCCGCCGGGGCTCTACGACATGCAGGACGTGCTCGGGCTGCGCGATTAGACACCCCCGTCGCGGGGGCTTAAAATGCCGTCAATTTGGCCGCGTGGCGGCCGCATGGGCGGGATGGGCTGCGGCCCCTCCCGCTTTCTGTGTGCGATCCCTGAACGAGGAGGCGGTCCCCTTGCGCGCACCGGCACTGCTCGCGCTGGAAGACGGCACGATCTTCCGGGGCGTATCCGTCGGCGTGCCCGGCCGGGTCGTCGGCGAGGTGGTGTTCAACACCGCCATGACGGGCTACCAGGAGATCCTCACCGATCCCTCCTACGCCCGCCAGATCGTCACCCTGACCTATCCGCACATCGGCAACGTCGGCGCCAACCCCGGCGACGAGGAGGCGGCGCGGATCTGGGCCTCGGGGCTGGTGGTGCGCGACGTGCCGCCGCGCGCGAGCAGCTGGCGCGCCCGCGAGGATCTGCCCGCCTACCTGGAGCGGCGCGGCGTGGTCGCCATCGCCGGCCTCGACACCCGCGCCCTGACCCGCAGGCTGCGCACCCGCGGCGCCATGAACGGCTGCCTCTGGGCCGGTGACGACGCCGATCCCGCGGAGGCGGTGGCGCTGGCCCAGGCCTTTCCGGGCCTGAAGGGCATGGATCTGGCGCGGGAGGTGACCACCGCCGAGCGCTACGAGTGGACCGAGTCCACCTGGGACCTCGCCGCCGACGCCGCGGCGCCGCGGCCCGCGCCGCGCCTGCACGTGGTGGCCTACGACTTCGGGGTCAAGCGCAACATCCTGCGCATGCTGGTGGCGCGCGGCTGCCGCGTGACCGTGGTGCCGGCGGCCACGCCCGCCGAGGAGGTCCTGGCCATGGCCCCGGACGGGGTCTTCCTCTCCAACGGCCCGGGCGATCCCGAGCCGTGCCGCTACGCCATCGAGGCCGCGCGCACCTTCCTCGGGCGGGGCGTGCCGCTGTTCGGGATCTGCCTCGGGCACCAGATCCTCGGGCTCGCCGCGGGGGCGCGCACGGTGAAGATGAAGTTCGGCCACCACGGCGCCAACCATCCGGTGCTGGAGCTCGACGGCGGCCGCGTCCTTATCACCAGCCAGAACCACGGCTTCGCCGTGGACGAGGTGAGCCTGCCGCCGACCCTGCGCCCCACCCACCGCTCCCTCTTCGACGGTTCGCTCCAGGGGATCGAGCACACGGAGGCCCCCGCCTTCGGCTTCCAGGGCCACCCGGAGGCGAGCCCCGGCCCCCACGACGTGGGCCACCTCTTCGACCGCTTCGTCCGTCTCATGGAGGCGGCCGCCTGAGGCGGCCCTGAACGCGACGCCCATGCCGAAACGCACCGACATCGAATCGATCCTGATCCTGGGCGCGGGTCCCATCATCATCGGCCAGGCCTGCGAGTTCGACTACTCCGGCAGCCAGGCCTGCAAGGCCCTGCGCGAGGAGGGCTACCGCGTCATCCTCGTCAACTCCAACCCGGCCACCATCATGACCGACCCGGAGATGGCCGACGCCGTCTACGTGGAGCCGGTGGAGTGGCGCACGGTGGCCCGCATCATCGAGCGCGAGCGCCCCGACGCGCTGCTGCCCACCATGGGCGGGCAGACCGCGCTCAACACCGCCCTCGACCTCGCCCGCGAGGGGGTGCTGGACGCCTTCGGCGTCGAGCTCATCGGCGCCAGCCGCGAGGCCATCGACAAGGCCGAGGACCGCGAGCGCTTCCGCGAGGCCATGCAGCGCATCGGCCTGGAGGTGCCGCGCGCCGCCATCGCCCACAGCGTCGAGGAGGCGGTGCAGGTCCAGCCCTCCATCGGCTTCCCGGTGATCATCCGCCCCTCCTTCACCCTCGGCGGCAGCGGCGGCGGCATCGCCTACAACCGCGAGGAGTTCCTCGAGATCGTCGAGCGCGGCCTCGACCTCTCGCCCACCACCGAGGTCCTGCTGGAGGAGTCGGTGCTGGGGTGGAAGGAGTTCGAGATGGAGGTGGTGCGGGACCGCAGGGACAACTGCATCATCGTCTGCTCCATCGAGAACCTCGACCCCATGGGGGTGCACACCGGCGACTCCATCACCGTGGCGCCGGCGCAGACGCTCACCGACAAGGAATACCAGCGCATGCGCGACGCCGCCATCGCCGTGCTGCGCGAGATCGGGGTGGACACCGGCGGCTCCAACGTCCAGTTCGCCGTCAATCCCGCCGACGGGCGCATGGTGGTGATCGAGATGAACCCGCGCGTGTCGCGCTCCTCGGCCCTCGCCTCCAAGGCCACGGGCTTTCCCATCGCGCGCGTGGCGGCCAAGCTCGCCGTCGGCTACACCCTGGACGAGCTCGCCAACGAGATCACCGGCGGCGCCACGCCGGCCTCCTTCGAGCCCACCATCGACTACGTGGTCACCAAGATCCCGCGCTTCGCCTTCGAGAAGTTCCCCCAGGCCGAGCCGCGCCTGACCACGCAGATGAAGTCGGTGGGCGAGGTGATGGCCATCGGGCGCACCTTCCAGGAGTCGCTGCAGAAGGCGCTGCGCGGGCTCGAGACCGGCATCGACGGCCTCGACGAGATCCTCGATCGCGACGGCGAGGACGCCCTCGAGACGCTGCGCCACGAGCTGCGCCAGCCCGGGCCCGAGCGCATCCGCTACGTCGCCGACGCCTTCCGCATGGGGCTGGGGGTGGACGAGGTGCACGAGCTCAGCGCCATCGACCCCTGGTTCCTCGCCCAGATCGAGGAGATCGTGCGCGAGGAGGAGGCGGTGCGGGCCGCGGGGCTCGAGGCCCTCGACCGCGAGCGGCTGCGTGCGCTCAAGCGCATGGGCTTCTCGGACCGGCGCCTGGCGCGGCTCCTGGACACCTCCGAGGAGGCGGTCCGGGTCCTGCGCCACCAGCTCGGGGTGCGCCCGGTCTTCAAGCGCGTCGACTCCTGCGCGGCCGAGTTCGCCACCACCACCGCCTATCTCTACTCCACCTACGAGGAGGAGTGCGAGGCCGAGCCCACCGACCGGCGCAAGATCGTCATCCTCGGCGGCGGCCCCAACCGCATCGGCCAGGGCATCGAGTTCGACTACTGCTGCGTGCACGCGGCCCTGGCCCTGCGCGAGGACGGCTTCGAGACCATCATGGTCAACTGCAACCCGGAGACGGTCTCCACCGACTTCGACACCTCCGACCGGCTCTACTTCGAGCCGCTCACCCTCGAGGACGTGCTGGAGATCCTGCACGTGGAGCGGCCGGAGGGGGTGATCGTCCAGTACGGCGGGCAGACCCCGCTCAAGCTCGCCCGCGCCTTGGAGCGGGCGGGCGCGCCCATCATCGGCACCAGCCCCGAGTCCATCGACCTCGCGGAGGACCGCGAGCGCTTCCAGGGGCTCGTGCACCGCCTCGGTCTGCGCCAGCCCCCCAACCGCACCGCCTCGAGCGCCGAGGAGGCCCTGGCGCTGGCGCGCGAGATCGGCTATCCGCTGGTGGTGCGCCCGTCCTACGTCCTCGGGGGGCGGGCGATGGAGATCGTCTACGGCGAAGAGGACCTCGGCCGCTACATGCGCGAGGCGGTGCAGGTCTCCAACGACTCGCCGGTGCTGCTGGACCGCTTCCTCGACGACGCCATCGAGGTGGACGTGGACGCGGTCTGCGACGGCGAGCGGGTCTGGATCGGCGGCATCATGGAGCACATCGAGCAGGCGGGGGTCCATTCCGGCGACTCCGCCTGCGCCCTGCCGCCGCACTCGCTGGATGGGGCGCTGCAGGAGGCGCTGCGCGAGCAGATGCGGCGGCTCGCCCTGGAGCTTCGGGTGGTGGGCCTGGTCAACGCCCAGTTCGCGATCCAGGACGGCGAGATCTACGTCCTGGAGGTCAACCCGCGGGCCTCGCGCACGGTGCCCTTCGTCTCCAAGGCGGTGGGGGTGCCCCTGGCCAAGGTGGGGGTGCGCTGCATGACCGGCCGCAGCCTCGCCGAGCAGGGACTGACCACGGAGTGTACGCCGCGCTATTATTTGGTCAAGGAGGCCGTCTTCCCCTTCATCAAGTTCCCCGGCGTCGATCCCCTGCTCGGGCCCGAAATGAAGTCTACGGGCGAGGTGATGGGCGTCGGCCGCAGCTTCGGGGAGGCCTTCGCCAAGGCGCAGCTGGCCGCCGGGCAGCGGCTGCCGCGGGGCGGGCGGGCGCTGCTCAGCGTGCGCGACGCCGACAAGCCGGGCGCAGTCGAGTGCGCGCGGATGCTCGCGGCCTGCGGCTTCGAGCTCTACGCCACCGCCGGCACCGCGGCGGCGCTGCAGGCGGCGGGGCTTGCGGTGACCCGGGTGAACAAGGTCAAGGAGGGACGGCCCCACATCGTGGACATGCTCAAGAACGACGAGGTGAGCCTCATCATCAACACCACCGAAGGCAGGCAGGCGATCGCCGACTCCTACGAGATCCGCCGCACCGCGCTCCAGCACAAGGTGGCCTACACCACCACCCTCGCCGGGGCGCGCGCCATCTGCGTGGCCATCGCGGAGGAGGGGGGCGGCGACGTCTACCGGCTGCAGGACCTGCACGCGGAGGGAGGATCATGACCAGGGTGCCCCTGACCCGTCGCGGCGCCGAGCGCCTGCGTGAGGAGCTCAGGCGCCTGAAGAACGAGGAGCGTCCCCGCATCATCAAGGCCATCGCCGAGGCCCGTGCCCACGGCGACCTGCGGGAGAACGCCGAGTACCACGCCGCCAAGGAGCAGCAGAGCTTCATCGAGGGACGCATCAAGGAGCTCGAGAGCAAGCTCGCCTCGGCCCAGATCATCGACGTCGCCACCCTGCCGGCCAACGGCAAGGTGGTTTTCGGGGCCACCGTGGAGCTGCTCGACGTCGAGACCGACGAGAAGGTGACCTACCAGATCGTCGGCGACCTCGAGGCCGACATCAAACAGGGGCTGATCTCGGTCAGCTCCCCCATCGCGCGGGCGCTCATCGGCAAGGAGGCGGGCGACGAGGTGGAGGTGCAGGCGCCGGCCGGGGTGCGCCACTACGAGATCGTCGACGTCCGCTACGAGTGAGACCGCGGCCCGGCGTCGGGGTCGATGCGCGGGCGCTCGGGGTTGCGCCGGTAGAGGAGGGCGACATGGCCGATGCGCTGCACCAGCTCGGCACGGGTCGCCTCCAGGATCGCCGCGAGCAGCGCCGCGCGGGCGGCGCGGTCGGCGGCGTTGATCCGCACCTTGACGAGCTCGTGGTCGGCGAAGGCCCGCTCGAGCTCGGCGCGCACGCCCGCGCTGAGGCCGGCCTGGCCGAGGATCACCACCGGCCGCAGGCGGTGGCCGAGGCGGCGCAGATTGCGCTTCTGGGGCTCGCTGAGCATGGCCGCTGATCCTGCACGGAAAGGGGCGCACAGTGTAGCGCCGCCGCGGGGCGCCTTCACCATCGCGCCGAGCCCGCTCAACCCGGTCAAGCTCGAGCTCGGGCTGCTCGTCCTCCTCGCCCTGCCGGTGGCGCTCCTCTGCGTGCGCTGGCTGGGGCGGGGGGCGGGGCTTGCGGTGGCGGCCGCCTACGGCGCCGGTGCCGCGCTGTGGCTGGTGTGGCGGACGCGGCGTCTGCTGCGCGCGCTCGAGCGCGGGGAGGGGGCGTGAGCCGCGCGAGCAGCCGGCGCTGGCTCGCGCGGCAGCGCCGCGATCCCTACGTGCGGCGGGCGCGCGAGGAGGGCCGGCGCTCGCGGGCGGGCTACAAGCTGGCCGAGCTCGACCGCCGCGACCGGCTGCTGCGCCCCGGGATGGTGGTGGTGGATCTGGGCGCGGCGCCGGGGGGATGGTCCGAGTACGCCGCCGGGCGGGTGGCGCCGGGCGGTCGCGTGGTCGCCGTGGACCGGCTCCCCATGGCGCCCATCGCGGGGGTGGACTTCGTCCAGGGGGACTTCACGGAGGCGGCGGTGGCCGAGACCGTGCGGGCCCGGCTCGGCGGCCCCGCCGACCTCGTCCTCTCCGACATGGCGCCGAGCCTGAGCGGGGTCCGCGATCGCGACCGCGCCCTCGCCGAGGCGCTGGCGCTTGCCGCCATCGACTTCGCCGAGGGGGTCCTGCGCCCGGGCGGGGACCTGCTCGTGAAGGTCTTCGAGGGGCCCGAGCTTGCCGCCCTGCGGGCGCGCCTGGGGGCGGCCTTCGCCGCCGTGGCCACGCGCAAGCCGCCCGCCTCGCGGGCGCGCAGCAGTGAACTTTATCTCCTGGCCAGGCACTATAGTCATGTATAGTCGGCCGGGACGGCGGAACCGCATGCCACCCCCCCTGCATCCGCGCACGGCCCCGGGGGCGGGCGGCGGCTCCGTGCCGCGTGCCGCCAGGCTGGAGGGCTTCTGCCTTGAATGACATGGCCAAGAACCTGATCCTCTGGATCATCATCGCCGTGGTCCTGATGTCGGTGTTCAACAACTTCGGGGCCCGGCCGACCCCCTCGCACCAGGTCGCCTACTCCCAGTTCATCGAGGAGGTGCGCCAGGGCAACGTCGAGAAGGTGGTGATCGAGGGGCGCACGATCCAGGGGCTGACGCGCGCCGGACAGCGCTTCACCACCTACAGCCCGGGGGATCCGGGCCTCATCGGCGACCTGCTGGATGCGGGGGTGGAGATCGACGCCCGCCCGCCGGAGCAGCAGTCGCTCCTGATGCAGATCTTCATCTCCTGGTTCCCGATGCTGCTCCTCATCGGCGTCTGGGTCTTCTTCATGCGCCAGATGCAGGGCGGGGCCGGCGGGCGCAGTGCCATGTCCTTCGGCAAGAGCCGGGCCCGCATGCTCAGCGAGGACCAGGTCAAGGTCACCTTCGCCGACGTGGCCGGGGTCGAGGAGGCGAAGCAGGAGGTGGCCGAGCTGGTGGAGTTCCTGCGCGACCCGGCCAAGTTCCAGCGCCTCGGCGGCAAGATCCCCCGCGGCGTCCTCATGGTGGGGCCGCCGGGGACGGGCAAGACGCTGCTCGCCAAGGCCATCGCCGGCGAGGCCAAGGTGCCCTTCTTCACCATCTCCGGGTCGGACTTCGTGGAGATGTTCGTGGGCGTGGGCGCCTCGCGCGTGCGCGACATGTTCGACCAGGCCAAGAAGCACGCCCCCTGCATCGTCTTCATCGACGAGATCGACGCCGTCGGGCGCCACCGCGGGGCGGGCCTCGGCGGCGGCCACGACGAGCGCGAGCAGACCCTGAACCAGCTCCTGGTGGAGATGGACGGCTTCGAGGGCAACGAGGGCGTGATCGTCATCGCCGCCACCAACCGGCCGGACGTGCTGGACCCGGCGCTGCTGCGCCCCGGGCGCTTCGACCGCCAGGTGGTGGTGCCGCTGCCCGACGTGCGCGGCCGCGAGCAGATCCTGCGCGTGCACATGCGCCGCGTGCCGCTCGCCGACGACGTCAAGCCGGCCATCATCGCGCGCGGCACGCCGGGCTTCTCGGGGGCGGATCTCGCCAACCTCGTCAACGAGGCCGCTCTCTTCGCGGCGCGCGCCAACAAGCGCGTGGTGGACATGGAGGACTTCGAGCGCGCCAAGGACAAGATCCTCATGGGGGCCGAGCGCCGCTCCATGGTGATGAGTGAGGACGAGAAGCGGCTCACCGCCTACCACGAGTCCGGCCACACCATCGTCGGGCGGCTGGTGCCCGACCACGACCCCGTGCACAAGGTCTCCATCATTCCGCGCGGGCGCGCCCTCGGGGTGACGGTGTTCCTGCCCGAGGACGACCGCTACAGCTACTCGCGCCGGCGCCTGGAGAGCCAGATCGCGAGCCTCTTCGGCGGCCGCGTCGCCGAGGAGCTGGTCTTCGGGCCCGAGTGCGTCACCACGGGGGCGCAGAACGACATCCAGCGCGCCACCGAGATCGCCCGCAGCATGGTCACCAAATGGGGCCTCTCGGAGCGGCTGGGGCCGCTCACCTACAGCGAGGAGGAGGGCGAGGTCTTCCTCGGCCACGCCATCACGCGCCACAAGACCGTCTCCGAGGAGACGGCGCGGGCCATCGACGAGGAGGTGCGCGCGATCATCGAGCGCAACTACACCCGCGCCCGCGAGATCCTCACCGAGCACCGGGACAAGCTGCACGCCATGGCCGAGGCCCTGATGAAGTACGAGACGCTCGACAGCGAGCAGATCGACGACATCATGGCCGGGCGCCCGCCCCGCCCGCCCCAGGGCTGGTCCGACTCCGACGTCGGCCCCGGCGAGGCGGTGGCGGCGCCGGCGCGGGGCGGGCGCACCGACGGCGCCATCGGGAGACCCGCGAGCGAGCACTGAGCGCCGCGGCGGCGCGAACCCACGGCCGCCTGCGGGCGGCCGTGGCCGTTGCGGACTGGGGGAGGGCGATGCCGGGCATCGACTGCGGCGGACGCTGGCTCGATCTGGGCCGGCCGCGGGTCATGGGGATCCTCAACGTCACGCCGGACTCGTTCTCGGACGGCGGCCGGTGGGCCGACCCCGGGCGCGCCTGCGAGCGCGCCTGGCAGATGGTGGAGGAGGGGGCCGACCTCGTCGACGTGGGCGGCGAATCGACCCGGCCCGGTGCGGCGCCGGTGGACGCGGAGGAGGAGCTGCGGCGGGTCGAGCCGGTGGTGCGGCGCCTCGCGGCGGAGCTGCCGGTGCCGGTCTCGGTGGACACCAGCAAGCCGGAGGTGATGCTGCGCTGCGCCGAGGCCGGCGCGGGGCTCATCAACGACGTGCGCGCCCTGCGCGAGCCGGGGGCGCTGGAGGCGGCGGCGGCCACGGGGCTGCCGGTGTGCCTGATGCACATGAAGGGCGAGCCCCGCACCATGCAGCGCGATCCCCGCTACGACGACGTGGTCGCCGAGGTGCGCGGGTTCCTGCTTGCGCGCGCGGCGGCCTGCGAGGCGGCGGGCATGGATCGCGGGCGTATTCTCCTCGATCCCGGCTTCGGCTTCGGCAAGACCCTCGCGCACAACCTGACCCTGCTGCGCCGCCTGGACCGCATCGTCGCCGCCGGCTACCCGGTGCTGGTGGGGATCTCCCGCAAGTCCATGATCGGGGCGATCCTCGGCGAGCGCCCGGTGGAGGGGCGGCTGCACGGATCGGTGGCGGCGGCGGTGATCGCCGCCTGGCTCGGCGCGCGCATCGTGCGCGTGCACGACGTCGCCGCCACCGTGGACGCCCTCGCCGTGTGTGCGGCGCTGCAAGGGGCGACGGAAGAGGAGGGCTGAGGGATGGCGAGGCGCTACTTCGGCACCGACGGGGTGCGCGGGCGCGTGGGCGAGGAGCCGGTGACGGCGCCGTTCGTGCTGCGTCTCGGCTGGGCCGCGGGCCGGGTGCTGGCCCAGCGCGGCGCCCACCGCGTGGTGATCGGCAAGGACACGCGCATCTCCGGCTACATGTTCGAGTCGGCGCTGGAGGCGGGGCTCTCGGCGGCCGGGGTGGACATCCTCCTCCTCGGGCCGATGCCGACGCCGGGGATCGCGTACCTGACGCGGACCCTGCGCGCCGAGGCCGGCATCGTCATCAGCGCCTCCCACAACCCCTATCACGACAATGGCATCAAGTTCTTCTCCGCCGACGGGGCCAAGCTGCCGGACGCGGTGGAGGAGGCCATCGAGGCCGAGCTCGAGCGCCCCTTCGTCACCGTGGAGGGGGCGCGGCTCGGGCGCGCCCAGCGGGTCGACGACGCCGCCGGGCGCTACATCGAGTTCTGCAAGAGCACGGTCCCGCCGCGCTTCAGCCTCAAGGGCATGAAGCTCGTGGTGGACTGCGCCCACGGGGCCACCTACCACATCGCCCCGGCGGTCTTCCGCGAGCTGGGGGCCGAGGTGGTCCCCATCGGGATCTCGCCCAACGGGCTCAACATCAACGACGGCTGCGGCTCCACCGCCCCGCAGGCCCTGCGCGAGGCGGTGCTGCGGGAGGGTGCGGACGCGGGCCTCGCCTTCGACGGGGACGGCGACCGGGTGGTGATGGTGGACGAGCGCGGCGAGATCGTGGACGGCGACGGCCTGCTCTACGTCATCGCCCGCGCCCGCCACGCCTGCGGGGAGCTGCGCGGCGACGTGGTCGGCACGCAGATGACCAACCTCGGCCTGGAGCAGGCACTGGCCGGGCTCGGCATCGGCCTGCACCGGACCCGGGTGGGGGACCGCTACATCCTCGAGGCCCTCAACGCCCGCGGCTGGACCCTGGGCGGCGAGACCTCGGGCCACATCATCTGCCTGGACCGCACCACCACCGGCGACGGCATCGTCAGCGGCCTGCAGGTGCTGGAGGCGATGGTGCGTGAGGGCAGGCCGCTTTCGGCGCTGCTGGCCGGGCTCGCCCGCTACCCGCAGGAGCTGGTCAACGTCCGCGTCGCCGGGATCGTGCGCGAGCTGGCGCCGACGCCGCGGCTGCGCGAGGCGATCCGCGACACGGAGGGGCGGCTGGACGGCCGGGGCCGCGTGCTGCTGCGCCCCTCGGGCACCGAGCCGGTGATCCGGGTCATGGTGGAGGGCGAGGACGCGGCGGAGGTGCGGCGGCTGGCCGAGGCGCTGGCGGCGGTAGTGGCCGAGGAGCTGGGCTGAGGGGCGGTTGCATCGCGCGCCCGTCCTGAATAGAATCTGCGCCCGTCGATTGCGGGGTGGAGCAGTCCGGTAGCTCGTCGGGCTCATAACCCGAAGGTCGCAGGTTCAAATCCTGCCCCCGCTACCAGATCAGGAAGCCCCGGCCGCGGCCGGGGCTTCGTCTTTCCGGGCGCCCTTGAGGCGGGGCGTCGGTGGGGCTATAATTCCTCCGCTTCGCCGAGGAGGTGGCGAGACACGGGCCACCGCTGCAAGGAACCCCGCTCGCGGGGTTTTTTGTTAGGTGCGGCGCGTGGGGGCGGGGGTGGGCCGCAGGCCCGCTTTTTTGTTTGGACGGCGGATGATCAGGCAGGCGTCGGAGGAGCTCTACGCGCTGGTCGCCCCGGTGGTGGAGGGGCTCGGCTACGAGCTCCTGGGCATCGACCAGGGGCGGCGGGGCCGGCGCGTGGTGCTCACCGTCTACATCGATCATCCGGACGGGATCGGGCTCGACGACTGCGAGCGCGTCAGCGAGCAGATCAGCGGCGTGCTGGACGTGGCCGATCCGATCCCGGGCAGCTACCTGCTGGAGGTCTCCTCGCCGGGGCTCGACCGGCCCCTGTTCCGGCGCGAGCACTTCGAACGCCACGCGGGTGCGTGGGTGCGGGTGCGGCTCGCCGGCGACGCCGGGGGGCGGCGCAACTACACGGGGCTGCTGCGCGGCGTGGAGGGCGAGGAGGTGGTGCTGGAGGTGGACGGGGCGGAGGTGCGTCTGGCGCTGGCGGCGATCGAGCGGGCGCGGCTGGTGCCGCAGCTGTGAGGGTCCCGCGCGGGGTGCGGAGCGGAGGCTGAGACGAGATGAGCAAGGACATCCTGCTGGTGGTGGACGCGGTGGCCAACGAGAAGGGTGTCGACCGCGAGGAGATCTTCGAGGCCCTCGAGGCGGCGCTGGCCTCGGCCACGCGCAAGAAGGCGGGCGGCGACATCGGGGTGCGCGTGCGCATCGACCGCGAGACCGGCGACTACGAGACCTTCCGCTACTGGGAGGTGGTGCCGGACGAGGTGGAGGAGCTGGAGCACCCCGGTTGGCAGCTGCGCCTGTCGGAGGCGCGCGCCCGCAAGCCCGACGTCGAGGTGGGCGAGCGCATCGAGGAGCCCATGGAGTCGGTGGAGTTCGGCCGCATCGCCGCCCAGGCCGCCAAGCAGGTCATCGTGCAGAAGGTGCGCGACGCCGAGCGCGCGCGCATCGTGGAGCAGTTCAAGGACCGCAAGGGCGAGCTGGTCACCGGCATCGTCAAGCGGGTCGAGCGCGGGAACGTCTTCCTGGACCTCGGCGGCAACGCCGAGGCGGTGATCCCCCGCGAGGAGATGATCCCGCGCGAGGCGGTGCGCCCGGGCGACCGCCTGCGCGGCTACCTCAAGGACGTGCGCCCGGAGCCGCGCGGGCCGCAGCTCTTCGTCAGCCGCACCTGCCCGGAGTTCCTCGTCGAGCTGTTCAAGCTGGAGGTCCCGGAGGTGGGCGAGGGGTTGATCGAGATCGTCGCCGCCGCGCGGGACCCGGGGGCACGGGCCAAGATCGCCGTGCGCAGCAAGGATCCGCGCATCGATCCCGTGGGGGCGTGCGTCGGCATGCGCGGCTCGCGGGTGCAGGCGGTCTCCAACGAGCTCTCGGGCGAGCGCGTCGACATCATCCAGTGGGACGAGAACCCGGCCCAGTTCGTCATCAACGCCATGTCGCCGGCCGAGGTCTCCCACATCGTGGTCGACGAGGAGACGCACACCATGGACGTCGCGGTGCCCGAGGATCAGCTCTCGCTGGCGATCGGGCGGGGCGGGCAGAACGTGCGTCTGGCGAGCCAGCTCACGGGCTGGGAGATCAACATCATGACCGAGGAGGAGGCTCGCCAGAAGAGCGAGGCCGAGGCCGAGGCCCTGGTGCGGATGTTCATGGAGCAGCTCGACGTCGACGAGGAGGTGGCGACCATCCTCGTCCAGGAAGGCTTCTCCTCCCTCGAGGAGGTGGCCTACGTGCCGGTGCAGGAGCTGCTGGAGATCGAGGAGTTCGACGAGGGCATCGTGGAGGAGCTGCGCAACCGGGCCCGCGACGTGCTGCTGCTGAAGGCGCTGGCCAAGGAGGAGGAGGAGGAGGCCCACCGGCCGGCCGAGGACCTCCTCGCCCTCGAGGGGATGGATCGGGAGCTCGCGTACGCGCTGGCGCGCGCGGGTATCCGCACGGCGGAGGATCTCGCCGAGCAGGCCGTCGACGACGTCGTCGAGGCGGTGGAGGGCCTGGACCGGGAGCGGGCGGCGGATCTCATCATGAAGGCGCGGGCCCCCTGGTTCGAGCAGGCCGACGGTGCGGCGGCCGAGGGGCAGCAGGGTTGAGGCGGCAGGAGGCGCGTCGATGAGCGAGGTCACGGTCAGGCAGCTTGCGCAGGTGGTGGGCGTCCCCGTGGAGCGGCTGCTCGCCCAGCTGGGCGAGGCGGGGCTCGCGGTGAGCGGACCCGACCAGGCCCTGAGCGAGGAGGAGCGGCTGCAGCTGCTGCGCCACCTGCGTCGTGCCCACGGCAAGGACGGCGAGCCGGCGGTGGTGGCCGAGCCGAAGAAGATCACCCTCAAGCGCAAGGCCCACGCCGAGCTGAGGCAGACCGCCCAGGGGCGCGTCAAGACGGTCAGCGTCGAGGTCCGCCGCAAGCGGACCTACGTCAAGCGCAGCCTCGTCCTCGACGAGGAGCGCAAGCGCCTCGAGGAGGACGCGGCCAAGCTCGCCGAGGCCGAGGCCAGGCGCCAAGCCGAGGAGGAGGCGGCGCGCCGGCGCGCCGAGGAGGAGGCCGCACGACGCCAGGCCGAGGAGGAGGCGCGGCGGCGTGCCGAGGAGGAGGCCGCGCGGCGCCAGGCCGAGGAGGCCGAGGCCCGGCGACGTGCCGAGGAGGAGGAGGCCCGTCGCCGCGCCGAGGAGGAGGCGCGCGCGGCCGAGCGGGAGGCGCGCAAGGAGGCCGAGGCCGAGCGGCGCGCCGAGGCCAAGATCGCGCCGCCGCCGGAGGTGGCCAAGGGCCACATCCGGCGCGAGGAGCTCCACGTGGCGTCGGGCAAGGGCGAGCGGCGCCGGAAGCGCCCGCGCCCGCAGCGGGTGGCCGTCACCACGAAGAGCGCGCACGGCTTTGCGCGTCCGACCCAGCCCATCGTGCGGGAGGTCACCATCCCCGAGACCATCACCGTCGCCGAGCTGGCGCAGAAGATGGCGGTCAAGGCGGCCGAGGTCATCAAGGTGATGCTGAAGATGGGGGTCATGGCCACCATCAACCAGAGCATCGACCAGGAGACGGCGGCCCTGGTGGTGGAGGAGATGGGCCACAAGGCCAAGCTCCTGCGCGAGGAGGATCTGGAGGCGGCGCTGGTGGAGGAGGCGGCGGTGGAGGCCGAGCCGGTGCCGCGTCCCCCCGTGGTCACGGTCATGGGCCATGTCGACCACGGCAAGACCTCGCTCCTCGACTACATCCGCAAGAGCCGGGTCGCCGCGGGCGAGGCCGGCGGCATCACCCAGCACATCGGCGCCTACCACGTGGAGACGCCGCGCGGCACCGTCACCTTCATCGACACCCCCGGCCATGCCGCCTTCACCGCCATGCGCGCCCGCGGCGCCCAGGCCACGGACATCGTGGTCCTGGTGGTGGCCGCCGACGACGGCGTCATGCCCCAGACCAAGGAGGCGATCCAGCACGCCCGCGCCGCCGGGGTGCCCATCGTGGTCGCGGTGAACAAGATCGACAAGCCGGAGGCCGACCCGGACCGCGTCAAGAACGAGCTTGCGGCCGAGCAGGTGGTGCCCGAGGACTGGGGCGGCGACACCCTCTTCGTGCCGGTCTCGGCGAAGACCGGCCAGGGCATCGACGAGCTGCTCGACGCCATCCTGCTGCAGGCGGAGCTGCTCGAGCTCAAGGCGGTGGCCGAGGGTCCGGCCAAGGGCGTGGTGCTGGAGTCCTCGCTGGAGAAGGGGCGGGGTCCGGTGGCCACCGTGCTGGTGCAGCGGGGCACCCTGCGCAAGGGCGACGTCCTGCTCGCCGGCGCCGAGTACGGCCGCGTGCGCGCGATGTTCGACGAGAACGGGCGGGCGGTGGAGTCGGCCGGGCCCTCCATCCCGGTGCAGGTGCTGGGGCTTTCGGGGGTGCCCAGCGCCGGCGACGAGGCGGTGGTGGTGGCCGACGAGCGCAAGGCGCGGGAGATCGCGGAGCGCCGGCGCGAGAAGGCCCGCGAGGCGAGCCTCGCCCAGCGCCAGACGGCGCGGCTGGACGAGATGTTCAGCCAGATCCAGGAGGGCGAGGCGCAGGAGGTCAACCTCGTGGTCAAGGCCGACGTGCAGGGCAGCGTGGAGGCCCTCAGCGAGGCCCTGACCAAGCTCTCCAACGACGAGGTCAAGGTCCGGGTGGTGGCCTCCGGGGTCGGCGGTATCACCGAGTCGGACGTCCACCTCGCCGCGGCCTCCAAGGCCATCATCATCGGCTTCAACGTCCGCGCCGACGGCGCCGCCCGGCGGGCGATCCAGGACAGCGGCCTCGAGGTCCGCTACTACAGCGTCATCTACGAGGCCATCGACGACGTCAAGCAGGCGATCCAGGGCCTGCTCAAGCCGGAGCTGCGCGAGCAGATCATCGGGCTTGCCGAGGTCCGCGACGTCTTCCGCTCGTCCAAGTTCGGCGCCGTTGCGGGCTGCCTCGTGGTGGACGGGGTGGTGCGTCGGCACAGCCCGATCCGGGTCCTGCGCAACAACGTGGTGATCTTCGAGGGCGAGCTGGAGTCGCTGCGCCGCTTCAAGGACGACGTGGACGAGGTGCGCGCGGGCACGGAGTGCGGGATCGCCGTGCGCAACTACAACGACGTGCGGGTGGGCGACCAGATCGAGTGCTACGAGCGCATCGAGGTGGAGCGCAAGCTCTGAGCCTCGGGGCCGGGACGGAGGGGCGGGTGCCGCGCGAGTTCGATCGTACCCGGCGGGTGGCCGAGCAGCTCCAGCGCGAGCTGGCCGAGCTCATCCGCCGCGAGGTCAAGGACCCGCGGGTCGGCCCGGTGACGGTGTCGGCGGTGCGGGTCAGCCGCGATCTCGCCCACGCCCGGGTCTACGTGGGCGTGCTGGACCGCACCGAACGGGCGCAGGAGACGGTGGAGGCCCTCAACCACGCCGCCGGGCACCTGCGCCGGCTGCTGGGGCGGCGCCTGCACCTGCGCACCATCCCGCGCCTGCGCTTCGAGTACGACGCCCTGCTGGACGAGGCCTCGCGCCTGTCGCGCCTGCTGGATGCGCTGGGCTCCGGCGGGGAAGGGGAAGGAGAGGAGAAGGCATGAGCCAGCGCCGAGCCAACCGGCGGAACGTGAGCGGGGTGCTGCTCCTGGACAAGCCGCCGGGGATCACCTCCAATCGCGCGCTGCAGATCGTCAAGCGCCTCTACCGCGCCCGCAAGGCGGGCCACACGGGGAGCCTGGACCCCCTCGCGAGCGGGCTGCTGCCGGTCTGCCTGGGGGAGGCGACGAAGCTCTCGGGCTTCCTCCTGGGCGCGGACAAGCGCTACTGGGTGCGGGTGCGCCTGGGGGTACGCACGGAGACGGGGGACGCCGACGGCGCGGTGGTGGAGGAGCGCCCGGTGCCGGCCCTGGAGCGTGCCGCGGTGGAGGCCGTGCTCGCCCGCTTCCGCGGCGAGATCGAGCAGATCCCGCCCATGTACTCGGCGCTGCGCCACCAGGGCGAGCGCCTCTACCGGCTCGCCCGCCAGGGGCAGGAGGTGGAGCGCAGGCCGCGGCGGGTGACCATCCACGCCCTGGCGCTGGTGGGCATGGAGGGCGAGACCCTGGAGATCGAGGTCCACTGCTCCAAGGGGACCTACATCCGCACCCTCGCCGAGGACATCGGCGAGGCGCTCGGCTGCGGCGGCCATGTGGCGGCGCTGCGCCGCACCGGCGTGGGTCCCTACGGCGCCGAGGGGATGGTGACCCTGGAGCAGGTGCGCGAGGCGGCGGAGGCCGGCACCGACGCCCTCGACCGGCTGCTGCTGCCGATGGAGAGCGCGCTCGCGGCCTGGCCCGAGATCCGGCTCGATGCGGATGCCGCCTACTACCTCCGCCAGGGGCAGCCGGTGCTGGTTCCGCGGGCGCCCACCGCCGGGTGGGTGCGGCTCTACGCCCCGGACGCGGCCTTCCTCGGCGTCGGCGAGATCCTCGACGACGGGCGCGTGGCCCCGCGCCGGCTGGTGCGGGCGGGCTGAGGGGCGGGATTATCCTTGTTCGCCGCGGGGGGCGCGGATACAATACCGCCCCTTCCAAAATCGCTAGCGCTGTCTGGGAGTTATCGTAACCATGCCGCTGAGCACTGAGCAGAAGGCCGAGATCGTCAAGGAGTTCCAGCGCGGGCCGTCCGACACCGGTTCGCCGGAGGTGCAGGTGGCGCTGCTGACGCAGCGCATCCAGCAGCTGACCGAGCACTTCGCGCGCCACAAGCACGACAACCACTCCCGGCGCGGCCTGATCCGCATGGTCAACCAGCGCCGCAAGCTCCTCGACTACCTGCGTCGCGAGGACGCCGAGCGCTACCGCACCCTCATCCAGCGGCTCGGCATCCGCCGGTGACGGCCGCGCAGCTTCGGGAGCCTACCGTGGCAGCAGTCAGGCAGGAGTTCATGTACGGGGACCGCAAGGTGGTCCTCGAGACCGGCGCCATCGCCCGCCAGGCGAGCGGCGCCGTGCTGGTGCGGATGGACGACACCGTCGTCCTCGTCACCGCGGTCGGGGTGCGGGAGGCGATGGAGGGGCGGGACTTCTTCCCCCTCACCGTCCACTACCAGGAACGGACCTACGCCGGGGGCAAGATCCCCGGGGGCTTCTTCCGCAGGGAAGGCCGCCCCTCGGAGAAGGAGACCCTCACCGCCCGCCTCATCGACCGCCCCATCCGCCCGCTCTTCCCCAAAGGCTTCAAGAACGAGGTCCAGATCATCGCCACCGTGGTCTCGCTCGGCGAGGTCGATGCGGACGTGCCGGCGATGATCGGGGCCTCGGCGGCGCTGGCGGTCTCGGGCATCCCCTTCAACGGGCCCATCGGGGCCGCCCGCGTGGGCTACCGGGACGGGCAGTTCATCCTCAATCCGGGCTTCGCCGAGCTCGAGGAGAGCGATCTGGACCTGGTCGTGGCCGGCACCGAGCGGGCCGTGCTGATGGTGGAGTCCGAGGCCCGCGAGCTGCCCGAGGATGTCATGCTCGAGGCGGTGCTCTTCGGCCACCGGCAGCAGCAGGTGGTGATCGAGGCGATCCGCGAGCTGGCCCGCGAGGGCGGGCGTCCGGCCTGGGACTGGCAGCCGCCCGAGCCCGACGAGGCCCTCGCGGCGCGGGTGGCGGAGCTGGCCGAGGAGGACTTCCGGGCCGCCTACGAGATCGCCGAGAAGCAGGCCCGCTATGCGCGCCTCGCCGAGATCCGCGCCCGGGTGGCGCAGGCCCTGCTCGCCGACGGCGCCTATGCCACCGAGGCGGTGCGCGAGGCGGTGGAAGCGCTCGAGAAGCGCATCGTGCGCGGGCGCATCCTCGCCGGCGGCAGCCGCATCGACGGGCGCGACACGCGCACCATCCGCCCCATCCACATCGAGGTGGGGCTGCTTCCGCGCACCCACGGCTCGGCGCTGTTCACGCGCGGCGAGACCCAGGCCCTGGTGGTGACGACGCTCGGCACCGAGCGCGACGCCCAGATCATCGACGCCATCGAGGGCGAGTATCGCGAGCCCTTCATGCTGCACTACAACTTCCCGCCCTACTGCGTCGGGGAGACGGGCATGGTGGGCTCGCCCAAGCGGCGCGAGATCGGCCACGGGCGGCTGGCGAAGCGCGGCGTCAAGGCGGTGATGCCCCCGCGCGAGGCCTTCCCCTACGCCATCCGCGTCGTCTCCGAGATCACCGAGTCCAACGGCTCGAGCTCCATGGCCACGGTGTGCGGCGCGAGCCTGTCGCTGATGGACGCCGGGGTGCCCATCCGGGCGCAGGTGGCGGGCATCGCCATGGGCCTGATCAAGGAGGGCGACCGCTTCGCGGTGCTGAGCGACATCCTCGGCGACGAGGACCATCTCGGCGACATGGACTTCAAGGTCGCAGGCACGCGCGAGGGCGTCACCGCCCTGCAGATGGACATCAAGATCGACGGCATCACCCGCGAGATCATGGAGCAGGCGCTGGCGCAGGCGCGCGAGGGGCGGCTCCACATCCTCGACCGGATGGACGCCGTCATCAGCCGCCCGCGCAGCGACATGTCGCCCTACGCCCCGCGGATCATCAGCTTCAAGATCGATCCCGAGAAGATCCGCGACGTCATCGGCAAGGGCGGCGCCACCATCCGCTCCATCACCGAGGAGACCGGCACCACCATCGACATCGACGACGACGGCACGGTGCGCATCGCCTCGGTGGACAAGGCCGCGAGCGACGAGGCGCGCCGGCGCATCGAGGAGATCACCGCGGACGTGGAGGTGGGCAAGGTCTACGAGGGCAAGGTGGTGCGCCTGATGGACTTCGGGGCCTTCGTCACCATCCTGCCGGGGCGGGACGGCCTGCTCCACATCTCGCAGATCTCCGAGGAGCGGGTGCAGAACATCAGCGACAAGCTCAGGGAGGGCGACCGCGTCCGGGTCAAGGTCCTGGAGGTGGACAAGCAGGGCCGCATCCGCCTCAGCATGAAGGCGGTGGGCGAGGGCGAGTGACGGCGCCCCGCACGGCCGCGGAAAGGGGGCCTGCGGGCCCCCTTTTTCATGCCTGCAGGGGTTGCGCGGCCTGATATAGTGGGGCGGGAGAGGAGGAGGTGCGGCGATGAAGATCCGGATCGACGTCGAGGCCAAGCCCGAGGAGCTTCGGGCCTTCTTCGGCCTGCCCGACGTGGCGCCGCTGCAGCGCGAGCTCATGGAGCGGCTGCGGGCCCAGATGGAGCAGGGCGTGAAGGGCTTCGAGGCAGCGGCGCTGCTCGCGCCGCTGCTGCCCGAGCACCTGCGCTCGCTGGAGGCGGTGCAGCGCGCCTTCTGGTCGGCGGCGACCGGCCGGGGCGGCGAGGACGAGAAGGAAGCCGGGGGCTGACGGAGGGAGACGTGGCCAAGCGCGTGCTGGTGGTGGACGACGAGCCCAACATCGTGCTGTCGCTGGAGTATCTTATGCGGCGGGAGGGCTACGAGGTGCAGACCGCCGCCGACGGCGAGGAGGCGCTGGCGCGCATCCGCGAGGCGCCGCCGGACCTGGTGCTGCTCGACGTCATGATGCCGGGGCTCGACGGCTACCGGGTGTGCGAGGCGGTGCGGGCGGATCCGGCGCTCGCCGGCGTGCGCATCGTGATGCTCACGGCCAAGGGCCGGGACGTGGAGCGGGAGCGGGGGCTGGCGCTCGGCGCCGACGACTACATCACCAAGCCCTTCTCCACCCGCGAGGTGGCCGACAAGGTGCGGGCGATCCTGGGCGCCTGAGGGGGCGCGGGGCCGCGGCGGTGGACGGCAGGGGACAGGTGACGGCGCGGCTGGTGGCGGTGGCGCTGCTGGGGCTGCTGCTGCTCGACCCGCCCATCCTCGGGATCTTCCGCGAGCCGCGCCTGTGGGGCGGGCTGCCGGCCCTGCCGCTCTACCTCTTCCTCGCCTGGGGGGCCGTGATCGCCCTGGTGGCGGCGGTGCTGCGGCGCGGAGGGGACTGATGCTGCCCGAGGGCGTGGTCGTCGCCGCCTCGGCGGCCTATCTCGCCCTCCTCTTCGCCATCGCCTACTACGGGGATCGGCGCGCCGCGGCCGGGCGCTCGCTGATCGCCAACCCCTACACCTACACCCTGTCCATCGCCGTCTACTGCACGGCCTGGACCTTCTACGGGAGCGTCGGCCGCGCGGCCAGCGCCGGCATCGGCTTTCTCCCCATCTACCTGGGGCCGACGCTGGCGGCCTGCCTGTGGTGGGTGGTGCTGCGCAAGATCGTGCGCATCAGCAAGACCCACCGCATCACCACCATCGCCGACTTCATCGCCTCCCGCTACGGCAAGAGCACGGGGATCGGCGGCCTGGTGACGGTGATCGCGGTGGTGGGGATCACACCCTACATCGCGCTGCAGCTCAAGGCGGTCTCCACCAGCTTCGAGGTGCTGGTGCAGGCGCCTGCGGTGCCGGAGGCGCTGGCCACGCGGGGGATCCTGGCCGACACGGCCTTCTACGTCGCCCTCGTGATGGCGCTGTTCTCCATCCTCTTCGGCACCCGTCATCTCGACGCCACCGAGCGCCACGAGGGGATGGTGGCCGCCATCGCCTTCGAGTCGGTGGTCAAGCTCGTGGCCCTCACCGCGGTGGGGGTCTTCGCGGTCGCCGGGCTGTTCGACGGGCCGGCGGCGCTGTTCGCGCGCGCCGCCGCCGATCCGCGTCTCGCGCGGCTGCTCACCTGGGAGGCGGTGCCCGGCGGGGCGGCGGGCTGGTTCACCCTCACCGGGCTGTCCATGGCGGCGATCCTCTTCCTGCCGCGCCAGTTCCAGGTCCTGGTGGTGGAGAACGTCAACGAGGCGCACCTGCGCAAGGCGAGCTGGCTCTTCCCCCTCTACCTGCTCGCCATCAACCTCTTCGTGCTGCCGCTGGCGCTCGCCGGCGAGCTAGTCTTCCGCGGCCAGGTGGACCCCGACACCTACGTCCTCGCCCTGCCGCTCGCAGGCGGGCGCGAGGGCCTGGCGCTGCTGGCCTTCCTCGGCGGGCTGTCGGCCGCCACCGGGATGGTGATCGTCGCCACCATCGCCCTCTCCACCATGATCTGCAACGACCTCGTGACCCCGCTGCTGCTGCGGCTGCGGGCGCTGGAGGGGGAGAGCCTGAGCGGGCTGCTGCTGGCGGTGCGGCGCGGGGCCATCGTCCTCATCCTGCTCCTCGGCTACGCCTACTTCCGCCTCATCGGCGAGGGCTACGCCCTGGTGAGCATGGGCCTCGTCTCCTTCGCCGCCGCGGCGCAGTTCGCGCCGCCGATCCTCGCCGGCATCTACTGGCGCGGGGCGACCCGCCGCGGCGCCCTGGCGGGGCTCGCCGCAGGCTTCGCGGTCTGGGCCTACACCCTGTTCCTGCCGGCCTTCGCGCGCTCGGGCTGGCTCGATGCGGGCTTCCTCGAGACGGGCCCGTGGGGGATCGCGCTCCTGCGGCCCTATGCCCTCCTCGGCCTCGCCGGGCTCGATCCGGTCACGCACGCCGTCTTCTGGAGCCTGGTGGCCAACGTCGGGCTGCTCGTGGGGGTGTCCCTGCTGGACCGCCCGGGGCCCCTGGAGCGGGTCCAGGCGGAGCTCTTCGTGGACGTCTTCCGCCGTCGCGCGGGCGCCGGCGGCGACTGGCGGGGCAGCGCCCGCATCGGCGATCTGCAGGCGCTGCTTGCGCGCTTCCTGGGCGAGGCGCGCGCGGGGCAGGCCCTTGCGCGGGCGGCCGAGGCCGCAGGCTGCGCCCTCGCCGCCGAGGCGGAGGCCCCGCCCGGGCTGGTGCGGGCGGTGGAGCGGGAGCTCGCCGGGGCGATCGGCGCCGCCTCGGCGCGGGTGATGGTGGCCTCGGTGGTCCAGGGCGGCGAGGTGGGGCTTGCCGAGGTGATGGAGATCGTCGACGAGACCTCGCAGGTGATCGAGTACAGCCGCCGCCTCGAGGAGAAGTCGCGCGAGCTGGAGCGGGCCACCGAGGAGCTGCGGGCGGCCAACGAGCGGCTGCAGGAGCTCGACCGCATGAAGGACGAGTTCGTCTCCACCGTGAGCCACGAGCTGCGCACGCCCCTGACCTCGATCCGGGCCTTCGCCGAGATCCTGCTCTCGGAGCCGGAGATGCCGCGCGGGCGCCGGCAGGAGTTCCTGGCCATCCTGGTGCGGGAGACGGAGCGGCTGTCGCGCCTCGTCAACGAGGTCCTGGATCTGGCGCGGCTGGAGTCGGGGCGGGTGCAGTGGCACGAGGCCGCGCTCGACCTCGGGGCCGTGGTGCGCGAGGCGATGGAGAGCGGCGGCCAGCTCCTGCGCGAGCGCGGGGTGCGGCTGGTGCTGCGCCTGCCGCGGGAGCCGCTGGAGGTGACGGGCGATCGCGACCGGCTCACCCAGGTGCTGCTCAATCTGCTCGCCAACGCCGCCAAGTTCTGTCCCGCCGAGGGCGGGCGGGTGGAGGTGTCGGCGTGGCGGGAAGGGGGCGAGGCGCGGGTGGCGGTGAGCGACAACGGCCCCGGCATCCCGCCGGCGGAGCGCGAGCGCGTCTTCGACAAGTTCCACCAGGTCCACGACCGCAGCGGCCACAAGCCCACCGGCAGCGGCCTGGGGCTTGCCATCTGCCGCCACATCGTGGAGTACCACGGCGGCCGGATCTGGGTGGAGGAGGCGGAGGGCGGCGGGGCGCGCTTCGTCTTCAGCCTGCCGCTCGCGGCGGCGCAGACGAAAAAGCCCGGCGCCGGGGCGCCGGGCTGAGGGCCTGCCGCGCCGCGCCTAGCGGCTGGCGCGGTTGGCGATGAGGTCGTCGACCACGCTGGGATCGGCCAGGGTCGTGGTGTCGCCGAGGTTGTCGATCTCGTTGGCGGCGATCTTGCGCAGGATGCGGCGCATGATCTTGCCCGAGCGGGTCTTGGGCAGGCCCGGCGCCCACTGGATCACGTCCGGGGTGGCGATGGGGCCGATCTCCTTGCGCACCAGCTGCACCAGCTCCTGGCGCAGCGCGTCGCTGGGCTCCACCCCCTTGACCAGGGTCACGTAGGCATAGATCCCCTGGCCCTTGATGTCGTGGGGGTAGCCCACCACCGCGGCCTCGGCGACGGCGTCGTGCAGCACCAGCGCGCTCTCGATCTCGGCGGTGCCGAGGCGGTGGCCGGAGACGTTGATGACGTCGTCGACGCGGCCGGTGATCCAGTAGTAGCCGTCCTCGTCGCGGCGCGCCCCGTCGCCGGTGAAGTAGTAGCCCGGGTACATCTTGAAGTAGGTGTCCACGAAGCGCTGATGGTCGCCGTAGACGGTGCGCATCTGCGACGGCCAGGGACGCGTCATCACGAGGTTGCCGCTGGTGGCGCCTTCCAGCACGTTGCCCTGGTCGTCGAGCAGCGCGGGCACGACGCCGAAGAAGGGCCGCGTCGCCGAGCCGGGCTTGAGGCGGGTGGCGCCCGGAAGCGGGGTGATGAGGATGCCGCCGGTCTCGGTCTGCCACCAGGTGTCGACGATGGGGCAGCGGCCCTCGCCCACCACGTGGTAGTACCACTCCCAGGCCTCGGGGTTGATGGGCTCGCCCACCGTGCCGAGGAGCTTGAGGCTCTTGCGGCTGGTGCGCTTGACCGGCTCGTCGCCCTCGCGCATCAGCGCGCGGATCGCGGTGGGCGCGGTGTAGAAGATGTTGACCTGGTGCTTGTCCACCACCTGCCAGAAGCGCGAGGGATCCGGATAGTTGGGCACGCCCTCGAACATCAGGGTGGTGGCGCCGTTGGCCAGCGGGCCGTAGACGATGTAGGAGTGCCCCGTGACCCAGCCCACGTCGGCGGTGCACCAGTAGATGTCGCCGTCGTGGTAGTCGAAGACGTACTTGTGGGTCATGGCGGTGTAGAGCATGTAGCCGCCGGTGGTGTGGAGCACGCCCTTGGGCTTGCCGGTGGAGCCGGAGGTGTAGAGGATGAACAGCGGGTCCTCCGCATCCATCTCCTCGGGCGGGCAGTCGGCGGAGGCCTTGGCCATCTCCTCGTGGTACCAGTAGTCGCGGCCCTCGGTCCACGGCACCTCGCCGCCGGTGCGGCGGACCACGATCACCGAGTGGACGTTGGGGCAGGCGGTCAGCGCCTCGTCGGTGTTGGCCTTGAGGGGCACGCGCTTGCCGCCGCGCAGGCCCTCGTCGGCGGTGATGACGACGCGGCAGTCGGAGTCGAGGATGCGGTCCCGCAACGAATCCGGCGAGAAGCCGCCGAAGACCACCGAGTGGATGGCGCCGATGCGCGCGCAGGCGAGCATCGCCACCGCCACCTCCGGGATCATGGGCATGTAGATGGAGACGCGGTCGCCCTTCTTGACCCCGCGGGCCTTGAGGACGTTGGCGAACTTGCACACCTCCTCGTGGAGCTCGCGGTAGGTGATCTTGCGGTCCACCGTGGGGTCGTCGCCCTCCCAGATGATGGCGAT
Source organism: Inmirania thermothiophila (assembly GCF_003751635.1). Taxonomy (NCBI): domain Bacteria; kingdom Pseudomonadati; phylum Pseudomonadota; class Gammaproteobacteria; order Chromatiales; family Ectothiorhodospiraceae; genus Inmirania; species Inmirania thermothiophila. The sequence goes on from NZ_RJVI01000002.1 coordinate 161,875, forward strand.
CTGGTCGCCGCGGGTCTCCAGGTGGCGGTCGAGGCAGTTGTAGCTGGCGTTGAGCTTGGCGCCCTCGAACCAGCGGATGTAGAGATTGGCGGGGTCGTAGCTCCAGTCGGAGACCTTGTCCCACTTGCGGAACCAGGTGACGAACTTCTCCGCCTGCTCGGCCCAGAAGCCGTCCGGGTCCTCCACCGAGCGGCGGTACATCTCCTCGTACCGCTCGGCGGTGATGTGCGCCCGCGCGGCGAACTCGGCGGGGACGTCGTAGACCTTGCTGTCGGACATGCCTGCTCTCCCTCTCGTGTGGTGCCTCGGTGTGGTTCTGTCGGCCCTGACCGCGGGCTCGTGTCCAGACGCACCGCCCGGCCCAGGCGGCGATATAGCCGGTATTTTTCTTTCCATAACCAGGGGGTGTCAACGCGCCTGCCGGCGCCGCGGGCGCGGGATCCCGAGGCGCTGGCGCCGCTCCCACAGGGCCTTGCGGCTGATGCCGAGCCGCCGCGCGAGCTCGGTCTCGGTCATGTGCTCCTGGTGGGTGAGGACGAAGTGGCGGAAATACGCCTCCAGCGAGAGGTCCGCGGGCGGCGCCTGGGGAGCTGTCGAGGCCGGGTCGCTTGCCGGCGTGCCCAGGGCCAGCAGGGCCGGGGTGATGCGCTCGTCCTCGGCGAGGATGACGGCACGCTCGATGGCGTTCTCCAGCTCGCGCACGTTGCCCGGCCAGTGGTAGGCGCGCATGGCGGCGAGCGCCTCCTCGGTGAAGTGCATGGGCGGGCGGTTGAGGCGGCGGGTCACCTTCTCCAGGAGGAAGGCGGCCAGGCGCTCGATGTCGTCGCCCCGCTCGCGCAGCGGCGGCAGCCAGATCTCCATCACGCGCAGGCGGAAGTAGAGGTCCTCCCGGAACGCCCCTTCGGCCACCAGGCGCTGCAGGTCGCGGTGGGTGGCGGCCACCAGGCGCACGTCCACCTGCCGCTCGCGCGCCTCGCCGAGGCGGCGGATGGTGCCCTCCTGGAGCAGGCGCAACAGCCGCGACTGGGCCGTCAGGGGCAGCTCGCCCACCTCGTCCAGAAAGAGGGTGCCGCCGTCGGCGGCCTCCACCAGGCCCTGGCGGCGCTCGACGGCGCCGGTGAAGGCGCCGCGCTCGTGGCCGAAGAGCTCGCTCTCGATGAGCGTCTCCGGGATCGCGGCGCAGTTGACCGTGATCAGGGGCCGGTCGGCACGGGGGCTCTGCTCGTGCAGGGCCCGGGCCACCAGCTCCTTGCCGGTGCCGGACTCGCCCAGGATCAGCACCGTGGTGTCGGTGGCGGCGACCTTGCGGATGCGGCGGAAGACCTCCTGCATGGCCGGGCACTCGCCCACCATCCCGTGCACCGGGTAGCTGCGCGCGAGCTCGGAGCGCAGCGCCCGGTTCTCGCGCTCCAGGCGGTGCTGGCGCAGGATGCGCTCCACCGTGAGCACCATCTCGTCGTGGTCGAAGGGCTTGGCGATGTAGTCCACGGCGCCCTTCTTCATGGACTCCACCGCCGAGCGGATGCTGGCGTAGCTGGTCATGACCAGCACCGGGGCGTCGCCGCAGCGGCCGATGATGTCGGTGCCGGGGGCGCCGGGCAGGCGCAGGTCGGCGATGACGAGGTCGAAGCCGCAGCGGGCGCAGGCCGCCTCGGCCTCGGCCACCGTGGCGGCCTCCTCCACGGTGTGGCCGTGCCGTTCGAGCAGCCGGCGCAGGGCGCGGCGGATGACCGGCTCGTCCTCGAGGATCAGGATGCGGGCACCCACGGCTCAGGCCTCCGTCACGGGCGAGGCGAGGGCGGGGGCCTCGCCGGGCAGGGTCACCCGCACCCGCGTGCCCGCTCCGGGGCGGCTTTCGAGCTGGATCTGGCCGCCGTGGGCGCGGACGATGCTGTAGACCAGGGGCAGGCCGAGGCCCGTGCCCTGTCCCGGTTCCTTGGTGGTGAAGAAGGGCTCGAAGATGCGTTCGTGAAGGTCCTCGGGGATGCCGCAGCCGCGGTCGGCGACCTCGAGGAGGACGTCGCCGCCGCGGCGGCCGATGCGCACCACCACCTCGCCGCCGGGCTCCGAGGCGTCGCAGGCGTTGGTGAGAAGATTCACCAGGACCTGCACCATCTGCCGTGCGTCAGCCACCAGCTCGGCCGCCGGGTCGGCTTCGAGCCGGCACTGCACCCGCCGCCCGGCATGGCTGAGGCGGACCAGGCGCAGCGCCTCCTCGGCGCAGGCGGCGAGCCGCACCCGCTCGCGGCGCCCGCGCACCGTGCTGCCGCCGTGGGCGAAGGAGACCAGCGACTGGACGATGTCGCTGATGCGGCGGGTCTGGGCGAGGATCTCCCGGGCGGCCTCCCGCGCCGCCTCGGGGTCGTCCTCCTCGAGCAGGTTCTGGGCCAGGCAGGCGATGGCGGTGACGGGGTTGCCGATCTCGTGCGCCACCCCGGCGGCGAGTCGGCCCACCGAGGCCAGCCGCTCGCTGTGGGCGAGCTCGGCCTCGAGGCGCTGCATCTCGGTCAGGTCCTCCACCAGGATCACCAAGCCGCGTCGGGTGCCGCCGGCCGGCTCGCCGCCGAGGGCGGCCTTGTGGAGGTTGAACCAGCGCTCGCCGCTGCCGATGGCAAGGCGCTGCTTGTGCCGGTGCTGCTCGGGGGTGGCGGCGAAGGAGGCGAGAAGCCCGCCCCACGGGGCCGGCAGATCCGCCACCGGGGTCGCCAGCGCGGTGGTGCGGTCGATGCCCGAGACCAGCTCCATGGCGAGGTTCCAGATCACCACCTCGTCGCGGGGGCCGAGGGCGCACACCCCCAGCGGCAGCTCGTAGAGGATCTGGCGGTGGTAGCGGCGCAGGGCGTCGAGCTCGGCGGCGAGCCCCTGGAGCTGGGCGCGCGACTCCTCCAGACGCTCCTCGATGAAGCGCATGCCGTCGGCGAGGGCGCGGTGCGCGGGGTCGGCGACGAGGGCCGGGCGGTCCAGGATCATGCGCGCGAGCTGCGGGCCCACCAGCCCCGAGAGGTTGCGCTCGATGCGGTCGCGCAGCCGCCGCAGCTCCGTCGGCCGCCGCTCGTCCTCCCCCATGCCCAGCTCGCGCAGGGCCCGGCCCACCTCCTTGCGCGCGGTGGCGGCGCCGACCACGGCGGCGAGCTGCTCGCGAAGCTGCGCCGGCGAGCCCGCGGTGAGCCGCCCGCCCGGGGGCAGGAGGATGTGGCGGGCGCAGGCATTGGCCGCGTCCTGCTCCTCGGGCGAGGGGCGGGTGACGAGGGAGACGCCGACGAAGAGGGCGGTGTTGAGGGCGAGGGACCAGAAGGTGGCGAAGCTCCATGGGTCGTCGCCGACGAGGCCCGCCCAGAGCGAGGGTGCGGCCGCATCCAGCACGCCCGAGCTGCGCAGCAGCGGCAGGACCAGCAGGACCAGCCATGCGGCGGCGCCTCCGGCCAGCCCGGCGACGAAGCCCGCGCGCGTCGCCCGCGGCCACAGGAGGACGCCGACGACGCCGGGCAGGAGCTGGGCCACGGCGACGAAGGAGACGAGCCCCAGCCGCACCAGCCCCTGGTGCTGCTCCAGGAGGAGCGAGAAGACGTAGCCGGCGAAGATGATGACGCCGATGAGCAGGCGCCGGCCCCAGAGCAGCCAGCGGTAGATGTCGAGCCGGGGATCGGGGTAGCTCGCCGGCAGCAGGAGGTGGTTCATGGCCATGGCGGCGAGCGCCAGGGTGGTCACGATCATCATGGCGCTCGCGGCGGAGACGCCGCCGACGAAGGCGAGCGCCGGCAGCAGCGGGCTGCCGCTGGCCAGGGTGATGCCGAGGACGTAGTAGTCGGGGTCGAGGTCGAGGCCCAGCCGCTGGCCGGCCCAGAGCACCGGAAGGATGGGCAGGTTGAGCAGCAGCAGATAGAGGGGGAAGCCCCAGGCCGCGGCGCGCAGGGCCCGCGGCTCGATGTTCTCGGCGAAGGCCATGTGGAACTGGCGCGGCAGGAGGAAGGCCGCGGCGAAGGAGAGCAGCACGAGCGCGCTCCAGGGCCCGTCGCGCACCGGCTCGTAGAGCCGCGCCAGGGCCTGCGGGTGGGCGGCGAGCCAGGCCCAGAGACCGTCCCCGCCGCCGAGCACGCCCAGATAGGCGAAGAGCCCCACCGCCATCAGCGCCACCAGCTTGACCACCGACTCGAAGGCGATCGCCGCCACCAGCCCCTCGTGCTTGTCCCGCGGATGCACGTGGCGGGCCCCGAAGAGGATCGCGAACAGTGTCAGGGTGAGGCAGAAGCCGAAGCCCACCTCGGCGCTGGTGGCCTCCTGGGTGAGGATGCGCAGCGACTCGGTGACGGCGCGGATCTGCAGCGCGATGTAGGGGAGGACGCCGGCGATCATGAACACGGTGGTAAGGACGCCGGCGAGCTGGCTGCGGTAGCGGAAGGCGAAGAGGTCGGCCACCGATGTGAGCTGGTACTCGCGGGTCAGGCGCAGGATCGGCGCGAGCAGATAGGGGGTGAGGAGGAAGGCGAGGGTGGCGCCGAGGTAGATGGTGAGGAAGTTGTAGCCCTGGGACTGGGCGAAGCCCACGCTGCCGTAGTAGGTCCAGGTGGTGGCGTAGACCCCCAGGGAGAGGACGTAGGTGGCGGGATGGCGGACGAGACGCGCCACCGGCAGACCGCGCTCCACCGCCCACGCGATGAGGAAGAGCAGGCCCAGGTAGGCGACCGCCGCGGCGTAGAGCGGTCCGAGCTCAAAGGTCATGGTTGGGCGGGGTGGCGAGGGCGGCGAGGGCGATCACCAGCCCCCAGATCAGGTAGGGGAAGTACCAGGGCTGGTGGAGGCCGCCCAGCCAGGTGATGAAGGGCGTGGCGAAGAGCAGCGCGGCGAACAGGAACACCAGCAGCAGGCTGGTGATGGCGCGCGCGGGTTCCCCCCTTCCGCTCATGGGCCCAAGCCTACCAGATCGGGGTTACCTACGGTAACGCCTCGGGCGGTGCGGGGGCGTCGCGGGCGGGGACGCGGTCGAGGCGCCAGTGCGCCAGCGCCCACGCCACCACGGTCGCGGCGGGTTCGCCCGCGAGCTGCGGCGGCGGCGCCTGGCCGAGCAGCCGCAGGGCGGCGCAGAGCAGGCGCGGGGCCGCCGCCGGGTCGAGGGCGCGGGCGCCGGTCTGCTTGCTGAGCTTGGCCCCGTCCGGGCCGAGCGCCACCGGGACGTGGGCGTAGCGCGGGGGGGTGAGGCCGAGGAGGCGATGGAGGTGGATCTGGCGCGCGGTGGAGTCCAGGAGATCGGCGCCGCGGACCACCTCGGTCACCCCCTGATCGTGGTCGTCCACCACCACCGCCAGCTGGTAGGCGACGATGCCGTCGGCGCGGCGGACGATGAAGTCGCCGCTGGTGGCGGCGAGGTGCTCGCGCTGCGGCCCGCGCACGGCGTCGACGAAGTCCACCGCGGTCCCGTCGACGCGCACGCGCAGGGCGCGGGGGCGGCGCCCCGGGGCGAGGCCGCCGCGGCAGCGTCCGGGGTAGACCGGGCCCGCCGGCCCCGGACGGGCGACGGCGCGCAGCTCCCGCCGCGTGCAGGCGCAGGGGTAGAGGAGACCCTCGCGGGCGAGGGCGGCGAGGACCTCGCGGTAGCGCTCGATCCGCCGGCTCTGGAAGAGCACGGGCCCCTCCCAGGGGAGGGCGAAGGCCTCGAGCTGGCGCAGGATGGTGTCGGCGGCCCCGGGCACGCAGCGCGGCCGGTCCAGGTCCTCGATGCGCACGAGCCAGCGCCCGCGGCGGCTGCGCGCCTCGAGGAAGCTCGCCAGCGCCGCGACCAGCGAGCCGAAGTGGAGCGGGCCGGTGGGCGAGGGCGCGAAGCGCCCGCAGGGCGTGCGCCCGCCGGCGTTCAGCCGAGCTGCTTCTCGCGGATCTCGTCCAGGGTCTTGCAGTCGATGCACAGCGTCGCCGTGGGGCGGGCCTCGAGGCGGCGCAGGCCGATCTCCTCGCCGCAGGAGTCGCAGTAGCCGTAGTCGCCGGTGTCGAGGCGGGCGAGGGCCTCGTCGATCTTCTTGATGAGCTTGCGCTCGCGGTCGCGGGTGCGCAGCTCCAGGCTGAACTCCGACTCCTGCGAGGCGCGGTCGTTGGGGTCGGGCAGGTTGCCGGCCTCGTCGCGCAGGTGGTTGACGGTGCGGCCCGCCTCCTCCACCAGCTGCGCCTTCCAGGCCTGAAGGATCTTGCGGAAGTGCTCGACCTGCCCGGCGCTCATGTACTCCTCGCCGCGCTTGGGCTTGTAGGGGGCGATCCCCTTGACGGGGAGGGCGGTGATCACGTCCTTCTGCTTCTTGGCAGCCATCCGCGTGGACTCCTCGGGCACGGGAAGCGACCCCGTATACCAGAATCCCCGGGGGGTGGCAATGCCGCCCCGGCGGGCCTCAGCCGAGCAGCAGCAGCGCCACCACCCGCCGTCCCTCGGAGGCCAGGACGTTGTAGGTGCGGCAGGCGGCCCCGGTGTCCATGACCTCGACGCCGATGCCGCGGGCGAGCAGCGGCGCGGTGACCTCGGGGGCGGGGAAGCGCAGCCGCGCCCCGGTGCCCACGAGCACCACCTCGGGCCCGAGCGCGGTCACCGCCTCCAGGTGCGCCGGCGCTAGCTCCTCGGGGCGGCGCGGCAGCCGGTCCTCGAGGATGGCCTCGGGGCTGAGGACGATGGCGGCGCGGAAGGTGCGCTCGCCGATGACGATCCGGTCCGGTCCGTAGCTGCGGACGAGGTTGCTGCCGCCGGTGTCGAGGCTGATCTCCATGGCGCCCTCCGCGGGGTGCGGCGGGGGGTCATTCTAGGCCGCGCGCGGCGTCATTGACACCCTCGCGGCGGGGTGTTTAACGTTACCGGCTCGCCCTTTGCGACGGCCCGCCGGGCCGTCTCCATGGTGCCGGGGGACTCCGTTGAACGAGGAATTTCCGAGAATCCGACGCCTGCCGCCCTACGTCTTCGCGGTGGTCAACGATCTCAAGGCGGCGGCGCGGGCGCGCGGCGAGGACATCGTCGACTTCGGCATGGGCAACCCCGATCAGCCCACGCCGGCCCACATCGTGGCGAAGCTGGTGGAGGTGGCGCAGCGGCGCGACACCCACCGCTACTCCGCCTCCCGCGGGATCCCGCGCCTGCGGCGGGCGATCTGCAACTGGTACCGGCGCCGCTACGACGTGGCGCTCGACCCGGAGACCGAGGCCATCGTCACCATCGGCTCCAAGGAGGGGCTCGCCCACCTGGCGCTGGCCATGGTGGGGCCGGGCGATGCGGTGCTGGTGCCGAACCCCTCCTATCCCATCCACCCCTACGGCTTCGTCATCGCGGGGGCCGACATCCGGCACGTGCCCCTGATCCCCGGCGGCGACTTCTTCGCCGAGCTGGAGAAGGCGATCCGGGACAGCTGGCCGCGGCCCAAGGCGCTGGTGCTCAACTTCCCGGCCAACCCCACCACCCAGTGCGTCGACCTCGGCTTCTTCGAGGAGGTGGTGCGCGTGGCCCGCGAGCACGGCATCTGGGTCATCCACGACCTCGCCTACGCCGACATCGTCTTCGACGGCTACGAGGCGCCCTCGATCCTGCAGGTGGAGGGGGCGCGCGAGGTGGCGGTGGAGTTCTTCTCGCTGTCGAAGAGCTACAACATGCCGGGGTGGCGGGTCGGCTTCATGTGCGGCAACCGCACCCTCGTGGCGGCGCTGGCGCGCATCAAGTCTTATCTCGACTACGGCATGTTCACCCCCGTCCAGGTGGCGGCGATCACGGCCCTGGAGGGGCCGCAGGAGTGCGTGGGCGAGATCGTCGAGCGCTACCGCAGCCGCCGCGACGTCCTCTGCCGCGGGCTCAACGCCGCAGGCTGGCCGGTGGAGCCGCCGCGGGCGACCATGTTCGTCTGGGCCCGCATCCCCGAGCCCTACCGCGCCATGGGCTCGCTGGAGTTCGCCAAGAAGCTCCTTGCCGAGGCCAAGGTGGCGGTCTCGCCGGGGATCGGCTTCGGCGAGTACGGCGACGAGTACGTGCGCTTCGCCCTCATCGAGAACGAGCACCGCACGCGCCAGGCGGTGCGCGGGATCCGCGAGATGCTGCGCCGCGACGGCGTGGCGGCGGCGGAGGCCCGGGCATGAGGCCGGTGCGGGTCGGTCTGCTGGGGCTGGGCACGGTGGGCTGCGGCACCGTCGACGTGCTGCGGCGCAACCGCGAGGAGATCATCCGCCGCGCGGGCCGCGCCATCGAGCCGGTGGCGGCGGCGGTGCGCGACCCGGCGCGGCCCCGGAGCTGCCCCGTCGACGGCCTGCGCCTGACCACCCGCCCGGAGGAGGTGGTGGCGGACCCCGCGGTGGACATCGTGGTGGAGCTCATCGGGGGGCTGGAGCCGGCGCGCTCGCTCGTGCTCGCCGCCATCGAGCGCGGGCGCCACGTGGTCACGGCCAACAAGGCGCTCATCGCCCACCACGGCAACGAGATCTTCGCCGCCGCCCACGAGCGCGGGGTGATGGTGGCCTTCGAGGCCGCCGTCGCCGGCGGCATCCCGGTGATCAAGGCGGTGCGCGAGGGCCTCGCCGGCAACTGCCTGCGGCAGGTGGCGGGGATCATCAACGGCACCTGCAACTACATCCTCACCGCGATGCGCGAGGAGGGGGCCGAGTTCGAGGCGGTGCTCGCCGAGGCGCAGCGGCTCGGCTACGCCGAGGCCGACCCCAGCTTCGACATCGACGGCATCGACGCCGCCCACAAGCTCACCATCCTCGGCTCGCTCGCCTTCGGCATCCCGCTCCAGTACGAGCGCGTGCACGTGGAGGGGATCCGCGGCGTGAGCCGGGCCGACGTCGCCTTCGCCGCCGAGCTCGGCTACCGCATCAAGCACCTCGGCATCGCCCGGCGCACCGGACGCGGCGTGGAGCTGCGCGTGCACCCGACGCTGGTTCCGGCACGCGAGCTCATCGCCTCCGTCGACGGGGTCATGAACGCCGTGCTGGTGGAGGGCGACGCCGTCGGCACCACGCTCTTCTACGGCGCCGGCGCCGGCGCCGATCCCACGGCGTCGGCGGTGGTGGCGGACCTGGTGGACGTCACGCGGGCGCTCACCGCCGACCCCGGCAACCGCGTCCCGCATCTGGCCTTCCAGCCCGACGCCCTCGCCGACCTCGCGGTGGTGCCCATGGCCGAGGTGGAGAGCCGCTACTACCTGCGCATGCAGGTGGAGGACCGCCCCGGGGTGCTGGCCGAGATCGCGCGCATCCTCGGCGAGGAGGGCATCAGCATCGAGGCGGTGCTGCAGAAGGAGCCGGCGGCGGGGGCCGCCGACGTGCCGCTCATCATGCTCACGCACCGGGTGCGCGAGGGGCAGGTGGAGCGCGCCCTGACGCGGATGCGGGGGCTCGCCTGCATGCGCGCCGGGATCTGCCGCATCCGCCTGGAGAGTTTCGAATGAGCAGGATCCTCACCGGTGCCGGCGGCCGCTACGCCGGCCTCATCCACCGCTACCGCGACCGCCTGCCGGTGGCCGACGACGAGCGGGTGATCAGCCTCGGCGAGGGGGCCACGCCCCTCATCCGCCTCGGCAACATCGCCCGCGAGTACGGCCGCGGCTGCGACATCTACGTCAAGTACGAGGGCCTCAACCCTACGGGCTCGTTCAAGGACCGCGGCATGACCGTGGCGGTGACGCGCGCGGTCAACGACGGCAGCCGCGCGATCCTCTGCGCCTCCACGGGCAACACCTCGGCCTCCGCGGCGGCCTACGCCGCCCGCGCCGGCATCCGCGCCTTCGTCCTCATCCCGGACGGCAAGATCGCGCTCGGCAAGCTCGCCCAGGCGGTCATGCACGGCGCCGAGGTGATCCAGATCCGCGGCAACTTCGACGACGGCATGCGCCTGGTGCGCGAGCTGGCCGCCACCGAGCCGGTGACCCTGGTCAACTCCGTCAACCCGTACCGGCTGCAGGGGCAGAAGACCGCCGCCTTCGAGGTGGTGGACGACCTCGGCCGCGCCCCCGACTACCACTGCCTCCCGGTGGGCAACGCCGGCAACATCAGCGCCTACTGGATGGGCTATTGCGAGTACCACGCCGACGGGCTGATCGCCCGCCGCCCGCGCATGGTGGGCTACCAGGCGGCGGGGGCGGCGCCCTTCGTGCGCGGCGGACCGGTGGCCCGGCCCGAGACCGTGGCCACCGCGATCCGCATCGGCAACCCCCAGAGCTGGGACAAGGCCAAGGCCGCCCAGGAGGATTCGGGCGGCTGGTTCGCCGCCTTCGACGACGAGGCGATCCTCGCCGCCCAGCGTCTGCTGGCCGAGCGCGAGGGCATCTTCTGCGAGCCCGCCTCGGCGGTCTCCGTCGCCGGCGCCCTGCACGACATCGCCGAGGGGCGGATCCGGCCCGGCAGCGTCGTGGTCTGCACCCTGACCGGCCACGGCCTCAAGGACCCGGACATCGCGGTGAGCCAGGCGGCGGGGCGGCTGCGCACGGTGGACGCCACCCTCGAGGCCGTGCGCGAGGCCATCGTCGGACAGCTCGCCTGAGGTTGGGCGCGACCCTCACGCTCTTCGTCGTCACCGACGGCCCGCCCCCGCAGGGGCTGAGGCGCCTGCTGCGCGGTGCCCGCCGCCGCCGGTCGCCGGAGTCCCTGCCGGAGGCGGCGCTCTGCCGCCTCTTCGGGCGCGAGCCCGGGGCGGGGCTCGCCGCCCTCGGGGCCGCGGCGGAGCTGCCCGGCGTCGAGGCCGGGGGCTGGCTGCGCTGCGATCCCGTGCACCTGCTCCCGGACATGACCGCCCTGCGCCTCTTCTGGGGGCGCGGGCTGGGCCTCCACGAGGCCGAGGCGCGCTCGCTCGCGGCGGCGGCCGAGCCCGCCTTCGCCGACCTCGGGGGGCGCCTGCACGTGGCCGCGCCGCACCGCTGGTATCTCGCCCTGGCCGGGCCTGCGGAGCTTGCGGCGGCGCCACCCCGCGCCCTGCACGGGACCGACATCGCGCGGGCCCTGCCCGAGGGCCCCGGGGCCCTCGCCTGGCACCGTCGCCTCAACGAGGCGCAGACGCTGCTCCATGCCCACCCGGTCAACCAGGCCCGGCGCACGCGGGGGCTGCCGGAGATCAACGGGCTCTGGCCGTGGGGCGGCGGGGCCGGCGGGGCCGTGCGCGGGCGCTGGGCGGTGGTGGGGAGCGGGGGCTGGATGGCGTCGGTGCTGGGGCGGGCGGCGGGTGCGCGGGTCTGCGCGCCCGAAGAGGCGGTGACGGCGGCGCTCCACGGCGAGGATGCGCTGGCGGTGCTGTGGCCCGGGGAGGAGCTCGCGGGCGAGCCGCTGCGCTGGGAGGAGACGCCCGTGGCGCCGGCGGTGGCGCGCCTGCGTGCGGCGGTACGCCGCGGGGCGCTGGGGCTGCTGGAGGTGGTGGCGCCGGGTGCGGGGGTGTGGCGGCTCGGGCGGCTGGGGGCCTGGCTGGGCGGGCGCTGAGGGGGCGGCCGGCGGCGGCTGCATGCGGTAAACTTCGCGCCTTTCCGCGAGAGGGGAGTGGTCGATGGAGATCAACCCGGTCCGCGCGCGCGTCCGGGAGCTCCGAGGGCGGCTCGACGCCCTGAGGGGGTTCCTTTGACTACGAGGGCAAGCGCGCACGTCTCGACGAGCTGCTGAAGGCGCTGGAGGACCCGGCGGTCTGGAGCGATCCGCAGCGGGCCGAGGCGCTGGGGCGCGAGCGCGCCTCGCTGGAGCGGGTGGTGGAGCAGCTCGAGCGCCTCGGCCGCGGCCTCGACGAGGCGGGCGAGCTCCTGGAGCTCGCGGCCGAGGAGGGGGACGAGGAGACCCTGGCCTCGGTGGAGGCCGACCTCGGGCGGATCGAGCAGGAGATCGGGCAGCTCGAGTTCCGCCGCATGTTCTCCGGCGAGATGGACGCCGCCAACGCCTTCCTGGACATCCAGGCCGGCTCGGGCGGCACCGAGGCCCAGGACTGGGCGGAGATGCTGCTGCGCATGTACCTGCGCTGGGGCGAGCGGCGCGGCTTCAAGACCGAGCTCGTCGAGGTCTCGCCGGGCGAGGTGGCCGGGATCAAGAGCGCCACGGTGCGCTTCGAGGGCGAGTACGCCTACGGCTGGCTGCGCACCGAGACCGGGGTCCACCGCCTCGTGCGCAAGTCGCCCTTCGACGCCGGCCACCGGCGCCACACCTCCTTCGCCGCGGTCTTCGTCTCGCCCGAGGTGGACGACGACATCGAGATCGAGATCAACCCCGCCGACCTGCGCATCGACGTCTACCGCGCCAGCGGCGCCGGCGGGCAGCACGTCAACCGCACCGAGTCGGCGGTGCGCATCACCCACCTGCCGACGGGCATCGTCGTGCAGTGCCAGAGCGAGCGCAGCCAGCACCAGAACAAGGACCGCGCCATGAAGCAGTTGCGCGCCCGCCTCTACGAGCTGGAGATGCAGAAGCGGCGCGCCGAGCAGCGGAAGCTCGAGGAGAGCAAGGCCGACATCGGCTGGGGCAACCAGATCCGCTCCTACGTCCTCGACCAGTCGCGGATCAAGGATCTGCGCACCGGGGTCGAGGTGGGCAACACCCAGGCGGTGCTCGACGGCGACATCGACGTCTTCCTCGAGGCGAGCCTGAAGCAGGGGCTGTGATGAGCGAGCAGGACACCCACCGCCTGATCGAGGAGCGTCGCGCCAAGCTGGCGCGGCTGCGCGAGCGCGGGCAGGCCTTCCCCAACGACTTCCGCCGCGACGCCCTCGCGGGGGAGCTGCACGCCCGCTACGGCGGCCTCGACGGCGAGGCCCTGGAGGCCGACCCGGTCCGCGTGCGCGTGGCCGGGCGGCTGATGTCGAAGCGCGTCATGGGCAAGGTCACCTTCGCCCATCTGCAGGACATGTCCGGGCGCATCCAGCTCTTCGTCCAGCGCACCGCGCTGGGCGAGGAGGCCTACCGCGACTTCAAGGGCTGGGACGTGGGCGACATCGTCGGCGCCGAGGGGACGCTCTTTCGCACCCGCACCGGCGAGCTCTCGGTGCGGGTCGAGACCCTGCGGCTTCTGGTCAAGTCGCTGCGGCCCCTGCCCGAGAAGTTCCACGGCCTGACCGACACCGAGCAGCGCTACCGCCAGCGCTACGTGGATCTGCTGGTCAACGAGGTCTCCCGCGAGCGCTTCCGCATCCGCAGCGAGACCGTGCGCTTCATCCGCCGCTTCCTCGACGCGCGGGGCTTCCTGGAGGTGGAGACGCCGATGCTGCAGGTGCTGCCGAGCGGCGCGGCGGCGCGGCCCTTCGTCACCCACCACAACGCCCTCGACATGGACCTCTACCTGCGCATCGCCCCCGAGCTCTACCTCAAGCGCCTGGTGGTGGGGGGCTTCGAGCGCGTCTACGAGATCAACCGCAACTTCCGCAACGAGGGCCTCTCCACCCAGCACAACCCCGAGTTCACGATGCTGGAGTTCTATCAGGCCTATGCGGACTACCGCGACCTGATGGACCTGACCGAGACCATGCTGCGCGAGCTGGCCGAGGCGGTCACCGGCGGTACGGCGGTCACCTACCAGGGGCGCGAGATCGACTTCGGCAGGCCCTTCGCGCGCATGAGCGTGGCCGAGGCGGTGCTCGCCCACAACCCCGGGCTGGACGCGGACGCGCTGCGCGACCGCGCGCGGCTCGCCGCCCATGCCGAGGCCCTGGGCGCGGAGGTCAAGCCGTCCTGGGGCGCGGGCAAGCTGCTGGTGGAGATCTTCGAGCGCACGGTGGAGGACCGGCTCCAGGATCCCACCTTCATCACGGCTTACCCCACCGAGGTCTCGCCGCTGGCGCGCCGCAGCGACACCGACCCCGAGGTCACGGACCGCTTCGAGCTCTTCATCGCCGGGCGCGAGATCGCCAACGGCTTCTCCGAGCTCAACGACCCCGAGGACCAGGCCGAGCGCTTCCGCCGCCAGGCCGCCGAGCGCGCCGCGGGCGACGACGAGGCCATGCCCTACGATGCCGACTACGTGCGCGCGCTGGAGTACGGCCTGCCGCCGACCGCGGGCGAGGGCATCGGCATCGACCGCCTGGTGATGCTGCTCACCGACGCGCCCTCGATCCGCGACGTGATCCTCTTCCCCCACATGCGGCCCGAGCGCTGAGGCGGCTCCCGCCCCGCCCGCATCAGCCCACCAGCTCGCGGGCCGCGGCCACCTGCTCCGGGTCGGCGCCGATGTCCACCTCCTCCACCGTGGTGTCGATGCCGAGGCGGTCGAAGGCGCCGATGCCGCTCCAGTCGAGCCGGCCCCAGGGGTGGTCGGTGCCGAGGTAGGCCTGGAGATTGGCCACCTGGACGATGTCCACGTAGTCGGCCTCGGTGGCCTTGCGCTCGAGATCGTCGTGTTCGGCGGCCACCTTCACCAGCGCCTCGGGGAAGTCCCAGGCCTCGAGGATGGCGCGCCCGAGCTCGGCGTGGGTGGTGGAGAGGACCTCGGCGAGGAGGACGGGATCGCCGCCGAGGTCCGGCTCGAGCTCGGCCAGGGCCAGCACCGGCAGCTTGCCGATGTCGTGGACGAGCCCGGCGAGCAGGGCCTCGTCGCTGCGGAACCCCGGCCGCGCCTTGGCCAGCGCGGCGCTGATCGCGGCCACCTCGACGCCGTGCGCCCACAGCGCCCGCAGGGCCTCGTCTACCGCCTCGGTGGTGGGCTGGAAGATCTGCCGCATGGCGAAGCTGGTGACGAGGTTGCGCACCACCCCGAGCCCGAGGCGGGTGACCGCGGTGTGCAGGTCCTCGATGGGGCGGGCGGCGCGGTAGAGGGGGCTGTTGGCCACCTGCACCAGCCGCGCCGCCAGGGCGCCGTCCTGGGCCACGGCCTCGGCGATGGCGTCGGCGTCGGCATCGGGATCGTCCACCACCTCCCGCACCCGCAGCGCCACCTCCGGCAGGGTCGGGAGGACGAGGCGATCGGCCTCCAGGTCCTCGCGGATGCGCTCGATGTAGGCGGCGGCGTCGACGGGCATGGCGGTCTCCTTCCGGCCCGGGGGTCAGGCGTCCTTCCCGGGCACCAGATGGCGGATCGGATAGGGCAGGGGCAGCAGCGTCAGCGCCGGCCCCCCGGCGGTGCCGAGGCGGACGCGGCCGGCCTCGCGCGCGGCGGCGGTGAGCACCGCCAGGGCCTCGTGGCCGCCCTCGGGGGTGGGGCGGGCGTCGACGATGCGCCCCGCGGCCTGGCCGTCCGCGGTGAAGACCTCGTCGCCGGGCGCGGCGGCGGCGGGGAGCGCCACGCGCACCATGCGCCGCTTGACCTCGCCCAGGAACTGCGCCCGCGCCACCACCTCCTGGCCGCTGTAGCAGCCCTTGCGGAAGCTCACCCCGCCCACCAGCTCGAGATTGAGCATCTGCGGCAGGAAGGCGGCGCTGGTGGCGGGAAAGACGTGGCCGACGCCGGCCCGGATCTCGCCCAGGAACCAGGGATCCGGGCCCGCCTGCGCGGCGTGGGCGGCGAGCCGCTCCCAGAGGGCGATCTGGGCATCCGCAGGGCCCAGCACGAGGATCCGCGGCGGCGCCCCCTCCACCCGCGCGAGCACCAGGCCGTCGCCGCGGCCCACCGCGCCGGGCTCGGGCGGCGGTGCCGCGCCGGCCGCGGCCAGAATCCGGGGGGCGGCCGGCCCCATGACGCCCGTCACCACCCGGTCCGGCGCGGGGGCGACGCGGGCGTCGGAGCGGAGCACGAACATCGCCAGGCGGCGGGCGAGGGGGTCGACGAGGCCCGCCGGCAGCACGAGGCAGAAGCCGTCCTCGTCCTCCAGGATGCGCATCACCGCGAGGACGCGCCCCTGGTGGTTGCAGTGGGCGCCGAGGCGAAGCCGCCCCGGCGCAGGCTCGGCCAGGTCGCAGGTGAGCTGCCCCTGGAGCAGGGTGCGGGCGTCGCGCCCCGTGACCCGGACGACGCCGAGGGCGTCGAGGGCGAGAAGCGCCGCGTCCTCCCACGCGCGGCGTTGCGCCGCTTCGGGGGCGCCGAAGTCACGCACGGCGCCGGCCTCGTCGCGGCGGGCGCCACGGCCGTCCAGCCAGGCTTGCCAATCCTGCTGCATTGCACGATCCTCGCTGGGGTCGGCCCATGGTAGATCAATCCCCGCGGCGCTGTCAGGAGGGCCGTCCGCGCTGATCACATTTGCTTATGGCGGAATAAGGGCCTAAAATTCCGGCGCTTCTCCGCCGGGGGAGCAGGCATCCACCAACACACAGACGGGGGGCATCCATGCCAGTCCAGACCGACCGGCCAGTGAACCTGGACCTGTTCCGCTTCCGCCTGCCCATCGTCGGCATCAGCTCCATCGCCCACCGCATCTCCGGGGTGCTGCTGTTCCTGTTCATCCCGGTCCTGCTGTGGCTGCTGGACCTGTCGCTGCGGGGCGAGGCGGGCTTCGCCCGCGCCGCCGAGGCCGCCGGCGGGTGGTTCGCCTGGCTGGTCTCCATCGTGCTGGCCTGGGCGCTCTTCCACCACCTGGCGGCGGGCATCCGCTACCTGCTCATCGACGTCGACGTCGGGGTGGAGAAGGAGCAGGCCCGATTGAGCGCCAAGGTGGTGCTGGCGGTGGGCCTGGTGGGGGCGATCCTGGGACTGCTGGGGGTGTTCGTATGAGCCGCAGGGCCGCGGGCCTGCGCGCCTGGGTGAGCCAGCGCGTCACGGCCGTCTATCTCGCCGTCTATCTCGTCTACCTGGGGCTGCGTTTCGTCGGCGGCGGGCCCGAGACCTACGCCGAGTGGAAGGCGTGGGCGGGCGATCCGGCGGTGGCGGTGTTCGCGGGGCTGTTCTTCGTCTCGCTGCTGCTGCACGCCTGGGTCGGCGTCCGGGACGTGATCATGGACTACGTGTGGAACGCCGGGGCGCGCTTTGCGGCCCTGGCGGTGTTGGGGCTCGTCCTCGTCGCCTACGGCATCTGGGCGGCGCGGATCCTGATCGTGGCGGGGCTGTGATGAAGGTGGAGAAGCACAAGTTCGACGCGCTGGTGATCGGCGCCGGCGGGGGGGGGCTGCGCGCGGCGCTGCAGCTCGCCGATGCGGGGGTGAGCGTGGCGGTGGTCTCGAAGGTCTTCCCCACGCGCTCGCACACCGTCGCCGCCCAGGGGGGGATCAACGCCGCCCTCGCCAACGTCCTGCCCGACGACTGGCACTGGCACATGTTCGACACCGTCAAGGGCAGCGACTACCTGGGCGACCAGGACGCCATCGAGTACATGTGCCGGGTGGCGCACGAGATCGTCTACGAGCTGGAGCACTTCGGCGTGCCCTTCTCGCGCCTGGACAACGGGCGCATCTACCAGCGACCCTTCGGCGGGCAGAGCCAGAACTTCGGCGGCGAGCAGGCGGCGCGCACCTGCGCGGCGGCCGACCGCACCGGCCACGCCATGCTCCACACCCTCTATCAGCAGAACCTGCGCGCGCGCACCCGCTTCTTCGACGAGTACTTCGCCATCGACCTCATCCGCGGCGAGGACGGTCTCGTCCAGGGCGCGGTGGTGCTGTGCATCGAGACCGGCGAGGTCCACATCATCGAGGCCCGGGCGACGCTGCTCGCCACCGGCGGCGCCGGGCAGATGTTCCGCACCACCACCAACGCCAAGATCAACACCGGCGACGGCATGGCGATGGCGCTGCGCATCGGCGTGCCGCTGCAGGACATGGAGTTCTTCCAGTTCCACCCCACCGGCATCGCCGGCAAGGGCATGCTGATCACGGAGGGGGTGCGCGGCGAGGGCGGCTACCTCGTCAACAGCGAGGGCGAGCGCTTCATGGAGCGCTATGCCCCCAACGCCAAGGACCTGGCCAGCCGCGACGTGGTCAGCCGCGCCATCTACACCGAGGTCAAGGAGGGGCGGGGCGTGGGGCCGGACAAGGACCACGTCTACCTCAAGCTCGACCACCTGGGCGCCGAGGTGATCAAGAAGCGGCTCCCGGCGATCCGCGAGACCTCCATGATCTTCGCCCATGTCGATCCCATCGAGAAGCCGATCCCGGTCTACCCCACCGCGCACTACTCCATGGGCGGCATCCCCACCAACCGCTTCGGCGAGGTGGTGGCCCCCGGCGAGGGCGGGGCGGAGGACCCGGTGCCGGGCCTCTACGCCGCCGGCGAGTGCGCCTGCGTCTCGGTGCACGGGGCGAACCGCCTGGGCGGCAACTCGCTCCTGGACATCGTCGTCTTCGGGCGGGCGGCGGCCAACAGCATCCTCGCGTACCTGGAGAAAAACCCGGGCCGCCGGCCGGCGTCGCAGGAGGCGGTGGACCGCGCCCTCGAGCGGCTCGCCCGCTGGGAGCTGAAGGGCGACGGGGAGACCGTGGACGGGCTGCGCAACGAGCTCAAGAAGGTGATGGAGGACCACTGCGGCGTCTTCCGCACCGAGGAGGTGCTGGCCGAGGGCGTCGAGAAGGTCAAGGCCATCGCCGCCCGGCTGCCCGACGTGCGCCTGCGCGACCACAGCCGCCAGTTCAACACCGCGCGCATCGAGGCGCTGGAGCTGGAGAACCTGGTGGACGTGGCCCTGGCGACGGTGAACTCGGCGCTCGCCCGCACCGAGAGCCGCGGCGCCCACTCGCGCGTGGACTACCCGGAGCGGGACGACGAGAACTGGCTCAAGCACACCCTCTACTTCCGCGACGGGCGTCTCGACTACAAGCCGGTGCGCATGCAGCCGCTGACCGTCGACCCCTTCCCGCCCAAGAAGCGGGTGTACTGAGCAGGACCCCGGAGGCGTCGCCCCATGCGTTTCTCGATCTACCGCTACAACCCGGACAAGGACAGCGGGCCCTACATGCAGGAATACGACATCGAGGTCCAGCCGGAGTGGATGGTCCGCGATGCCCTCATCGCCATCAAGGCCCGCGACGAGAGCCTGACCTTCCGCCACTCCTGCGGCGAGGGGGTGTGCGGCTCGGACGCCCTCAACATCAACGGTTCGAACCGCCTCGCCTGCATCACCCCGGTGCGGGAGCTGGCCGAGCCGGTGACCATTCGCCCGGTGCCGGGGCTGCCGGTCATCCGCGATCTGGTGGTGGACATGGAGCCCTTCTACCGCCAGTACCGCAGCATCGAGCCGTGGCTGCAGAACGACGAGCCGGCCCCGGAGCGCGAGCGGCTGCAGGATCCGGCCGACCGCGACCGGCTCGACGGCCTCTACGAGTGCATCCTCTGCGGCTGCTGCTCCACCTCCTGCCCCTCGTTCTGGTGGAACCCGGACAAGTACCTGGGGCCGGCGGCGCTGCTGCAGGCCTGGCGCTTCCTCGCCGACAGCCGCGACACCGCCACCGAGAAGCGCCTCGACGCCCTCGACGGCCCCTACCGGCTCTTCCGCTGCCACACGATCATGAACTGCGTCGAGGCCTGCCCCAAGGGGCTCAACCCCACCAAGGCCATCGGCCACATCAAGCAGCTCATGCTCAAGCGGGCGATCTGAGGTGGCGGCGGAGGGCGGCGGCGAGCGCGGGCGGCTGCGCTGGCGCTGCCGCCGCGGCATGCTGGAGCTGGACGAGCTGCTCGGCGGCTTCGTCGACGGCGGCGGCTACGATGCCCTGACGCCGGCGCAGCGCGCCGCCTTCGAGCGGCTCCTGGCGACGGAGGACCAGCGCCTGATGTCGTGGCTGCTGGCCGGGGAGAGGCCCACGGATGGGGAGCTCACCGACCTCGTGGAGCGGATCCGCGCCCACGCCCGCGCTCGTCCTTGAGGGCGCCGACCCGGTGCCGTGGCTGTGGGCCGCCGCCCACGCCGCGGCCCTCGCCGTCGCCCTGCTGCTGCCGCCGCCGGGGGCGGCGGCCGTGGTCGCGGCCGCCGCGGCCTCGGCCCTGGCCGGCCGCCGCCATTGGCACCGGCGCGCCCACCCGCCGCGGCGGCTCGAGCCCGGCGCCGGGGGCTGGCGGCTGCACCGGGCGGGGCGCGAACCGGTCGCCGCCACCGTGGCGGCGGCCCATGCGGTGGCGCCCGGGATCCTGGTGCTGCGGCTCCGCCTTGCGGGCGAGGGGCGCTACGCGCTGGTGGTGCGGCGCGCCGAGGTGGGCGCCGCCGCCTTCGGGCGGCTGCGCGTGGCCCTCGGGCTCGCCTGAGCCTCAGGCCGCGTCGGCGGCGGGGTCGAGCACGGTGTCCCGGGGCGGGCGGCTGTCGTCGGGCCGCGGGTAGTCCAGGGTGTAGTGCAGGCCGCGGCTTTCCTTGCGCGCCTGGGCGCAGCGGATGATGAGCTCGGCCACCTGCGCGAGGTTGCGCAGCTCCAGCAGGTCGCCGGTGACCCGGAAGTTGCCGTAGTACTCCTGGATCTCCGAGCGCAGGAGCTGGGCGCGGTTGCGGGCCCGCTGCAGGCGCTTGTCGGTGCGCACGATGCCCACGTAGTCCCACATGAAACGGCGCAGCTCGTCCCAGTTGTGGGCCACCACCACCTCCTCGTCGGAGTCGGTGACGCGGCTCTCGTCCCAGGGCGGCAGGGGCGGCGGCGGGGGGACCTCGTCGGCCCGGGCGAGGATGTCCTCGGCGGCGGCGGCGCCGAACACCAGGCATTCCAGGAGCGAGTTGCTGGCCATGCGGTTGGCCCCGTGCAGGCCGGTGCAGGCCACCTCGCCGACGGCGTAGAGCCCGGGCAGGTCGGTGCGGGCGGCCAGGTCGGTGACCACGCCGCCGCAGGTGTAGTGCGCCGCAGGCACCACCGGGATGGCCTCGCGCGTGATGTCGAAGCCGTACTCGAGGCAGCGCCGGTAGATGGTGGGGAAGTGCTCGCGCACGAACTCGGGCGGGCGGTGGCTGATGTCGAGATAGACGCACTCGATGCCGAGCCGCTTCATCTCGTGGTCGATGGCGCGGGCGACGATGTCGCGCGGGGCGAGCTCGCCGCGCGGGTCGAACTCCTCCATGAAGCGGGTGCCGTCGGGCAGCAGCAGCCGCCCGCCCTCGCCGCGCACCGCCTCGGAGATGAGGAAGTTGCGCGCCTCCGGATGATAGAGGCAGGTGGGGTGGAACTGGTTGAACTCGAGGTTGGCGACCCGGCAGCCCGCACGCCAGGCCATGGCGATGCCGTCGCCGGTGGAGGTGTCGGGGTTGGTGGTGTAGAGATAGGCCTTGCTCGCGCCGCCGGTGGCCAGGACCACGAAGCGGGCGGGGATCGCCTCCACGCGCTGGCGCTGCAGGTCGAGGACGTAGGCGCCGAGGCAGCGGTCCTCGGCGAGCCCGAGCCGCCGCGCCGTGATCAGATCCACGGCCATGTGGTGCTCGAGGATGCGGACGTTGCGCCGCGCCCGCACCCGGTCCACCAGCGTGGTCTGCACCGCGCGCCCGGTGGCGTCGGCGGCGTGGATGATGCGGCGGCGGCTGTGGCCGCCCTCGCGGGTGAGATGGTAGCCGCCGGCGCCGTCCTCCCCGCGGGCGGGGGTGAAGACCACGCCCTGCTCGATGAGCCAGCGGATGCATTCGGGGCCGCGCTCCACCACGAAGCGCACGGTCTCCTCGCGGCACAGCCCGGCGCCGGCCTCGAGGGTGTCGGCGATGTGGGCCTCCACCGAGTCGTCGTCGGCGAGCACCGCCGCGATGCCCCCCTGGGCGTAGTAGGTGCTGCCCTCGGTGACGGGGCCCTTGGCGACCACGGTGACGCGCAGCCGCGTCCCGAGGCGCAGCGCGAGGCTGAGTCCCGCCGCGCCGCTGCCGATGATGAGGACGTCGACCTGCTCTCCGGGGAGCATGCTTGTGGCCCCGCTGCCCGCTGCGCTATCGTGCCGTGGCGCGACCGCCCGCTGGGGAGGGCGGCGCGAAGGCGATGAAGCCTAGCCCACGTCTTCCGGGCCCGGCAAGGGCCGAGAACTAACCCATGCACGCATTGTCTACGTCAACAGGCGGAGGGATCCGCCGGCCCGCGGTGAGGGTTCGCCCCGATGGGCGAGCGTAGCGTCGACCGCGAGCTGGTGCGCAGGGTCCAGGCGGGCGAGCGCGAGGCCTTCGACCTCCTCGTCCGCAAGTACCAGCACAAGATCGTGCAGCTGATCTCGCGCTACGTGCGGGACCCCGCCGAGGCCTTGGACGTGGCCCAGGAGGCGTTTCTGAAGGCGTATCGGGCCCTGCCCAAGTTCCGGGGCGAGAGCGCCTTCTACACCTGGCTGTACCGGATTGCGGTCAACACCGCGAAGAACCATCTCATCGCGCAGGGGCGGCGGCCGGTGGAGAACGACATCGAGACGCAGGTGGCGGAGCCGGACGGGCCGCAGATGCACCTGCAGGACGTGGACACGCCGGAGAACCTGCTGCTGCGCGACGAGGTGGAGCGGGCGGTGTTCGAGGCCATCGAGGCCCTGCCCGAGGAGCTGCGCACCGCCATCGTCCTGCGCGAGCTCGAGGGCATGAGCTACGAGGAGATCGCGCAGGCGATGTCGTGCCCGGTGGGCACGGTGCGCTCGCGCATCTTCCGCGCCCGCGAGGCCATCGACCGCAAGCTGCGTTCCCTGGTGGAAACGAAGGACGGAGGCCGCGCATGAGCGACCGGGTTGGCGAGCAGCTTTCGGCGTGGATGGACGGGGAGCTGGCCGAGGAGGAGGTGCCGCTGCTGCTGAGGCGGCTCGAGCGCGACGAGGCGCTGCGGGCGCGCTGGGCGCGCTACCAGCTCATCGGCGAGGCGCTGCGGCGGGGCCTGCCGGAGCGGGTGGATCCGGGCTTCGCGGATCGGGTGCGCCAGGCGCTGCAGACCGAGCCGCCGGCGCCGGCGGCGGCCCCGGTGCGGGGGCGGCGGCTGCCGTGGGCCGCGGCGGCCGCGGCGGCCGCGGCGGCGCTGGTGGCGGCGGCGGTGCTCATGCGCGGGGGCGGCGAGCCCGTGAAGGAGGTCCCGGTGGCGGCGGCGCCGGCGGCCGGCGATCCCTGGCTGCGCGACGAGCGGGCGCTGCGGGCCCGCCTCGACGCCTATCTCGTGGACCACTCCGGGGCGGCGGCGGGGGCGGCGATGGCGGGGGTGCCGCCCTACGTGCGCATCGTCGGCTACGAGGAATCGCGCTAGGTGGGTGCGCCGGCTGCAGGGCGCGGGCTCGCTGCGGCGGTGCTGCTGCAGGCGGCGGTGGCGGCGGCCGCGGCGGGCGACGACGCGCGGCTGTGGCTCGACCGCATGGCCGAGGCCCTGCGCCGGCTCGACTACGAGGGGGTGTTCGTCTACCGCCACGGTGGCGGCATGACGACGATGGCGCTGGTGCACGGGCGCGTCGGCGGCGTCGAGCGCGAGCGGCTCTACGCCCTCGACGGGGCGCCGCGGGAGATCGTCCGCGACGGCGACGGCCTCACCTACGTGCTGCCCGACGGCGGCGCGGTGCGCATCCCGGAGGGGGTGCCGCCGGCGACGCTGGGCTGGCGGCTCGCCGGCGGGCTCGACGCGGTGGAGGCCGGCTACCGCCTGCACACCGCGGGCGAGGGGCGGGTCGCCGGTCGCAGGGCGGTGGTCGTCGCCATCGAGCCGCGCGACCGCTACCGCTACGGCTACCGGCTCTGGCTCGACCGCGAGCACGCGCTGCCGCTGCGGGTGGAGCTGCGCGAGGGCGGGCGGGTGCTGGAGACCGTGCTCTTCACCAGCCTGCGCGTCGGGGGGGCGATCCCGCGCGAGCGGTTCGAGGCCGCGCCCGGCGGGACGCGGCTGCGCATGCACGAGGTGCCGGCGGCGGGGCCGCAGGCGGATCCGGGGCGCTGGCGCCTGGGACGCCTGCCGCCGGGCTTCCGTCTCGTGGGCCGGGGGATGACGCGGCTGCCGGGTGCGGGCGACGAGGCGGTGCACCTGCTGATCAGCGACGGGCTTGCCGCGGTCTCGGTCTACGTGGAGGAGGCGGGGGCCGCGGGCGGTCTCGAGGGGCTGGTGCGCATGGGGGCGGTGAGCGCCTACGGGCGCATCCTCGACGGGCACCGCGTCACCGCGGTGGGCGAGGTGCCGCCGCCGACGGTGCGGATGGTGGCCGAGGGCATCGAGGAGGGGGGATGAGGCATTGATCGAGACGTCGGGACGGGTGATCCGGGTCGAGGGTGACCACGCCTGGGTGGAGGCGCAGCGGCGCGCCGGCTGCGACGGCTGCGAGGCCGCCGCGGGTTGCGGCAGCGGGGCGCTCGCGAGCGTCTTCGGGCGGCGGGCGGTGCGGGTGCGGGCCCTCAACGCCGCCGGCGCGCGGGCGGGCGACGAGGTCACGGTGGCCCTGGACGAAGGGGCGATGCTGCGCGGCGTCGTGGCCGTCTACCTGGTGCCGCTGCTGGGCCTGCTCGCGGGCGGGATCGCCGTGGGGGCGGTGGCCGGCGGCGACGGGCCGGCGCTGGCCGGGGCGGCGGCGGGGTTCGCCGCGGGCCTGGCGCTGGCGCGGGCCTACGCCGGGCGGTGGCGGCGGGGCGCCCGCGCCCAGCCGGTGATCGTGGCGCGCCGGCGCGATCTCTGCGGATGCTGAGGCGGCGGGACACCGCCGCCTCGATCGGGTTGAAGGAGGCGCCGGAACCGGCGCAGGGTGCGTAGGAGGTGAGATGAACGGGATGCGATACGGGACGGCGGCGCTGGCCGCCGTGGCGGCGATGATGGCGGCCGGGCTTGCGCAGGCGGCGCGGGGCCTGCCCGATTTCACGAAGCTGGTGGAGGAGGCGAGCCCGGCGGTGGTGAACATCAGCACCACCCAGAAGGTGGAGCGCAGGCGGCGTCTGCCGCCCGGCTTCAAGATCCCGGACATGCCCGAGGGGACGCCCTTCGGCGACCTCTTCCGCCACTTCTTCGGCGAGCAGGGCGAGACCGAGGAGGTCCCGACCCAGTCGCTGGGTTCGGGCTTCTTCATCTCGCCGGACGGCTATCTCCTCACCAACGCGCACGTGGTCAAGGGCGCCGACGAGATCGTCGTCCGGCTCAGCGACCGGCGCGAGCTGCAGGCCAAGGTGGTGGGCCTCGACGAGCGCAGCGACGTGGCGCTGCTCAAGGTGGAGGTGGATGAGCCGGTGCCGGCGGTGCGCATCGGCGACTCGCGCCGGCTCAAGGTGGGGGAGTGGGTCCTGGCCATCGGCTCGCCCTTCGGCTTCGACCACTCCGTGACCGCGGGCATCGTCAGCGCCAAGGGGCGCAGCCTGCCGCGCGAGAGCTACGTGCCCTTCATCCAGACCGACGTCGCCATCAACCCCGGCAACTCGGGCGGGCCGCTGTTCAACATGGACGGCGAGGTGGTGGGCATCAACTCCCAGATCTACAGCCGCACGGGCGGCTTCATGGGGCTTTCCTTCGCCATCCCCATCGACGTGGCGATGGACGTGGCCGAGCAGCTCAAGGCGACAGGCAAGGTCACGCGCGGCTGGCTGGGCGTGCTGATCCAGGACGTCAACCGGGAGCTCGCCGAGTCCTTCGGCCTCGACAAGCCCACCGGCGCGGTGGTGGCTCGGGTGCTGCCCGACAGCCCCGCGGCCAAGGCCGGGATCCAGGTCGGCGACGTCATCCTCGAGTACGACGGGCGCGAGGTCCCGGACTCGGCGGCGCTGCCGCCCATGGTGGGGCGCACGCGCGTCGGGCGCGAGGTGCCGGTGACGGTGCTGCGCGAGGGCAAGCGGATCACCCTCCGCGTGCGCATCGGCGAGCTGCCGGCGGAGGAGGAGCTTGCGCGCGCCGCCGGGGAGCAGCCGGACAAGGCGCGCAGCGAGCGGCTCGGTATCGTCGTCGGCGAGGTGCCGGACGAGATCCGCGAGGCCCTCGACCTGCCCGAGGGCGGGGTCGTCGTCGAGGAGGTGGGCGACGGGGCGGGGCGGGCGGCCGGGCTGGAGCCGGGCGACGTCATCGTCCGCGTGGGCGG
The DNA here is from genome assembly GCF_003751635.1 of Inmirania thermothiophila. Lineage (NCBI taxonomy): Bacteria > Pseudomonadati > Pseudomonadota > Gammaproteobacteria > Chromatiales > Ectothiorhodospiraceae > Inmirania > Inmirania thermothiophila. The sequence goes on from NZ_RJVI01000002.1 coordinate 187,574, forward strand.
CGAGCCGGTGGAGGGGGTCGAGCAGTTCCGGAAGCTGATCAAGGAGCTGCCCGCGGGCAAGGCGGTGGCGCTGCTGGTGCAGCGGCGCAGCGGCCCCCTCTTCCTCGCCCTCAAGGTGCCGGCGGATGAGTGAGCGGCGCCTGACCCTCTACGGGCACGGCTGGTGCCACCTGTGCGAGGCGATGGAGGCCGCCCTCGCGCCGTGGCAGGCCCGGCTCGGCTTCGCCCTCGAGGTGGTGGACATCGAGGGCGAGCCGGGGCTCGAGGCCCGGTACGGCGAGCGGGTGCCGGTGTTGACCGAGGGGGAGACCGAGATCTGCTTCGGACGGCTCGACGAGGCGGCGCTGCTGCGCCACCTGGGCCACGAGGCCGCATCCTGACCGGGGGCGGGCGGCCGTGCGCCGCCCGCCCCGCGGCGTCGGTTATAATCCCGCGCCTTTGCGGCCGGCTCCATCGGCGGGGCCTCGAGCGTCCATGGAACACATCCGCAACTTCTGCATCATCGCCCACATCGACCACGGCAAGTCGACCCTGGCCGACCGCTTCATCCAGCTCTGCGGCGGGCTGGACGAGCGCGAGATGCGCGAGCAGGTGCTCGACTCCATGGAGCTCGAGCGCGAGCGGGGCATCACCATCAAGGCGCAGAGCGTGAGCCTGCGCTACCGCGCGCGGGACGGGCGCGAGTACCAGCTCAACCTCATCGACACCCCGGGGCACGTGGACTTCTCCTACGAGGTCTCGCGCTCGCTCGCGGCCTGCGAGGGGGCGCTGCTGGTGGTGGATGCGGCGCAGGGCGTCGAGGCCCAGAGCGTGGCCAACTGCTACACCGCCATCGAGCAGGGGCTGGAGGTGGTCCCCGTGCTCAACAAGATCGACCTGCCGTCGGCGGAGCCGGAGCGCGTGGCGGCGGAGATCGAGGACATCATCGGCCTCGATGCCAGCGACGCGCTGCGGGTCAGCGCCAAGACCGGCGAGGGGGTGCCGGAGCTGCTCGAGGCGGTGGTGGCGCGCATCCCGCCGCCGCGGGGCGAGGCGGAGGCCCCGCTCAAGGCCCTCATCATGGATTCGTGGTTCGACAACTACGTCGGCGTGATCTCGCTGGTGCGGGTGGTGGACGGGGCCGTCGCGCCGGGCGAGCGGATCCGCATCATGTCCACCGGGCGCACCTACGAGGTCGAGGAAGTGGGGGTCTTCACCCCCAAGCGCAGCCCGCGCGAACGCCTCGCCACCGGCGAGGTGGGCTACCTCGTCGCCGGCATCAAGGAGATCGACGGCGCCCCCGTGGGCGACACCGTGACCCATGACCGCCGCCCCGCGGCCGCCCCGCTGCCGGGCTTCCGCCGCGTGCAGCCGCGGGTCTTCGCCGGCCTCTATCCCAGCGACGGCGACGACTACGAGGACCTGCGCGAGGCCCTGGCCAAGCTGCGCCTCAACGACGCGGCGCTGCACTACGAGCCCGAGACCTCGCAGGCGCTCGGCTTCGGCTTCCGCTGTGGCTTTCTCGGCATGCTCCACATGGAGATCGTGCAGGAGCGGCTCGAGCGCGAGTACGGGCTCGACCTCGTGACCACGGCGCCCACCGTGGTCTACGAGGTGGAGACCACCGACGGTGAGGTGGTGCGGGTGGAGAATCCGGCGCGGCTGCCGCCGCCGAGCCGCATCCGCGAGATCCGCGAGCCCATCATCGCCGCCCACATCCTGGTGCCGCAGGAGCATCTGGGGGCGGTCATCGGCCTGTGCGTGGAGAAGCGGGGCGTGCAGCGGGCGATGCACTACCACGGCAGCCAGGTGGCGCTGACCTGGGAGCTGCCGCTGGCCGAGGTGGTGACCGACTTCTTCGACCGCCTCAAGTCGGTGAGCCGCGGCTACGCCTCCTTCGACTACGAGTTCGTGCGCTTCCAGGCGGCGCCGCTGGTCAAGCTCGATCTGCTCATCAACGGCGACCGCGTCGACGCCCTGTCCATGATCGTGCATCGGGACCAGGCCCAGGCGCGGGGGCGGGAGCTGGCCGAGAAGATGCGCGAGCTCATCCCGCGGCAGCTCTTCGAGGTGGCGATCCAGGCCGCGATCGGCTCCAAGATCGTCGCCCGCACCACGGTCAAGGCCCTGCGCAAGAACGTCACCGCCAAGTGCTACGGCGGCGACGTCACGCGCAAGCGCAAGCTGCTGGAGAAGCAGAAGGCGGGCAAGAAGCGCATGAAGCAGGTGGGGCGGGTGGAGATCCCCCAGGAGGCCTTCCTCGCCGCGCTGCGCATCGGCCGGGAGGGGTGAGGGAGGCGACGATGCAGTTCGATTTTCCGACCGTCCTGTTCTTCGCCGTGGTGGCGAGCGGTCTGGTGTGGGCGGCCGACGCCCTGTGGCTGGCGCCGCGCCGGCGTGCACACGCCGCCGCGGTCGCGACCGGCGACGCCGAGGCGCGGCCGGCGCCGCGGGAGCCGGTGCTCGTGGAGTACGCGCGCTCCTTCTTCCCGATCCTGCTCGCCGTGCTGGTGTTGCGCTCGTTCCTCGTGGAGCCCTTCCGCATCCCCTCGGGCTCCATGATGCCGACCCTGCTCGCGGGCGACTTCATCCTCGTCAACAAGTTCGCCTACGGCATCCGCCTGCCGGTGATCAACGCCAAGGTGATCGATCTCGGCCGCCCCGAGCGCGGCGACGTGGTGGTCTTCCGCTACCCGCGCGACCCCTCGGTGGACTACATCAAGCGCGTCGTGGGCCTGCCGGGGGACCGCATCGAGTACCGCGACAAGCAGCTCTACGTCAACGGCCGCGCCGTGCCCCGGCGCTACGTCGGCGAATACGAGAACGGCGCCCGCCGCTACCGGGAGCGGCTCGACGGGCGCGAGCACGACATCCTCCTCGACCCCTATCCGGCGCCGCTGCGCTACCCTTGTCTGCGGGACGGCGCCTACGTCGTCCCTGAGGGGCACTATTTCGTCATGGGCGACAACCGCGACAACAGCAACGACAGCCGCTTCTGGTGCGCGGTGCCGGATCGCAACCTCGTCGGCAAGGCGTTCCTGATCTGGATGAACTGGAGCGGCGTCGACGAGGGGCTGATCCGCTGGCGGCGCATCGGGCGGCCGATCCACTGAGGGGCACCATGGCACGAGGGCAGGGCAAGGGGGGCGGTCCGGCACGAGCGCGGGGGCTGACGCTGCTGGGGGCGCTTGCGGCGCTGCTCATCGGCGGCTTCTTCCTGCTGCTGGCGCTGCGGCTGATCCCGGTCTATCTGGAGCACTTCGAGGTCAAGGCCTCGATGCGCTCGCTGATCCAGGACCCGGCCGCACGCGGGGCGGGGCCGGGCGAGATCCGCGAGCTCCTCATGCGCCGACTCGACATCAACGACGTCGACCGCGTCGGCAAGGACGCGGTCAAGGTGCTGCGCGAGCGGGGCGGTCACCGGGTGGTGGTGGCGTATCAGGTGCAGGTGCCGATCCTCGGCAACGTCGACGCCTTGGTGCGCTTCCACGACGAGGTCTTCATCGGCGCACCGTGAGCGGCGATCCCCTCGAGCGTCTCTGCGAGCGGCTCGGCCACCGCTTCCGCGACCGCGGGCTGCTGGCCGAGGCGCTGACCCACCGAAGTGCGGGCGGGCGGCACAACGAGCGCCTCGAGTTCCTGGGCGATGCGGTGTTGAACCTCGTGGTGGCGGAGATCCTCCACGCGCGCTTCCCCGAGCTCGACGAGGGGGCGCTGTCGCGCCTGCGCGCCCGCATCGTGCAGGGCCGGACCCTGGCGGCGGTGGCGGCGGAGCTCGATCTCGGGCCCCACCTGCGGCTGGGCGCGGGCGAGCTCAAGAGCGGGGGCTTTCGCCGGCCCTCGATCCTCGCCGACGCGGTCGAGGCCCTCATCGGCGCCGCCTATCTCGAATCGGGACTGGAGGGGGCGCGGGGGGTGGTGCGGCGCCTGCTCGGCGAGCGCCTCGACGCCCTGGCGCCGCAGGACGCGGTGAAGGATCCGAAGACGCGGCTGCAGGAGCGGCTGCAGGGCGCGGGGCGGCCGCTGCCGTGCTACGAGCTGGTCCGCGCCGAGGGCCCGGAGCACGCGCGCCGCTTCACGGTGCGCTGCCGGCTCGAGGACGGCGACCTCGCCGCCGAGGGCGGCGGCGGGAGCCGCCGCGAGGCCGAGCAGGCGGCCGCGGCGCGCCTGCTGGAGATGCTGGGCGATGGCTGAGGCGCCCTTCCGCTGCGGCTACGTCGCCCTGGTGGGGCGGCCCAACGTGGGCAAGTCGACGCTGCTCAACCGCCTCGTGGGCGAGAAGCTCAGCATCACCGCGCCCAAGCCCCAGACCACCCGCCACGTCCTGCTGGGGATCCGCACCCGCCCCGATGCCCAGCTCATCTACGTCGACACCCCGGGCATCCACCGCCGCGCCCGCCGCGCGCTCAACCGCTACATGAACCGCGTCGCCGCCGGCGCCCTGGCCGACGTGGACGTCGCGGCGATGGTCACCGAGGGCACGCGCTGGACCGAGGAGGACGAGCTGGTGCTGGAGCGGCTGGCGCCGGTGCAGTGCCCCGTGGTGCTGGTGATCAACAAGGTGGACCGGGTGCGCGACAAGCGCGCCCTGCTGCCGCACATCGACGCGCTGCGCGGCAGGCGCGCATGGGCCGAGGTGGTGCCGGTCTCCGCGCTCCGGGGCGACAACGTGGAGGCGCTGGAGGAGGCCCTCGTGAGGCTGCTGCCCGAGGGGCCGGCGCTCTTCGAGCCGGGACAGCTGACGGACCGCAGCGAGCGGTTCCTCGCCGCCGAGATCGTGCGCGAGAAGCTCACCCGCCGCCTCGGCGAGGAGCTGCCCTACGCCCTCACCGTGGAGGTGGAGCGCTTCGTCGACGAGGGGCGGCTCGCGCGCATCCACGCCGTCATCCTGGTCGAGCGCGAGAGCCAGAAGCCCATCGTGATCGGACGCGAGGGCGGCATGCTCAAGCGCGTGGGCATCGAGGCCCGCGAGGACCTGGAGCAGCTGCTGGGGCGCAAGGTGCACCTCGAGCTCTGGGTGAAGGTGCGCGAGGGCTGGAGCGACGACGAGCGGGTGCTGCGCAGCCTCGGCTACCGGGAGTGAGCGAGGGTGAGCGAGGGGCTGGAGCCGGCCTACGTCCTGCACGGGCGCGACTTCCGCGAGTCGAGCCGCATCGTCGAGCTGTTCGCCGCCGGCCATGGTCGCGTGGGGGTGGTGGCGCGCGGGGCGCGGGGGCCGCGCTCGCCGTGGCGATCTCTGCTGCAGCCCTTCCGCCCGCTGCTCGCGTCCTGGGGCGGGCGGGGCGAGCTCGCCACCCTGCGCCGGGCCGAGCCTGCGGGGGCGGCGCCCCTGCTGCGTGGCGAGGCCCTGCTCGCGGGGCTCTACGCCAACGAGCTGCTGCTGCGCCTGACGGTGCGGGGCGATCCGCATCCGGGCCTCTTCGCCGCCTATCACGCCCTGCTCGGGGCGCTGCCCGATGCCGGGCGGCGGCGCTGGGCGCTGCGCCGCTTCGAGGCGGCGCTGCTCGAGGAGCTGGGCTGGGGCCTGCCGCTGGAGCGCACCGCCGACGGCGCGCCGGTGGTGGCGGAAGGCCGCTACCGGCTCGAGGGGGGGCAGCGGCTGGTGGCCGTGGCGCCGGAGGCCGCTGGTGCGGTCTCGGGGGCGACGCTGCTCGCCCTGCGCGGGGAGGAGCCGCCGCCCGGGGCGCACGCCGGCGAGGCGCGGCGGCTCCTGCAGCAGGCCCTCGCCCGCCACCTCGGCGGGCGGCCGCTGCGCAGTCCGGAACTGCTGGGCGGGCGCCGGGGCGCGCCCGCGGGGGAGGCCGAGGCATGAGCACCCACATCGAGGCCCCGCTGCTCGGGGTCAACATCGACCACGTCGCGACGCTGCGCCAGGCGCGCGGGACCCGCTACCCGGACCCGGTGCAGGCGGCCTTCGTCGCCGAGCAGGCGGGGGCGGACGGGATCACCGTGCATCTGCGCGAGGACCGTCGCCACATCCAGGAGCGCGACGTCGCCATCCTGGTGCAGACCTTGCGCACCCGGCTCAACCTGGAGATGGCGGTCACGGAGGAGATGATGGCCGTCGCCGAGCGCTACCGGCCGGCGCACTGCTGCCTGGTGCCGGAGCGGCGTGAGGAACTCACCACCGAGGGCGGGCTCGACGTCGCCGGGCAGCTCGCGCGGGTGCGTGAGGCGGTGGCGCGGCTCGGCGCCGCCGGGATCCGGGTCTCGCTGTTCGTGGATCCGGACCGGCGCCAGCTGGACGCCGCCCGCGAGGCCGGCGCGCCGGTGGTGGAGATCCACACCGGGCGCTACGCCGAGGCCGCGGATGAGGCGGCGCGGCGGCGCGAGCTCGCCCTCGTGCGCGAGGCCGTGGTCCACGCACGCGGCCTCGGCCTCGAGGTCAACGCCGGCCACGGCCTCGACTACCACAACGTCATGCCGGTGGCGGCCATCCCCGAGCTGGTGGAGCTCAACATCGGCCACGCCATCGTCTGCCGTGCGGTCTTCTCGGGGCTGGCGGCGGCGGTGGCGGAGATGAAGCGGCTGATGCGCGCCGCGCGCGGGCTGCCGTGATCGTCGGCCTCGGCACGGACGTCGTGCGGGTGGCACGCCTTGCGCGGCTGCACGCGCGCTGGGGAGTGCGCCTGGAGCGGCGCCTGCTCGCCCCCGAGGAGCGGGCGGAGCTTGCCCGCAGCGCCCGCCCCGCCCACTTCCTGGCGCGGCGCTTCGCCGCCAAGGAGGCGGCGGTCAAGGCCCTCGGCACCGGATTCCGGGACGGCATCCGCAAGGCCGACGTGGTGGTGGGGCACGACCCGCGCGGCGCGCCGCGGCTGGAGCTGCGGGGCGCCGCGGCCCGGCGCGCGCGGGCGCTGGGGGTCGCCCGGGTGCATCTGAGCCTCTCCGACGAGGAGGACGTGGCCCTCGCGGTGGTGATCCTCGAGGCTCAGCCGCCCGCGTCCTGAGCCGGCGCGGGCTCGGCGAGGGCCTCGATGAGGGCCGCGAGCGCCTCGTGGCGGGCGCGGATCACCGCCCAGTCGCCGTCCTCGGCGGCCTCCTCGAGGGCGCGGGCATGGGCCGCGAGCGCGGCGTGGCCGGCGGCGAGGGCGGCCCCCCGCAGCCGGTGGGCGAGGGACTGCAGCTGCGCCGCGCGGCGCCCGCGCAGGGCGGCGGCGAGGGCCGCGGCATGTTCCGGGAGCTCGGCCACGAGCATGCCCAGCAGTTCCTCCCGCACCCCCGCCATGGCGCCCCCCGTCGCGGGGGCGGCGGTGCCGCCGAGGCGGGCGAGGACGCGGGCGAGGGCGTGCTCGTCCACGGGTTTGGCGACGAAGTCGTCGAAGCCGCGGCCGAGCAGGCGCTGGCGCTCGTCGCCGGCGCCGGCGGCGGTGAGGGCGATCACGGGGGTGGCGCGGTTGGGCCCCTCCGCGGCGCGCAGCCGCTTGAGCACACGCTCGCCGCTCATCCCCGGCATGTGCAGGTCCATGAAGATGGCGTCGAAGGGCTGCGCCGCGGCCGCGGCCAGCGCCTCCCGTCCGTCGGCGGCGAGGGTGACGCGGGCGCCCGCCTGGCCGAGGAGGAGCTCCATCAGGCGGCGGTTGACGGCGTTGTCGTCCACCACGAGGAGGTGCAGCCCCGCCGCGGGGGCAGTGGCGGGCCGCTCGGCCGCCGCCGGCTCCGGGGCGGTGGCGGCGCGCAGCTCGTCGTAGAGGATGTGGCTGACGAAGGGCTTGTCCCGGCAGCGCACCGTGCAGCGGGCGCAGGCCTGCTCGCGCTGGGCGGCGCTGCGGCCGCTGACGTAGGCGATCACGGGCAGGTCGAGGGCGCGCAGCGCGGCCACGGTGTCGCGGCAGCGTCCAGCGGCGGCCTCGTCGGCGCGGAAGGCGAGCACCGCCGCGTCCAGCGCGCGCCCGGAGGCGGCGGCGTGGCGCGCCGCGTCGGGGGCGGCGGCAAGATCCGCCACCTCCAGGGTCTCGATCCCCCAGTGGTGGAGCACGTGGCTCATGGAGAGGCGGGCGAGGCGGTGGCGCTCGCAGAGCAGCACCCGCCGCCCGTGCAGGTCCTGGCGCAGGTCCGGTGCCGCGGTGTCGAGGCGCAGGCGCAGGGTGAACCAGAAGGTGGATCCCCGCCCCGGCGCGCTCTCGACCCCGATGCGCCCGCCCATGTGCTCCACCAGGCGGCGGCAGATCGCGAGCCCGAGCCCGCTGCCGCCGTGGCGGCGCTCGGCCGCGCCGTCGAGCTGGGTGAAGGGGGCGAAGAGGCGCTCGACGTCCGCGGCGCGGATGCCGATGCCGGTGTCGCTGACCTCGATGCGCAGGCGCAGGTCCTCGGTCTCCCCGTCGCCGGCGTCGTCGTTCATGACCCGCACCACCACCTCGCCCTCGTCGGTGAACTTGATGGCGTTGCCCACCAGGTTCACCAGCACCTGGCGCAGGCGCACGGCGTCGCCGACGACGGCCTCGGGGACGTCGGCGTAGACCAGGTGGACGAGCTCGAGGCCCTTCTCGGCCGCCGCGGCGCCCAGCATCGAGAGCACCTCCTCCACCAGCTCGCGCAGGTGGAAGGGGCCTTCCTGCAGCTCCAGGCGGCCGGCCTCGACGCGGGAGAGGTCGAGGACGTCGTTGAGCAGGGTCAGGAGGTGGCGGGCGGAGCGGTCGATGGTCTCCACGTAGTGGCGCTGGGTGGGGTCCAGGCGGGTGCGCAGGAGCATGCCGGCGAAGCCGACGATGCCGTTCATGGGGGTGCGGATCTCGTGGGAGATGTTGGCGAGGAACTCGGACTTGGCCCGCGAGGCGGCCTCGGCGCGGTCGCGGTCCCGCACCAGCGCCCGCGCGGCGCGCTCGCGCTCGAACTCGAAGGCGGCACGGGCGGCCACGAGCCGCAGCAGGGCCCGCGCCGCGGGGGTCTCGGCGCGCGGCTGCGGATCGGCCACCCAGACCGCGCCCACGATGCGGCCCGAGGCGTCGCGCACGGGCTCCCCGGCGTAGCTCTCCACCCCCATCGCCCGGCGCAGCGTATCGCCGGGGTGGCGGCGGGCGAAGCCCGCCTCGATGGCCACCGCGCGCCCCTCGAGACAGACCTCGGCGCAGGGGGTCTCGCGCAGCAGGTAGCACAGGTGCGGGGCCGGTGTACCCGCCTCGGCGCTGCCTGCGGTCTCGACCCAGTCGGGGCGGCCCTCCACCTCCCGGCAGAGGGCGGCCCAGCGCGCGTCGAGCCCGATGCAGAGCGCCGCGGCGAAGGCGTCGTAGAGCTCGGCGGGGCTGCCCCCCACCTGGGCGAGGCGCTCCAGCGCCTGCTCCATGCGCCGCCGCTCGGTCACGTCCTGGCCCACCGCGATCACGCCCACGACGCGCCCGTCGGTCCCGCGCAGCGGGTGGTGGGACCAGAGCATGTGGACGATGCGCCCGTCGCGACGGAGGTTGGTGAGCTCGGCCACCGGATAGGACCGCGGGTCGCGCAGGATCCGGGCGAGCTGCTCGGCGTGGCCTCCCGGCAGCAGGGTGGCGAGCAGCGGCCGCCCCACGAGCTCCTCCTCCTCGTAGCCGAAGAAGCGGGCCGCGTGCTCGTTGACGAAGGTGATGCGACCGGTGAGGTCCAGCTTGAGGATGGCGCTGTTGGCGTTCTCCACCAGCTCCCGGTAGCGGGTCTCCTGCGCTGCCAGCGCCTCCAGCGACTCGCGCAGCTCGGCGGTGGCGCGCTCGATGCGCGTCTCGAGCTCGCGCTGCGCCCGCTCCAGGGCCTTGGCCATGCGGTTGAAGCCCCGCCCGAGGGTGGCGAGCTCCTCCTCCCGGGCGACCCGCACCCGCGTGTCCAGGTGGCCGGCCTCGAGCCGCGAGACCGCCTCGGTCAGCTCCGCCAGCGGGCGCGTGATGCGCCGTCCGAGCCACCAGGCGCCGGCGAGCCCGAGCAGCAGCACCCCCGCCGAGAGCAGCGCCGCCTCGCGGGCGAAGGCCCACTGCGCGTTGCGGGTGGCGGCGAGGGAGAAGCGGACGCTCACGAAGCCGGCGACGCCGGCGGGCTCGGCCTCGGCGGGGGCGAAGTCGTCCACCCGGATCCCGGTGGGGCGCACGGGGACGGTGACCGTGAGGTCGTGGCGGGTGCGGCGCAGCCCCGCGGTGGGGGCCTCGGGCGGGCGGGGGTCCGGGCGGCCGAAGCGGGCCAGCACGCGGCCGTCGGCGCTGCGCACCTCGGCGCCCTCGAAGCCCGGGGTGGCGGCGAGCTGGCGGGCGAGGCCCAGGTCGTCGAGGTAGCGCAGGTTGCCGCTGTAGACGCCGTACTCGGCCGCCACCGCGAGCTGCGCGGCGAGGGCGCGTGCGCGCGCCTCCAGGGAGGCCTCCTCGGCCTGGAACTGGCGGCGGACGAAGTGGCCGGTGAGCACCAGGGCGCTCAGGACCAGGGGCACCAGGGTGGCCGCCAGCAGGTGCCGGCGCAGGCTCGGTCCCCCCTTCATAGTGCGCCCACCTCCCGCTCCTCCAGCTCGCGCAGCTCCCGGGCCAGCACCGGCGCCCCCGGCAGGGTCAGGCCCAGGGCGTGCGCCACGTAGGGGTTGACGACGACGTCGAAGCGGCGCGGCGGGCGCGGCCCGGGGTCGGGGGCCTTGCCCGCCAGCGCCGCCTCCACCAGCGCCGCGAGCTCGCCGGCCATCTCCTCCGGCCCCGAGAATACCCCCGCCACGGCGCCGGCGCGAACGAGGGCCCGGGAGGGGCCCACCACGGGCACGCCGGCGCGGTAGGCGCGCAGCAGCAGCGGGCGGATGCCGACCCGGTTGACCACCACCGGATCCGGAAGCAGCGCGAGCACCGAGACCTCGGGCAGCAGCTCGTCGAGGACGGGGATGAGGGCGCCGGCGTCGGGGACGAGGCCGATGCGCGGCACCCGCCCGAGGGCCCGCGCCGCCGCCTCCACCGCGGCGCGGGCGGCACCCGAGCGGGGACCGAGGAGGACGCCCACGTGGCGCGCCTCGGGTAGGGCGAGGGCGGCAAGGCGCAGGATCCGCGCCGGGGGTTGCTCGGTGGTGACGATCCAGAGCCGGTGCCGGCGCGGCGGCGGCAGCCGCGCGACGACGGCCTCGGCGTCGGCGCGCGGTACGAGCCCCGCCACCACGGGCAGCGCCGGCGGGAGGGTCGCGATGCCGGCGAGGGCGTCGCGGCCGAGGACCACGTAGGCCGCAGCGCCCGCGCGCACGGTCCCGGGTGCATCGGCCACCGGCTCGTGTCCGCCGGTGCGCAGGGCCGCCTCGACGAGGGCCGCCGTCTCCCGCGCGGCGGCATCGCCCCCGCCCCACACCGCCACCTGCGCCGCCGGGGCGGCGGCCGCCGCCACCAGCAGCACCAGCGCGGCAGGGAGGCGGAGCGGCGCAGCCACGGCGTGCTCGCGGCGCTCAGAGGGGCAGGGTCACGCCCGCCTGGAGGCGGGTGTCGAGGCGGTTGTCCGGCTGCAGGTCGGCATCGGCGCCGTCGACGTTTTGCAGCGCCAGGCGCCAGCGCGCACCCCGGCCGGCGCCGGCGAGCGGCCCCGAGAGGGTGAGGTCGAGGCGGCGGTAGGCGCCCACCGTCGCGCCCACGTCGAGGAAGCGCATGCCGCTCACGTAGTAGGCCGCCGCGCTCGCGCGCAGCCCGCCCGCGAGGCGCCGGGTGAGGAGCAGGGCGAGGTTTTGGCGCGGCACCGACTCCTCCAGGTCCTGCGCATCCTCGCCGCTGGCGTCGGCGTCGGTGAGGGCGTAGGCGAGGTGGATGCGGTTGCGCCGCCCGGGGCGGGCGTCGAGCTGGAGCTCGAGCCCGTGCAGGCGCACGTCGTTGCGGTTGACGAAGACCCCGGTCTTGCCGTCGACGTTGTAGACACCGTCCTTGGCGGCGAGGGTCAGCTTGGTGGCGGCGACGAGGCCGTCGAGCCGCTCGGTGAAAAGCTTGAGGTCCCCCGCCACGGGGCCGGCGCGGAAGATCCAGCCGAGCTCCAGCGAGCGCATCTCCTCCGGGTCCGGCAGGCGGCGGGTGAGGAACTGGTGATCCATGACGAGGTCGCCGCGCACGTCGGTGCCGACGAGAGCATCGAGCACGCCGTCCAGCAGCGCCGCCTGCAGCGGGTCGGTGACGCGGCCGAAGAAGGCGAAGTCGCCTGCGGCCTCCACCGCCGAGGGGTTGCGGGTGGCGCCCGCGACGGTCAGGCGCAGGGCGTGGCCCGGGGCGATGCGCAGGTTGACCCCGAGGCGGGGGGCGATGCGGGTGCCGCTCACCCGGTTGGCCTCCGCCATGGCGCCGGCGTTCCAGACCAGGCGGCCGCCGCCGCCCTGCTCGAGGTTGCCGAACAGGCGCCAGAGGTCGTTGCTGAAGGACCCGCCGGCGAGGAGCCCGGGCGCCTCCACCTCGTCGTGGCGGGCCTCCAGGCCCCAGACGATGCGGGTTCCAGGGCGCGGCGCGACCACGTGCTGCAGCTCGAGGTCGGTGCGGCGGGCGTCGCGACCGAGGTCGGCCTCGACCTCGAGGGGAAGATCCCCGAGCCCGGGAAGCGGGATCGTGGCGGGTCCGCTCTCCCGGTCCCGGGTGCGCTCGCGGCGGTGGTAGGCGAGGAGCGTAAGCTCCTCCCCGGGGCCGAGGACGCGGCGCCAGCGCCCCTGGACGAACCCGGTGTCGGTCTCGTCGCTGCGGCGGTCGTCGAAGCCGAACTGGTCGACGCCGTCGCCCTGGCCGTGGCGGCCGTGGTTGTAGCCCCCTTGCAGCTCCACCATCTCGGCGGGCCCCAGGGGCAGATCGGCGCGCAGGGCGAGGATCGCGGTCTCGGCATCGTCGTTGCGGCCGCTGAAGCCGTCGTCGCGCCGGTAGGCGAGGCTCGCGCGGAAGGCGCGCTCGCCGCGCGCGCCGGCGAGCCGCAGCACCGCGCGGCGCCGCCCCGGCTCGCCCGCGGCGACGGCGGCGCCGTTGCGGGTCTCCAGGGCGGTCTCGGTGACGATGTTGACGATCCCCTGGAAGGCGTTGGGGCCGTAGGCGGCGGCGTTGGGGGCGCGGATGATCTCGATGCGCGCGATGTCCTCCATCACCAGCGGCAGGTTGCTCCAGCGCACGCCTCCGAAGGCCGGGGTGTAGACCGAGCGGCCGTCCACCAGCACCTGCATGCGGCGTGCGTAGGGGTCGAGGAGGCCGTGGTAGCCCACCGTGGCGTGATGGCCGTTGAGGTGGCCGACGAGGAACCCCGGGGCGAGGCGGAAGAGCTCCGGGAGCTCCGTCGCGCCGCTCGCCTCCATGAGCTCGCGGTCGATGACGGTGACCGAGACCGGGGCCTCCAGGGCGGGCTGGCGAAGGCGCGTGGCGGAGAGCACCACCGGCAGCTCGGCGGCGGCGGCGAGCAGCGGCGGCTCTGCGGCGCGGGCGGTGAAGGCGAGGGCAAGGGCAAGCAGCCAGCCGGCGGTTGCTCTCACGGCGGTGTCCTCCCGGGATGCGGTCCTCTTTGCGCCGTAGGGTAACCCGTCGGCCGCCGCCGCGCCTCGTGGTCGCCGCGGTGGCCATGCGCTACACTGTGCCGCGCCATGCGCTACGGGACCATCGAGGAGCAGGTGGGCAACACGCCGCTGGTGCGGCTGCAGCGCCTGCCCGGGGACAGCCCCAACACTTTCCTGGTCAAGCTGGAGGGGAACAACCCCGCCGGCTCGGTCAAGGACCGCCCGGCACTGGGCATGATCCGCGGCGCCGAGGCGCGGGGCGAGATCCGCCCCGGCGACACCCTCATCGAGGCCACCAGCGGCAACACCGGCATCGCCCTCGCCATGGCCGCCGCCATCCGCGGCTACCGGATGGTGCTGATCATGCCGGAGAACGCGAGCGCCGAGCGCGTGGCCACCATGCGCGCCTACGGCGCCGAGGTGGTGCTGGTCAGCCGCGAGGCGGGCATGGAGGGGGCGCGCGACCTCGCCGAGGCGATGGCGCGCGAGGGGCGCGGCCTGCTCCTCAACCAGTTCGCCAACCCCGACAACCCGCGGGTCCACTACGAGACCACGGGGCCGGAGATCTGGCGCGACACCGGCGGCGAGGTCACCCACTTCGTCAGCGCCATGGGCACCACCGGCACCATCATGGGGGTCTCCCGCTACCTCAAGGAGCGCAACCCCGCGGTGCAGATCGTCGGGGTGCAGCCCGCCGACGGCGCCAGCATCCCGGGGATCCGGCGCTGGCCGCCGGAGTACCTGCCGAAGATCTTCGACCCGGCCCGCGTCGACCGCATCCTCGACGTCAGCCAGGAGGAGGCGGAGGAGACGGCGCGGGCGCTGGCGGCGCGCGAGGGGATCTTCTGCGGCGTCTCCGCGGGCGGGGCGGTGGCGGCGGCGCTTCGCCTCGGCCGGGAGCTGGAGGGGGCGGTGATCGTCACCATCATCCCGGACCGCGGCGACCGCTACCTCTCCACCGGCATCTTCCCGACCCGCTGAGCGGCCGTGCTGCCGGCGACGGTCCTCGCCTTCGACATCGAGACCGTGCCCGACGTGGACGGGGCGCGGCGCCTGCTGGACCTCGAGGGCCTCGACGACCGCGCCGTGGGCGAGATCCTCTTCACCCGCCGCCGCCAGGCCACGGGCTCGGACTTCCTCCCCCACCACCTCCAGCGCGTGGTGGCCATCGCGGCGGTGCTGCGCCACGAGGGCCAGGTGCGGGTGTGGGCGCTGGGCGGGCCCGAGGCCGGCGAGGCCGAGCTCATCCGGCGCTTCTTCGACGGCATCGAGCGCTACGCTCCGGTGCTGGTCTCCTGGAACGGGTCGGGCTTCGACCTGCCGGTGCTCCACTACCGGGCGCTGGTGCACGGCGTGCAGGCCCCGCGCTACTGGGACACGGGCGAGGACGACCAGTCCTTCCGCTGGAACAACTATCTCAGCCGCTACCACCAGCGCCACACTGACCTCATGGACGTGCTCGGCGCCTACCAGGCGCGGGCGGGGGCGCCGCTGGACGAGGTGGCGGTGCTGCTGGGGCTGCCGGGCAAGATGGGGATGCGCGGCGGCGACGTCTGGGGGGCGTGGCTCGCGGGCGAGATCGGGGCCATCCGCGACTACTGCGAGACCGACGCCCTCAACACCTATCTCGTCTACCTGCGCTTCGAGCTCCTGCGGGGGCGGCTCGATCCGGCGGGCTACGAGGCGGAGTGCGAGCGGGTGGCGCGGGCGCTCGCCGCCGACGGCCGCCCGCACCTCGCCGCCTTCCTCCGGCGCTGGCGCGGCGGGGCGGGCTGAGCGGTGGCGGCGAGGCGGCGCAGCCGGCGCGAACTGCTGCCCGAGCCGGTGGTGGTGGAGGCCCTCGCCCACGACGGGCGCGGCCTCGCCCGCATCGAGGGCAAGGCGGCCTTCATCGCCGGCGCCCTGCCCGGCGAGCGGGTGCGCTTCCTGCGCACCCGGCGGCACCGCCGCTACGACGAGGGCGAGTGCGCCGAGGTGTTGGTCCCCTCGGCCGAGCGGGTGGCGCCCCGCTGCCCCCACTTCGGGGTCTGCGGCGGCTGCAGCTTGCAGCACCTGGACCCGGCGGCGCAGGTGCGGGAGAAGCAGGGCTGGCTGCTGGACAACCTGCGCCGCATCGGCGGCGTGGCGCCGCGCGAGGTGCTGCCGCCGCTCACCGGCCCGGTCTGGGGCTACCGCCGCCGCGCCCGTCTCGGCGTGCGCGACGTGCCGGCGAAGGGGCGGGTGCTGGTGGGCTTTCGCGAGCGCGGCGGGCGGCTGATCGCCGATCTTCGCACCTGTCCGGTGCTGCACCCGTGGGTGGGCGAGCGCCTGGAGGCCCTCTCGGCCCTGGTGGGCTCGCTCTCGGTGCGCGCGCGCCTGCCCCAGATCGAGGTGGCCATCGGCGACGAGGCGGGGGCCCTGGTCTTCCGCCACCTCGCGCCCCTGGCCCCGGAGGACCGCGAGCGGCTGCGCGCCTTCGGCGCCGAGACCGGGCTGCAGGTGCTGCTCCAGCCCGGCGGCCCCGAGGCGCTGGAGCCGCTGGACCCCGAGGCCCCGCCCCTCGCCTACGCGGTGGACGGCGGCGCCGTGGTGATCCGCTTCCAGGCCACGGACTTCACCCAGGTCAACGCGGCGATCAACCGCGCCATGGTGGCGCAGGCGATGGAGCTGCTCGACCCGCGGCCGGGGGAGCGGGTGCTGGAGCTCTTCGCCGGCCTCGGCAACTTCACCCTCCCCCTGGCGCGCAGGGCCGGGGCGGTGGTCAGCGTGGAGGGCGAGGCCGGGCTGGTGGCCCGCGCGCGGGCCAACGCCGAGGCCCACGGCGCGTGCAACGTCGAGCATCACGTCGCCGATCTCGCCCGGGATCCCACCGGGGCGCCGTGGCTTGCCGGCGGCTACGACGCGGTCCTGCTGGATCCGCCCCGCAGCGGCGCCGAGGCGGTGGTGGGGCACCTCGGCGCCACCGGGGCCCGGCGCATCCTCTACGTCTCCTGCGGGCCGGCCACGCTCGCCCGCGACGCCGCCGTCCTCGCCGCCCAGGGCTACCGCCTCGCCGCCGCCGGGGTCATGGACATGTTCCCGCACACCGCGCACGTGGAGTCCATGGCCCTGTTCGAGCGCGCCTGAGGGGCCGCGTCCGCCCCCTCGTAGGCGATGCGGTAGACGGCCCCGGCGTGGTCGTCGGAGACCAGCAGCGCGCCGTCGGGCATCACCAGGAGGTCCACCGGCCGGCCCCAGACGCGACCGGCGGTGAGCCAGCCGACGGCGAAGGGGCGGTAGTCGTCGGCCCGCCCGCCCTCTACCCGCACCGTGGTGATGCGGTAGCCGATGCGCTCGCTGCGGTTCCACGAGCCGTGCTCGGCGATGAAGAGGCGGCCGCGCCAGGGCGGCGGGAAGGTGTCGCCGGTGTAGAAGCGCATGCCGAGCGCGGCGACGTGGGGGCCGAGCTCGAGCGCCGGGGGCGTGTAGCGGCGGCAGTCGGCGCCGCGGCCGAACTCGGGGTCGGCCAGCCCGCGCCCGTGGCAGTAGGGGAAGCCGAAGTGCAGGCCTGGCCGCGGCGCGCGGTTGAGTTCGTCGGGGGGCAGGTCGTCGCCGAGCCAGTCGCGGCCGTTGTCGGTGAACCAGAGCACCCCGGTGCGCGGATGCCAGTCGAAGCCCACCGAGTTGCGCACGCCCAGGGCCCAGGGGGTGAGGCGGCCGTCGGGCTCGACGCGCACGATGCGGGCGGTGCCCGGGGCCTCGCAGACGTTGCAGGGGGCGCCGAGGGACAGCCAGGGGCGGCCCTGCGGGCCGATGCGCAGGTAGCGCCAGCCGTGGTGGCGATAGCGCGGCAGGCGCGCCAGCACCTCGGGCCGCGGCGGCGTGCCGGGGCGGGCGGCGAGCCCCGCATAGCGCACGAGGCGGTGGTTCTCGGCGACGTACAGGTCGTCGCCGCCGACGGCGACGCCGTTGGGGGTGTCGAGCCCCGCGAGCAGCACCTCCACGCGCTCGGCGCGGCCGTCCCCGTCGGCGTCGTGGAGGGCGTAGACGCGGCCCTCGCCGCGGCTGCCGACGAAGACCGTGCCGCCGGGGCCGAGGGCGAGCGAGCGCGCACCGGGCACGGGCCAGGCGTAGACCGCGGCGCGAAAGCCCGGCGGCAGCGCGATGCGCGCCACCGGCGGGGCGGCGGCGGCGCTCAGGGCCGCCGCCAGCGCCCCGAGGGCAGCGGCCGCCCGCGCCGGCGGCCGCGCCAGGCGTAGGCAAGACATGGCAGCTCCCTCCCGTGCGCGAGCCGGGCGCGGGTGGCGACGCGCACGAACTCGCGCCCGGCCGGGTCCTCGTAGCGGTCGATCAGGGGCAGGGTCCAGCGCGCCCGCGCCAGGGCCAGCACCCGGCCGTGGACGCGCCCCGCGCCCTCGGGGATCCAGCCCGGCCACGGGCCGAGGTCCAGGAGGCGCCCGCGCACCGTGGCCGGTCCGAGGTCGCGGGCGTGGCGGGCCAGGACCCGGCGCAGCGCGGGCGGCAGCGGGCCCGAGGCGAGGGTGCCGTAGACGAAGAGGTGCGCGGTCATCCCCCCAGGGTCTCGGCGAGGAAGCGCTCGAGGCCGGCGCGGTAGCGCCGCAGGGAGGCGAGGTGGGCCTCGGCGTGGGGGCCGTGCAGCGCGAGGAAGCGCTTCGGCGGCGGGGCCGCGCGGTAGAGGGCCCGGCCGAAGGCGCAGGGGACCACGGCGTCGTCGACGCTGTGGACGACGAGCAGCGGCACGTCGGCGAGGCGGCGCACCGAGGCCAGGGTGTCGTAGCGGATGCGGGCGAGCCAGCGCACCGGCAGCCATGGATAATGGAGCCGGGCCATGTCCACCAGGCTCGTGAACGTGCCCTCGAGCACGAGCCCGGCCGGGCGCACGCGGGCCGCCAGCCAGGCGGCGATGGGCCCGCCGAGGGAGCGGCCGAGGAGCACGGTGCGGGCGGGGTCGGCGCCCCGCGTCTCCACGAGGTGGCGCCAGGCGGCGGCGATGTCGCGGTAGGTGCCGGCCTCGGAGGGACGGCCCTCGCTGCGGCCGTAGCCGCGGTAGTCCACGATCAGGGTCGCGAGCCCCAGCTCGTGGAACAGGCGCAGGCTGTCCAGGCGGTCGGAGACGTTGCCGGCGTTGCCGTGGGCGAAGAGGAGGGTCCCGCGGGGCTCGGGGTGGGGGACCCACCAGCCGTGCAGGCCGACCCCGTCCTCGGCGGTGAGGAGGACGTCCTCGTAGGGGAGGCCGGCCTCGGCGGGGGTGGCGCGCAGGAGCCGGTCGGGGGCGTAGACCACGCGCTCCTGCACGGCGTAGACGTAGAGCGCCGCCACCAGGTAGGCGGCAAGCGGCAGGAGGAGCAGGGGCAGCGCGCTCATGGAGGGGAGGATAGCAACGGCACGGGCCCGCGCGGGAGCCGTCCTGGGGCTGGCCCTGCTGCTCGGCGCCTGCGCCGGCGGTGATGCCGCGCCGCGGGCGATCCGCCTCGGGATCGCCGCCGCGCCGGCGACGTTGGATCCGCGCTTCGCCACCGACGCCGCCTCGGTGCGCCTGGTGCGGCTGCTCTATGCGCGCCTGACCGACTTCGACGCCGCGGGGCGGGCGGTGCCGGCGCTCGCGCGCTGGACGCGGGCGGCCCCGACCCGCTACCGCTTCCGCCTCGACCCCGAGCGGCGCGCCTTCGCCGACGGGCGCAGGCTCACCGCCGCGGACGTGGTGGCCACCTACCGCTCGGTGCTGGACCCGGCCACCGGGTCGCCGTACCGTGCCGGCCTCGAGGTGATCCGGGCGGTGGAGGCGGTGGACGAGGAGACGGTGGCGTTCGTCCTCTCGCGGCCCGATCCGCTCTTTCCGACGCGGCTCGGGCTCGGCATCCTGCCGGCGGCGGCGGCCGGGCGCGGCGCGCCGGTGGCGGGGGCGCCGGGGAGCGGGCCGTTCCGGCTCCTCGCCCGCGAGCCCGGGCGCATGGTGCTGGAGCGGCGGGCGGACGGGCAGCGGGTGGAGCTGGTGGTGGTGCCCGACCCCACGGTGCGGGTGCTGAAGCTCCTGCGCGGGGAGCTCGACCTGGTGCAGAACGACCTGCCTCCGGAGCTCGTGGCCTACCTCCGGCGCCGCCCCGAGGTGCGGATCCTGCGCGCGCCCGGCACCACCTTCACCTACCTCGGCTTCAACCTGGAGGATCCGCTCACCGGGCGGCGGGCGCTGCGCGAGGCGGTGGCCCGCGCCATCGACCGCGAGGCCATCGTCCGCCATCTCTTCGCCGGCGCCGCCCGCCCCGCCGAGTGGATCCTGCCGCCGACGCACTGGGCCGGCGATCCGGGCCTGCGGCCCTACGCCCACGATCCGGCACGCGCGCGGGCGCTGGTGGCCTCCCTGGGGGCGCCGGTGCGCCTGAGCTACAAGACCTCCGCCGACCCCTTCCGGCTGCGGGTGGCGACGGTGATCCAGGCGCAGCTGCGCCGGACCGGGATCGAGGTGCGCATCGCCAGCCACGACTGGGGGACCTTCTACGGCGACATCAAGGCGGGGCGCTTCCAGATGTACAGCCTGAGCTGGGTGGGGGTGCGGAGCCCGGAGATCCTGCGCTACATCTTCCACAGCGCCTCGCTCCCGCCGGCGGGGGCGAACCGCGGCCGCTACCGCTCGCCGCGGGTGGACGGGCTGCTGGATGCGGCCGCGCGGGCGGCGACGCTGGAGGCGCTGGCACCCATCTACCGGGCGGTGGCGGAGGAGGTGCACCGCGACCTCGCCTACGTGCCGCTCTGGTACGAGGATCACGTGGCGGCGCTGCGGGCGGAGGTGGCGGGCTATCGGCTCTCGCCCGACGGGAGCTGGGACGGGCTGGCGACGGTGCGCAGGCGGTGAGCGAGGCGCCGCATCTCGAGGTCCGCGTGGCGGTGCAGCGGCTGGCGCTGGTCGCCGACGGGCGGGTGCTGCGCTCGTGGCCGGTCTCCACCGCGGCGCGGGGCCTCGGGGAGCGGCGCGGCAGCGAGCGCACACCGCGCGGCTGGCACGTGGTGCGGGCCAAGATCGGCGCCGGCTGCGCCCCGGGGACGGTCTTCGTCGGCCGCCGCCCCACGGGCGAGATCTGGACCCCGGAGCTCGCCGCCCGTCATCCCGGGCGCGACTGGATCCTCTCGCGCATCCTCTGGCTGAGCGGCCTCGAGCGCGGCCGCAACCGCCTCGGTGCGGTGGACACCATGCGCCGCTACATCTACATCCACGGCGCCCCCGACGACGCCCCCATGGGCGTGCCCGCCTCGCGCGGCTGCATCCGCATGCGCAGCGCCGACGTCATCGAGCTCTTCGACCTGGTGCCGGCGGGGACGCGGGTCTGGATCGGCCGCTGAGGGCGCGTCAGCCCGCCCCCAGGGCGTCCAGGTAGCGCTCGGCGTCGAGGGCGGCCATGCAGCCCGCGCCCGCGGAGGTCACCGCCTGGCGGTAGACGGGGTCGGCGACGTCGCCGGCGGCGAAGACCCCCTCGATGCTGGTGGCGGTGGCGTTGCCCTCGCGTCCGCCGCGCACGATGAGGTAGCCGCGCTCGTCCATCTCCAGCTGGCCCTTGAAGATCTCGGTGTTGGGCCGGTGACCGATGGCGACGAAGACGCCCTTGACCGGGATCTCCTTGGTGCTGCCGTCCACCGTGCTGCGGATGCGGATGCCGGTCACGCCCTGCTCGTCGCCGAGGATCTCGTCGAGGACATGGTTCCACTCGATGGCGACGTTGCCCTCGCGTGCCTTCTGCATCAGCTTGTCGGCGAGGATCTTCTCGGCGCGGAAGCGGTCGCGGCGGTGCACGACGGTGACGTGCTCGGCGATGTTGGCCAGATACAGCGCCTCCTCCACCGCGGTGTTGCCGCCGCCGATGACCGCCACCCGCTCGCCGCGGTAGAAGAAGCCGTCGCAAGTGGCGCAGGCGGAGACCCCGCGGCCGCGGTACTTCTCCTCGCTCGGCAGGCCCAGGTACATGGCCGAGGCGCCGGTGGCGATGATGAGGGCGTCGCAGGTGTAGACGCCGCTGTCGCCCTCGAGGCGGAAGGGGCGCTCGCCGAGGCGGGCGGTGTGGATGTGGTCGAAGACGATCTCGGTGCCGAAGCGCTCGGCGTGGCGGCGCATGTTCTCCATCAGCTCCGGACCCTGCAGGCCCTCGTGGCCGCCGGGCCAGTTGTCCACGTCGGTGGTGGTCATGAGCTGGCCGCCCTGCTCGAGGCCGGTGATGAGCACCGGCGAGAGGTTGGCGCGTGCGGCGTAGACGGCGGCGGTGTAGCCGGCCGGGCCCGAGCCGAGGATGAGGAGCCGGCAGTGCCTGGTGGTGCTCATTTATAATCCCTCCGATCGCACGCTTCCTGACCGGCGGGCCATGGTACGGGAGGACCCCCGCGAGGCCAAGCCTCTCCCGGCCGGAGCCGGTCCGTGGCGGTGGACAGCAAGGCCCGCAGAATGAAACAATTGCGGGCTGTTTCTCATACTGTACGAGAGGTCGCTTCTTGCCCCAGGCGACACCGAAGCGGGGCCCGCGTCCGGCGGTCCGCATCCAGCTCTCGCGCCGGCTGCGCGAGGCGCTGCTGCTCGCGGGGCTGGCGCTTGCGGCCTACCTGCTGGTGGCGCTCGCCACCTACGATCCCGGCGATCCGGCCTGGTCCTACAGCGGCGACGGCGGGCCCGTGGACAACGCCGGGGGCGTGGCGGGGGCCTGGTTCGCCGACCTCGCCCTCTACCTGCTCGGCCACCTCGCCTGGCTGATGCCGGCCATGGCGGCCTACGGGGCGTGGCTGGCGAGCCGCGAGGGCGAGGCGGGCGGGGCGCTGCTGCGCCCGCGCAGCCTCGCGGTGCGCGCGGCCGGGCTGGTGCTGCTGGTGGCGGGCGGCAGCGGGCTCGCGGCGGTCCACTTCACCCCGGTGCGCCTGCCCGAGGGCGTGGGCGCCGGGGGCGTGGTCGGCGGCGTGATCGCCAAGGCCCTGCTGCCGGCGGTGGGACCCCTCGGCACGACGCTCTTCCTGCTCGCGGCCTTCCTCGCCGGGGTGACGCTGTTTACGGGGCTGTCGTGGCTGGGGCTGATGGATCTCACCGGCTACCTGACCCTGCGCGGCCTCCACCTCGCGCGCGCGGGGGCGGCGGCGGCCTGGGAGCGCTGGTGGGTGGGGCGGCGGCAGAGGCGCGAGCGCACGCGCCAGGTGCGGGCCGAGCGCGGCCGCATGGCGCGGCGTGCGCCGCCGCGCATCGAGCCGGTGGTGGATCAGGTGGCCGAGGGCGAGCGGCCGCAGCGCGAGCGGCAGGTGCCGCTCTTCGCGGAGCTGCCGCCGGACGGCGGCCTGCCGCCGCTCGCGCTTCTCGAGAAGCCCCAGGGGGGGCGGCGCGGCTACAGCAGCGAGGAGCTCACGGCGATGTCGCGCCAGCTCGAGCTCAAGCTCAAGGACTTCGGGGTCGAGGCCGAGGTGGTGGCGGTGCACCCGGGGCCGGTCATCACCCGCTTCGAGGTGCAGCCGGGGCCCGGGGTCAAGGTGAGCCGCATCACGGGGCTCGCCAAGGACCTGGCGCGGGCGCTGTCGGTGGTGAGCGTGCGCGTGGTGGAGGTGATCCCGGGCAAGTCCGTGATCGGCCTCGAGGTGCCCAACGCCGAGCGGGAGACGGTGCTGCTCGGCGAGATCCTGCGCTCGCGCGACTACGAGCGGGCGGGCTCGCCGGTGAGCCTGGCGCTGGGCAAGGACATCGCCGGCCACCCGGTGGTGGTGGACCTCGCCCGCATGCCCCACCTGCTGGTGGCGGGCACCACGGGCTCGGGCAAGTCGGTGGCCCTCAACGCCATGCTCCTCAGCATCCTCTACAAGGCCTCGCCGGAGGAGGTGCGCCTGGTCCTGGTGGACCCGAAGATGCTGGAGCTTTCGGTCTACGAGGGCATCCCGCACCTGCTCGCGCCGGTGGTCACGGATATGAAGGATGCGGCCAATGCGCTGCGTTGGTGCGTGGCCGAGATGGAGCGGCGCTACCGGCTGATGGCGGCGGTGGGGGTGCGCAACCTCGCCGGCTTCAACCGCAAGGTGCGGGCGGCGCTGGAGAAGGGCGAGCCCCTCGCCGACCCCACGGCGGACGCGGCCGAGGGGCCGGCGCCGCCGCTCGCCCCCATGCCTTTCATCGTGGTGGTGGTGGACGAGCTCGCCGACCTCATGATGGTGGCGGGCAAGAAGGTGGAGGAGCTCATCATCCGCCTCGCCCAGAAGGCGCGGGCCTCGGGCATCCACCTCATCCTCGCCACCCAGCGGCCCTCGGTGGACGTGATCACGGGGCTGATCAAGTCCAACATCCCGGCGCGCATCGCCTTCCAGGTCTCCTCGCGGGTGGACTCGCGCACCATCCTCGACCAGATGGGGGCCGAGCAGCTCCTCGGCCGCGGCGACATGCTCTACGTCGAGCCCGGCACCATGGTCCCGCGGCGGGTGCACGGCGCCTTCGTCTCGGACCAGGAGGTGCATCGCGTGGTGGAGCACCTGCGCCGGCAGGGCGGGCCGCGCTACGACGAGTCGGTGCTGGCGGGGGATGCCGCGGCGGGGGCGGAGACGGGCGAGGAGGAGGGCGGCGGCGGCGAGCAGGACCCGGTCTACGACGAGGCGGTCCGCTTCGTCACCGAGAAGCGCCGGGTCTCGGTGTCGCTGATCCAGCGCCGCTTCCGCATCGGCTACAACCGCGCCGCGCGCATCGTCGAGGCCATGGAGGAGGCGGGCGTGGTGGGGCCCATGCAGTCCAACGGCGGCCGCGAGGTGCTCGCGCCGCCGCCGCCGGAGGCCTAGGGTGATGGGATGGTTCGGGACGGTGCTGATGCTGGCCCTCGCCGTGCTGCCGGCGGCGGCGCAGGAGGGCGATGCGGTGGCGCGGCTTGCGGCCTGGCTCGAGGGCACGCGGACCCTCGAGGGCCGCTTCGAGCAGGTGCTGCTGGATGAGCGCGGGCGCGAGGTGCAGCGCTCGGCGGGCACGGTGGCGATCCTTCGCCCCGGGCGCTTCCGCTGGGACTACGTGGAGCCCGCGCGCCAGCTCATCGTCGCCGACGGCGAGCGTCTGTGGTTCTACGACGCGGCCCTAGAGCAGGTCACGGTGCGGCCTCTGGACGAGGCCCTGGGGAGCGCGCCGTCGCGCCTGCTGAGCGGGGCGGCCACCCTCGCCGACGGCTTCCGCGCCGAGGCCGCGGGGCGGCGCGAGGGGCTCGCCTGGGTGCGGCTCGAGCCCCGCGACGGCAGCGACGACTTCGCCCGGCTCGAGGTGGGGCTCGGCGCCGAGGGGATCGAGGTCATGGTGCTGGTGGACGGCTTCGGCCAGCGCACGCGCTTCCGCTTCTCGCAGGTGCAGCGCAACCGCGGGCTCGATCCGGGCCTGTTCCGCTTCGAGCCGCCGCCGGGCGTGGACGTGGTGGGGGCAGAGGCGCAGTGACCGCCGCGCCCGAGCGCCCGCTCGCCGACCGGATGCGGCCGCGCGACCTGGACGAGGTCGTGGGGCAGGGGCACATCCTCGGTCCGGGCAAGCCCCTGCGCCGGGCCATCGAGGCCGGGCGGCTGCACTCCATGGTGCTGTGGGGGCCGCCTGGGACCGGCAAGACGACGCTGGCGCGGCTCCTCGCGCGGCGCGCAGGGGCGGAGTTCATCGCAGTTTCCGCGGTGCTCGCGGGGGTGAAGGAGATCCGCGAGGCGGTCGCCCGCGCGCGCGCCCTGAGGGAGCAGGGGCGGGCGACGATCCTCTTCGTGGACGAGGCGCACCGGTTCAACAAGGCGCAGCAGGACGCCTTCCTCCCCCACGTCGAGGACGGCACCCTCGTCTTCGTCGGCGCCACCACCGAGAACCCCTCGTTCGAGCTCAACAACGCGCTGCTCTCGCGGGCGCGGGTCTATGTCCTGCGCCCCTTGGGCGAGCAGGACCTGGTTCGGGTGCTGGAGCGGGCGCTGGCCGACGGCGAGCGGGGCCTCGGCGGGCGCGGCCTGCGCGTCGACGCGCAGCTTCTGCGCCTCATCGCGCGAGCCGCCGACGGTGACGCCCGCCGCGCCCTCAATCTGCTCGAGATCGCCGCCGATCTCGCCGAGCCCGAGGGCGAGGGGGCGCGCATCACCGAGGCGGCGGTGGCGGAGGTGGTGCGGGGCGGGGTGCGCCGCTTCGACAAGGGCGGGGACCTCTTCTACGACCAGATCTCGGCGCTGCACAAGGCGGTGCGCGGCTCGGCGCCGGACGCGGCCCTGTACTGGCTCTGCCGGATGCTGGACGGGGGGTGCGATCCCCGCTACATTGCCCGCCGCGTGGTGCGCATGGCCAGCGAGGATATCGGCAACGCCGACCCGCGCGGCCTCCAGCTCGCGCTCGCGGCGTGGGACGTCTACGACCGGCTGGGCAGCCCCGAGGGCGAGCTCGCCATCGCCCAGGCCGTGGTCTACCTCGCCTGCGCGCCCAAGAGCAACGCCGTCTACCGCGCCTTCGGCGCGGCGATGGAGGATGCGCGCCGCCACGGCAGCCTGGAGGTCCCGATGCACCTTCGCAACGCGCCGACCCGGCTGATGCGCGAGCTGGGACACGGGCGGGGCTACCGCTACGCCCACGACGAGCCGGAGCGCTACGCCGCCGGCGAGCGCTACTTCCCGGAGGGCATGCCCGAGGGCCGCTACTACGAGCCGGTCGCGGACGGGCTCGAGCTTCGCATCCGCGAGCGGCTGGCGCGGCTGCGCCGCCTGGACCGGGAGCGGGGGCGGTGACGGGGGCGGCCACCCTCGGCTCGGTCGCCGCCGGCGGCGCCCTCGGCGCGGTGCTCCGCTACGCGGTCTCCACCGCGGTCTACGGGGTCCTTGGCCGTGGCTTTCCCTGGGGGACCCTGGTGGTGAACCTGCTCGGCTCGCTGGCCATGGGGCTGCTGTGGGTGCTGCTGGTGGAGCGCCTGGCGAGCGGGCCCGCGCTGCGGGCCTTTCTCACCGTGGGGCTGCTGGGGGCCTTCACCACCTTCTCCACCTTCGCCATCGAGACCCTGAGCCTGGCCGAGGAGGGGGCGTGGCTCGCGGCGGCGGCCAACGTCGTCGCCAGCGTCGTCCTGTGCCTGGCGGCGGCCGCGGTGGGGGTCTGGCTCGGGAGGTCGCTGTGAAACGGATCGAGGTCACCGTGGTGCGCATCTACATCACCGAGGGCGGCGGGCTGCTGCGCGACCTGCTCCGGCGCCTCCATGACGAGGAGAAGGTCCGCGGGGTGACGGTGTTCCGCGGCATCACCGGCTTCGGCCGCTCCGGGCGGATGCACTCGGCGAGCCTCGTGGACCTGGGCATGGACCTGCCGGTGGTGGTGGAGTTCTTCGACCTGCCGGAGCGGGTGGAGCAGATTCTGCACGACCTGCGGGACGTGATCCCGGCCGGGCATGCGGTCTGGTGGACCGCGCGGCTCAACGACGGCGAATAGGGGAGGTGGCGGATGCTGGATCCGAAGCGACTGCGCCAGGACCCGGAGGCGGTGGCGGCGGCGCTGGCGCGTCGGGGCTTCACCCTGGACCTCGCGCGCTACCGTGCCCTCGAGGCGCGCCGCCGCGAGCTCCAGGGCCGCACCGAGTCGCTGCAGGCCGAGCGCAACGCACGCTCCCGGGTCATCGGCCGCGCCAAGGCCGCGGGCGAGGACATCGCCCCGATGCTGGAGGCGGTGGCGGGGCTCGGGCGCGAGCTCGACGCCGCGCGCGAGGCGCTGGCCGGCGTCCAGGCCGAGCTCGAGGCCATGCTCCTGGAGATCCCCAACATCCCCCACGAGTCGGTGCCGGACGGCGCCGACGAGTCGGCCAACGTCGAGGTCCGCCGCTGGGGTGAGCCGCCCGCCTTCGACTTCGAGCCGCGCGACCACGTCGCCCTCGGCGAGCGCCTGGGATGGATGGACTTCGAGCGCGCGGCGAAGCTGGCCGGCGCGCGCTTCGTCGTCCTCCACGGGGGGCTGGCGCGCCTGCAGCGGGCGCTGATCCAGTTCATGCTCGACCTGCACACCGGCGAGCACGGCTATCTCGAGACCTACGCTCCGTATCTCGTCAACGCCGAGAGCATGCGCGGCACGGGCCAGCTGCCCAAGTTCGAGGACGAGCTCTTCGCCGTCGAGGGCGAGCGGCGGCTCTACCTCATCCCCACCGCCGAGGTGCCGGTGACCAACCTGGTGCGCGACGAGATCCTCGAGGCCGAGACCCTGCCGCGGCGCTACGTCTGCCACACGCCGTGCTTCCGCGCCGAGGCCGGGGCCTACGGCAAGGACACCCGCGGCATGATCCGCCAGCACCAGTTCGAGAAGGTGGAGCTGGTGCAGATCGTGGAGCCCGCGCGCTCCTACGAGGCCCTTGAGGAGCTGACGCGCCACGCCGAGACGGTGCTGGAGCGGCTCGGGCTGCCCTACCGGCGGGTGGCGCTGTGCGCGGGCGACCTCGGCTTCTCCGCGGCCAAGACCTACGACCTCGAGGTCTGGCTGCCGGGACAGGGGCGCTACCGCGAGATCTCCTCGTGCAGCAACTTCGAGGACTTCCAGGCCCGGCGCATGAAGGCGCGCTGGCGCAACCCCGAGACGGGCCGCCCGGAGCTGGTGCACACGCTGAACGGCTCCGGCCTGGCGGTGGGGCGCACCCTGGTGGCGGTGATGGAGAACTACCAGCAGGCCGACGGCAGCATCCGCGTCCCGGAGGCGCTGCGGCCCTATCTCGGCGGGCAGGAGGTCATCGGGCCTTAGCCCTTCGGGCATATTGTCCGGGTGCGCAGCCCGGGAGAGGATCTGGAGCGATGGACTTCCTGCCCATCTTCATGAACGTGCGCGGCCGCCGCTGCCTCGTGGTGGGCGGCGGGGCGGTGGCCTCGCGCAAGGCGCGGCTGCTGCTCGAGGCCGGCGCCCGCATCGAGGTGGTGGCCCCGGCGCTGGCGCCGGCGCTGGCCGAGCTGGTGGAGGAGGGCCGGGTGAGGCACCGCCCCGGGCGCTTCGAGCCGGCACTCCTCGACGAGGCGCCGGTGGCGGTGGTGCTCGCCGCCACCGACGACGCCGAGGTCAACGAGGCCGTCTTCCGCGAGGCCGAGCGGCGCGGCATTCCGGTCAACGTCGCCGACCGGCCCGCGCTGAGCACCTTCATCCTGCCCTCCATCATCGACCGCTCGCCGGTGGTGGCGGCGGTCTCCACGGGCGGGGCCTCGCCGGTGCTGGCGCGGCTGATCCGCGCCCGCCTGGAGACCCAGATCCCGGCCGCCTACGGCCGCCTCGCCGCCCTCGTGGAGCGCTTCCGCGACCGCGTCAAGGCGATGCTGCCCGACGTGCAGCGCCGGCGCATCTTCTGGGAGGAGGTCCTGCAGGGGCCCATCGCGGAGCGGGTCTTCGCCGGCAAGGAGGCGGAGGCCGAGGGGATGCTCGAGCGGGCGCTGGCGGCGGAGGCCGCGGGCGAGCGGAAGGTGGGCGAGGTCTATCTCGTGGGGGGCGGTCCCGGGGATCCGGACCTGCTCACCTTCCGGGCCATGCGGCTGATGCAGCAGGCCGACGTGGTGGTCTACGACCGGCTGGTGGCGCCGGCGATCCTGGAGCTGACCCGCCGCGACGCCGACCGCATCTACGTCGGCAAGGCGCGCAGCCGCCACGCCGTGCCCCAGGAGGAGATCAACGCGCTGCTGGTGCGGCTTGCGCGGGAGGGGCGGCGGGTGCTGCGCCTCAAGGGGGGGGATCCGTTCATCTTCGGCCGCGGCGGCGAGGAGATCGAGACCCTCATGGACGAGGGCATCCCGTTCCAGGTGGTTCCGGGGATCACGGCGGCCTCGGGCTGTGCCGCCTACGCGGGCATCCCGCTGACCCATCGCGACCACGCCCACGCCTGCGTCTTCGTCACCGGCCACCTCAAGGACGGTGCCGCGCTGGATCTCAACTGGCCGGCGCTGGCGCAGCCCGGCCAGACGGTGGTCTTCTACATGGGGCTGCACGGGGCGCCGGTGTTGGCGCGGGAGATGATCCGCCACGGGCGCGCCCCGCAGACGCCGGTGGCGCTGGTGCAGAAGGGGACGACCCCCGAGCAGCGGGTGGTGGAGACGACGCTGGAGGGGCTGCCGCGGGCGGCGCGGGAGTCGGGCCTGGAGCCGCCGACGCTGATCATCGTCGGCGAGGTGGTGCGCCTGCGCGAGAAGCTGGCCTGGTTCGAGCCCGCCCCCACCCTCTGAGCGGGGCGCGCTCAGCCGAGCAGGAAGAACTGCATCTTCGTCCCCACGAGTTCGATCACGTCCTGGTCCTTCAGGGGACGGCTTCCGGTGCCCACGGGGACGCCGTTGACCACCGGCAGGTCCGAGGCGCGGCGGAGCTCCTTGGCGCGGATGCCGTGGATGGTGTAGCCGCGGGGGCCGCGCGTGATCAGGGCCACCTTGAGGCCGCGGAACCCCAGCGTGTTGAAGGGCTTGCGCAGCTCCATCACCTTGCCCGCGTGGGGCCCGTCGAGGATGCGGATGGCGCCGAGGGGGGTGCCGCGCACGGGCCCGGCGGTGATCTCATCGGCGCCGAGGTGCATCGTCGGCTCGTACTCGGCGCGCAGGAACATGGTGGGCTCGTAGGGCTGGTCCGAGTCGGCGAGGAAGGTGATCTGGTGGCTGCCCACCTGGATCACGTCGCCGTGCTCGAGGATGGTCTTGCGGATGCGCTTGCCGTTGACCAGGGTGCCGTTGGTGCTGCCCAGGTCCTCGATGTAGGTCCGCCGCAGGTGGGTGACCAGGGCGTGGCGCCCGCTCACCGCGAGGTCGTTGAGCTGGATGTCGTTGCCGGGCCTGCGGCCGATGCTCACGGTCTCCTTCTCCAGGGGGTATTCGCGGATCACCGCGCCGTCGAGGGTCAGGATCAGCTTGGCCATGGACTCGCTTCCCTCCTCGGTGTCGCAGCGGCCTGCGGCGCCGTCATTCCAGGTCCGGCTCCCGCAGGTGCTCGAACTCGGCCTTGCTGACGGCCTTGAGATAGGCCTCCTGGCCGCGCACGAGCCCGGCGTCGACGAGCCGGCGCAGGGCCGCATCGAGGCTCTGCATGCCCACCAGGGCGCCGCTCTGGATGACGTTGACGAGCTGCTCGCTCTTGCCCTCGCGGATGAGGTTGGCGGCGGCCGGGGTGTTGAGCAGGACCTCCACCGCGGCGACCCGTCCGCGCCCGTCGGCGCGGCGCAGCAGCTGCTGCGACAGCACCGCCACCAGCGAGGTGGAGAGGATGGTGCGGATGAGCGGCTGCTGGGTCGCGGGGAAGACGTTGATCATGCGGTCCACGGCGGCGGCGGCGCCGTTGGTGTGGAGGGTGCCGAGGACGAGGATCCCGGTCTCGGCCGCGGTGGCGGCGAGGTGGATGGTCTCGAGGTCGCGCATCTCGCCCACCAGCAGCACGTCGGGGTCCTCGCGCAGGGCCGAGCGCAGGGCGGCGGCGAAGTCGCGGGTGTGCACCCCCACCTCGCGCTGGCTCACCAGGCAGCGGCGCCGGGTGTGCAGATACTCCACCGGGTCTTCGATGGTGATGATGTGGCCGCGCCGGCTGCGGTTGATGGCGTCCACCATCGCCGCCAGCGTCGTGGACTTGCCCGAGCCGGTGGGGCCGGTGACGAGGATGAGGCCGCGGCGCTGCTGGCAGAGCTGGCGCACCACCGGCGGCAGGCCAAGCTCGGCGAGGCTCGGGACCTCGTTGGGGATGACCCGCAGGACGGCGCCGACGCCGTCGAGGTGGCGGAAGACGTTGACGCGGAAGCGGGCGAGCCCGGGCACCTCGTAGGCGAAGTCCACCGAGAGCCGCTCGGCGAGGGTGCGCCGGGCGATGGGCGGGAGGATCTCGCCGATGAGTTCCTCGGTCTCGTCGGCGCCGAGGGTGCGGTACTTGACCTCGATGAGCTCGCCGTAGAGGCGGATCCGGGGCGGGTTGCCGGCCACCAGGTGGAGGTCGGAGCCGCCCTGGCGCACCACCAGCTCGAGGAAGCTGTCGATCCGATGTCCGCCTGCCTCCGCCATGGTGCCGTTCCCCTCAGCCGCCGCCGAGGCTGACCGTGGGCAGCAGCGCCGGATCGGTGACGAAGCGCTGGAACAGCTTTTTGTCCGTCGCGTGCAGGTAGGCCTCGTCGGGGTCGATCTCCTTGGCCTGGAGCGCGGCGAGCAGGGCCTGGTCGAGGAGCTGCATCCCCTGCGCCCGGCCCATCTGGATCTGGCTCGGGATCTGGTGCACCTTGCCGGCCATGAGCAGGTGCGCGATGGCGGGGGTCATGACCATGACCTCGGCGACGGCGCGCCGTCCGCGCCCGTCCGGGGTGCGCACCAGGGTCTGGCTGATCACGTAGCGCAGGTTCTGGGCCAGCGCGCTCATGCCCTGCAGCTTCTGCTCCGGGGGCAGGGCGTCGATGATGCGGTCGAGGGTCTTGGCCGCGGTGCTGGTGTGCAGGGTGCCGAGGACCAGGTGGCCGGTATCGGCGGCGGTCATGGCCAGGGTGATGGTCTCGGTGTCGCGCATCTCGCCCACGAGGATGATGTCCGGGTCCTCGCGCAGGGCGGCGCGCAGGCCCTCGGCGAAGCTCGGCACGTGGGTGCCCACCTCGCGCTGGACCACCAGCGACCGCTCGCTGCGGTGGACGAACTCGATGGGATCCTCGAGGGTGATGATGTTGAGGCGGCGGTGGCGGTTGATGTGATCGATGAGCGCGGCGAGGGTGGTGGACTTGCCCGAGCCGGTCGCCCCGGTCACCAGTACCAGCCCCTGGTGGAGGTCGGGGATGCGGCGCACCACCTCCGGCAGACCCAGCGCCTCGAGGCGGGGGATCTCGCTGGGGATGACGCGGAAGGCGGCGGCGAGGCCGGCGACGGTGCGGTAGACGTTGACGCGGAACCGTCCGGCCTCCTCGCTGTGGTAGGCGAAGTCGAGATCGTCCCCGGCGGCGAGGCGCCGGCGCTGGTCGGGGTCGAGGATCTCGTCGAGGAGGGCGGCGAGCTCGTCGCTGCCGAGCTCCCGGTACTTCACCGGCTCGAGCTGCCCGTGCAGGCGCAGGAGCGGCGGCGCGCCGACGGCGAGATGGACGTCCGAGCAGCCCTGCTCGCGGCCGAGGCGCAGGAAGGCGTCGATGCGGCTCATGCCCCCGCCTCGACCCGGGCGAGCACCCGCTCCAGCGCCCGCCCGAGGCTGTCCATGGTGTCGTAGCGGTCCTCCGGCCGGCGCGCCATGGCCTTGAGCACGACGTGCTCGAGGGCCGGCGGGACGGCGGGGTTCGCCCGCGAGGGCGGTTCCGGCTCGCCCTCCAGGTGCTTGAAGAGGATGGCCATCGGGTCGTCGGCGACGTAGGGCGGCCGGCCCGTGAACATCTCGTACATCACCACGCCGAGGCTGTAGATGTCGGTGCGCGGGTCGACGCGGTGGCCGCGGATCTGCTCCGGCGCCATGTAGCTCGGCGTGCCGAGGATGACCCCGGTGCGGGTCAGATGGGTCTCGCCCTCGCGGGCGGCGGCGGCGAGGCCGAAGTCGACGATCTTCACCAGGTCGCCCTCGCCGATGAGGATGTTGGAGGGCTTGAGGTCGCGGTGGACGAGGTTGCCGCGGTGGGTCACCGCCATGCCGCGACAGATCTGCAGCGCGATACGCACGCCGCGGGCGATGTCCAGGGGCTTGGCGCCGCGCAGCTCCGCCGCCAGGGAGTGGCTCTCGAAGTACTCCATGGACATGGCGTAGCTGCCGCCGATGGCGACGAAGTCGTAGATGCGGATCACGTTCTCATGGGCGATGCGCCGCGCGTACTTGAGCTCGAGCACGAAGCGCTTGACCACGTCGGCGTTGGCCGTCACCTGGGGGTTGAGGATCTTGAGGACGATGCGGTCCTCGATCGCCTGGTCCTCCACCAGCACCACGGTGCCGAAGGCGCCCCGCCCGACGCGGCGGACGACCTTGTAGCGCCCGCCGAGCACCGACCCCGCCTCGAGCGTGGCGGGGTCGATGGGCGGCTCGCGTGCCGGCGGCTCCACCCCCTGGACGAGGAGCGAGCGCGGCCCGTCCGCGGCCCCCGCCGGCCGCTCGCCGCCCCCCTCGGCGACGCGCGTGGGTTCCTCGCGGGCGACGCTCACCAGCGCCTGCAGCGTGGCCACGGTCTGGTCGGCGAGCTGGCGGATCTCCTCGTCGGCGGCCTCGCGCAGCGGGGCGGCGGCGGCCTCGATCTCGGGCGCGTGCTCGCCGTCGGCGAGCCGGGCGAGCGCCCGCAGGGCCTCTTTGCGCACGGCGCGGTCCTCGTCCTTCAGGCAGCGCATGAGGGCGGGTACGGCGCGGCGGTCCCCGAGGGCGGCGAGGGCGCGGATCACCACCGGGCGGGCGCGCCGGTCGCGCTCGAGGAGCCGGAGCAGGCTCGGGACCGCGCGGGTGTCGCCGAGGGAGGCGAGGGCGTCCACGGCGCGCTCGCGCACCCACCAGTCGGGGTCGTCGAGGGCGGCGACGAGGCGCTCGGCGGCGCGCGGGTCCTTGGTGGTGTTGAGGATCTCCACCGCGAGGCGGCGGATGAACTCGTCCTCGTCGCGGATCAGGGCCAGCACCGCCTCCACCACCTTGGGGCCGCCGATGGTGCCGAGGGCGTCCGCGGCCCGTACCCGCACCCACCAGTCCTGGTCCCGCAGGGCGTTGAGCAGGTCCTTGACCGCGCGGGTGTCGCCGACGAGGTTGAGGACCTCCACCGCGGCGCGGCGCACGTACTCCGAGTCGTCCTGCAGGATCGGCAGCAGGTGCTGGATGGTCTCGGGCGAGCGGATGCGGCCGAGGGTCTCGATGGCCTTGCTCTGCACCGTGAGGTCCGGGTCGCGAAGCAGCGCGCAGATGGGGGCGACATCCACCGGGACCTTCTGCCGCGCCAGGCCCTCGAGGGCGGCGTTGCGGATCGCCTTGTGCTCGTCCTGGAGCAGCGGCAGGAGGGCGTCACGCACCGCCTCGCCGCTGAAGCGGCGCAGGATGCGGGCGGCGGCGAGCCGGATCGCCGGGTCGCGCGCCGCGCACAGGCGCGCAAGCTCCGGCACCATCGACGGCGAGGCCACGGCCTCGAGCAGGCGCAGCACCGCCGCCCGCCCCTCCTCGGGGGCCTGGGCGAGCAGCCGCACCAGGCCCCGGGCGTCGAGGCGCTCGCGCTGGGCCTCGAGGATGCGTGCAAGCGGCGCCTTCGGGATCGCCGGGTCGAGGTAGGCGGGCAGCAGCAGCGAGGGATCGTAGCGGCGGCTCTGCGCCAGCAGCCGGGCCACCGCGTCCCCCGCACGCCCGCCGCCGGCGAGGGCCTCGAGAAAGCGGGGCAGGGTGGCGTTGTCGAGGAAGGTGTTGAGGACCGCGAGCACGGTCTCCGGGTGTGCGGCCCCGTCCAGCGCCTCGAGCAGGGCCTCCACCGCGGCCTCGGGGACCTGCTTCAGGCGCAGCACCGCCTCCGCCACCCGCGGTGTGCTTGGGCTCGGCGAGGCGGCGACGGTGGCGACGGCCTTGCGGGTGCGCAGTCCGTCCAGCAGGCCCATGGGGGCTCAGCCCTCGTCCCGGGGGATGACGGCGACGACGTAGGCCTTGTTGACGAGACAGGCCTCGCCGTCCTCGAGGCGGATGCGGGCGAAGCGCTCGCGCTCGAGGTTGAAAAAGTCGTAGAGGCGCGCGCGCTCCGGCGGCAGACTGTGCCGGACGGTGCCGCGCAGGACGGTGCCGTCCATGAGGTGCAGCTCGCAGGCCTGGGCCGCGGTGGCGGCCCACGCCTCCTCCTCGTCCGGGCCGCAGAGCACGCGCACGATGGCGCGCTTGTTGTAGAAGCGGATGGGATCGGCCGGGGCGCCCTCGCGGCGCACCACGATGAAGGGCGCGGGGCCGTTGAGCACCTCCAGCGGATCCTCCAGGGTGCCGGTCTCGCCCGACTCGGCCAGGAACAGGCAGCCCACCACCGGACCCTCCGGATGGACCCAGAGGGTCACCGTCAGCGGCCGCTTCGGGATCCTCAGCTCCTCGCGCCCCGTCATGCCGGCTCCTTCCGCGCGTCTCCTTCGCCCACCGCCGCACGCGGTCTTTCACGGATCTTACAATGGCCGCGTCGGGGCGGCCAGTGCGCCCGGGCCGCGAGGGGTGGCGTAGAATCGGGCGGGATCAAGGACGGCGCGGAAAGGAGGGCGGCATGGCCTACCTGGAGGTGGTGGTGGGGGCGCACACGGGCACCCGCTTCGCCCTGGGGGACGAGCTCCACCTCGGGCGCAATCCGGGCGCGGCGCCGGATCCGCGCACCTTCCTCCCCCTTTCGGACGCCGAGGTGAGCCGGGTGCACGCCCGCATCCGCCGCCTCGGGCGCGGCTACGTGGTGGAGGATCTCGACTCCACCAACGGCACCTGGCTGCGCGGCGAGCGCATCAAGCCCCACGTCCCGTATCTGCTGCGCGAGGGCGACGAGCTGCGCCTCGGCGGCACCGTGCTCCGCTTCCGCCTCGGCGGGCCGGCGGAGGAGGCGGGGATGCCGCGCTACGGCTCGGCCATCATGGCGAGACCGGCGGGCGTCGGCGCCGACACCGGCGTCGAGGTGCGCGAGGAGACCTCGGGCGAGCGGTCGGTGGTGATCGACCCGCGCGAGCTGGCCCCGCCGTCCGGGGCGGCGGAGGCGGTGATGCGGCGCCTGCAGGCGGTCTCGGCGGTCTCCCGCAGCCTCGGCGAGGTGCAGGACCTGCGCCGCCTCGCCGAGGGGGTGCTCGAGCGGATCTTCGAGATCTTTCCCACCGCCCGACGGGCGCTGATCGCCCTCGTGGGCGAGGGGGGGCAGGTGCGGCCCCTTGCCGTGCGCGGGCGCGACGGCGGCGGGGCGGGCAGGCTTGCGCTGTCCTCCACCGTGGTGCGCGAGGTGCTGAACAACCGCCGCGCGGTGCTCACGCTGGACGCCCGCAGCGATCCGCGCTTCCGGGCCGGGGAGTCGGTGGCGCGGCTGTCGCTGCAGAGCCTCATGTGCGCGCCGCTCCTGGTGGAGGAGCGGGTCGTGGGCCTGGTCCAGGTCGAGGGCGGCGCCGTCGAGGGCGCCTTCGACGAGGACGACCTGCGGGTGCTCGCCGGGGTGGCGGCGCAGATCGCGGTCGCGGTCCACAACGCCCGCCTCTACGGCGAGATCGAGGCCCTGTTCGAGAGCTTCATCCGCGCCTCGGTGCAGGCCATCGAGGCGCGCGATCCGGTCACCGCGGGCCATTCCTTCCGCGTCGCGGAGTTCGCCGAGCGGCTGGCGGAGGCGGCCGATCGGGCCGGGGTGGCGGGGCTCGGGCGGGAGGCGGTGCGGGAGCTGCGCTATGCGGCGCTGCTGCACGACTTCGGCAAGGTGGGGGTGCGCGAGCACGTCCTGACCAAGCCCACCAAGCTCTACCCGCACCAGATGGAGCTGGTGCGGATGCGCTTCCGCTATGCGCGGGCCGCCTTCGAGCGGGATGCCTACCGGCGGCTGCTGGATCTGTGGGCGCAGGGCGAGATCGACGCCGGCGCGCGGCGGCGCATGCGGGGCGAGCTGGAGCGGATGCTGCGTGAGGAGGCGGAGCGGTTCGAGCGCATGCTGGCGGCGGTGGAGGAGGCCAACCGGCCGGACGTCCCCGCCCATGCCCTGGCGCCGGGGCTGGAGGAGGCCGAGGCCTACCGCTTCCCCGGGCTCGACGGGGCCGAGGAGGCGCTGCTGACGCCGGGGGAGCTGCTGGATCTGCGCACGGCGCAGGGCAGCCTCAGTCCCGACGAGCGGCTGCAGATCGAGTCCCACGTCAGCCACACCTACGCCTTCCTCAGCCTCATCCCCTGGCGCGGGGATCTCGCGCGCGTGCCGGAGATCGCCTACGGCCATCACGAGAAGCTGGACGGCTCGGGCTACCCGCGGGGGCTTCGGGGCGAGGACATCCCGGTGCAGACGCGCATCCTCACCATCGCCGACATCTACGACGCCGTCACCGCAGGCGACCGGCCCTACCGGCGGGGCCTGCCCCAGGAGCAGGCGCTGGAGCTGCTCGAGGCGCAGGCGCGCGCCGGCGCCCTGGACGCCGCGCTGGTGGGGGTCTTCATCGAGGCGCGGGTCTACGTCCGCTGACGGGGTTCAGCGGGCGGGGCGGGGGCCGAGCTGCTCCGGCGCGATGCGCGGGGTGAAGTAGGCGTCGGCGGCGGCGAGGGGGACGTGCTCGCCGCGCCCGTCCACCAGCGGCAGCTCGAAGTCGTTCCAGCCCTTGAGCCCGGATCGCAGGGAGCGCACGTCGCGGTAGCCCAGCTCGCGCATCACCGCCGCGGCGAGCAGGCTGCGGTTGCCGGAGCGGCAGACGACCACCACCGGACGCTCGCGCGCCTCCACCAGCTCCGGCACCGTCTCCTCGTAGCCCCACTCGCAGGCCGGCTCAAGGATGCCGCGGGGGACGTTGAGGGAGCCGGCGATGTGCATCGCCTCGAACTCGTAGGGCTCGCGCACGTCCAGGAGCAGGATCGGACGCCCGGCGTCGAGCTCCTCCTGCAGCTCCCACGGGAAGAGCTCGCCCACGCGTTCCCGGCAGGCCTCCACCAGCTCGCTGTAGCGCCGGGCCATGCCGTCAGCCCTTGTCGGCGATGCGCGGCCGGTGCAGGCCGTGCTCCACCGCCATCACCGCCGCCTCGACGCGGGAGTGGACCCCGAGCTTGCGCAGGATCGCCTTGACGTGGAGCTTGACGGTGCCGTCGGAGATGCCCAGGTGGCGGGCGATGACCTTGTTGGACTCGCCCTCGGCGAGATGGCAGAGGATCTCGCGTTCGCGGGGCGTGAGCCCGTCGAAGGGTGTCGCGCCGTGGCCCGGCTCGGGCTGCTCGCCGCGCACCACGCGCGCCAGCAGCCTCGAGAGCTCGGGGGCGATGACGGTCTCGCCGCGCACCGCATCGCGCAGGGCTCGGACCACCTCGTCGGGCTCCATGTCCTTGATCAGGTAGCCCTGGGCGCCGGAGCGCAGGGACTCCACGAGGTCCTGCTC
This sequence comes from Inmirania thermothiophila, assembly GCF_003751635.1. Lineage (NCBI taxonomy): Bacteria > Pseudomonadati > Pseudomonadota > Gammaproteobacteria > Chromatiales > Ectothiorhodospiraceae > Inmirania > Inmirania thermothiophila. The sequence continues at coordinate 225,846 of NZ_RJVI01000002.1, forward strand.
CTCGGCGCTGGTGGTGAGCATCACCACCGGCATCTCCAGCCCGCGCTGGCGCATGGCGTGCAGGACCTGCAGCCCGTCCATGCGCGGCATGCGCAGATCCAGCAGGACGATGTCGGGGCGCAGCCGCTCGGCGAGCTCCATCCCCTCCACGCCGTCGCCGACGGCCCCCACCACCTCGATGCCGCGCCGCTCCAGCAGCTCCTGCAGGCCGACGCGGAAGAGGGCGTGGTCGTCGATGATCAGCACCCGCATGGCGTCCTCACCTCCTCGTCGCCCGGGGCTCGGCCTCACTGGATGCGCACGGGCTCGGGGACGACCTCGCCGGGGTCGCGGAAGCGCAGGTCCACCCGCGTGCCCTCGCCCGGCTCGCTCTCGATGCGCAGCTCCCCGCCGAGGCGGCGCGCCCGCTCCTGCATGATGCTGAGCCCCACGTGTTCGCCCGGGCGGCCTTCGAGATGGCGCCCCTCGAAGCCGACCCCGTCGTCCTCCACCAGGACGTGGTACTCGCCGTCGCGGCAGCGCATGAGGATGCGCACGGCATGGGCCCTGCTGTGCTTGCGGATGTTGGCGAGGGCCTCCTGGACGATGCGCAGCACCTGCAGCTCGTAGAGGGCGGGCAGGCGCGCCGCGCCGCATTCCTTCTGGAGGAAGGTGGCGATGCCGGTCTCGCGCCGGAAGCGCTCCACGGTTTCCTCGATCGCCGGCAGCAGGCCCCGATCGTCCAGCGGCGCACGGAAGTGGACGAGGAGCTCGCGCAGCTCCGTGTGGGCCTCGTCGAGGCCGTTGCGGATGCGCTCCAGCTCGCGCCGCCCCGCCGTGGCATCGCCCTGCTCCATCATCTCGGCCAGCATCCGCACCTGGTAGCGCAGGCTCGCCAGGGTCTGGGCGAGGGAGTCGTGGAGCTCGTGGGCGAGCATGGTGCGCTCGCGCATGACGCTGAAGCGGCGCGCCTTCTCGTCGAGACGGGCCTTCTCGATGGCCATCCCGAGGTGGCGGCCGATGCTGGTCAGCAGCTCGCGCTCGTCGTCGTCGAGGCGGAAGCCGGGGCGGTCCACGAAGAGGTTGTAGATCCCCAGCGTGCGGCCGCGGTAGTGCAGCGGCACCACGACGAGGGTCGCCTGCTCGCCCCCGAGGAGGGGACCGGCGAGGGCCTGCTCGCACGCCTGCAGGTCGGTGCGGCAGAGGAGGGCGCCGTCGGCGGCGGCGGCGCCGCAGAGGCAGTTGCGCACGTCCACGTGGCGCTCGCGCTCCTCGAGCTCGGGGTCGAGCCCGCGGCTGGCCACGAGTCGCAGGGTTCCGTCCTCGCCGCGCAGCCGCACGGTGGCGGCGCGGGCGCGCACCACCCGGATCAGGGTGTCGAGGAAGCGGCCCAGCAGGTCGTCCAGGTCGCGCGAGGCGTTGATGCTGGCGGCGACGTCGTAGAGAACCTGGAGCGAGCGCGTCTTCTGGGCGAGGGTGTCGGTGTGGCGGCAGATCTCCTCGTCCACGGCGCGGCTGACGCGCTCGAGGTCCTCGCCGATGGCGTTGATCTCGGCCGCCAGGGGGCTGTCGCCGGCCATGCGCGCGCCGAGGTCGCCGGCACGCACGCGCGCCGCCCACGCCGCCACCTCGCCCAGGCTGCGCGCAAGCCTTGCGTGGGCACGATGGCCGAGGTAGGCGAGCAGGGCGAGGGCCGCGCCCGCAAGGGCGGGGATCCAGGGACCCGCGCCGGTCGCAAGGGTCGCGATCAGGAGGGCACCGAGCAGGGCCGCGAGGAGAAGGAACGGCAGCAGCAGCCCCTCGCGCAGGAGGAAGGCGGCGACACCGGGCCTTCCCGGGCGCGCGGCCTGCGTCGGGTGCCGGTGATGCGCATCCTCGCCGATCGCGGCCATGGCGATCCGCCCCGCGGCCGGGGCGCAGGTGGGACCTGGCCCCGAGTTTACCACCGCGGCGGCGAGGGCGGCCGCCGCCGCGTCCCCCCTGTCGCCGATGCGGCGGCGGCCTGCCATTGCGTCAGTCCTCCGCCGGGGGCTCGTGGCGCGGGTCGTTGGGGTTGTAGAAGATGAAGCGGTGCTCGCCCGGCGCGTACTCCACGTAGTCGATCACCATGCCCTCGACGATGTCCTCGGTGTCGCGGGTGACCAGCACGGTGACCCCGTGAAGCTCGATTAGGTGGTCGGTCTCGCGCGGCTCGTCGAAGCCGATGGCGTAGTCCATGAGCCCCTGGGGGCCCACCTTGACCGCCAGGCGCAGCACCGCAGGCAGGCCCTGGCGGTCCGCCTCGCTGCGGATCTGCGCGGCGGCGCGTTCGGTGAGCTGGATCATGGCGCGCTCCTCCTGCTGGCGGCGGCGGCGCGGGCGCGCACGAAGGCGAGGAAGCGCTGCACCCAGGGATTGGCGCGGGTGTGCCGCTGGTGGGCGTAGCAGGCCAGGAGGTTGCGCACCACGATGCCGTCGCGTCCTCCGCCGATGCCGGTGCCGCGGACGACCTCGTAGGCGCAGAGCGTCGCCGGCGGCAGGTCCACGAGGGCGGAGTAGTGGAACTCGTGCACCGGGATCTCGCCGGGACCGTCACCCAGGCGCGGCCAGGGCGCCGCGGCGGTCTCGCGCAGGCGGCCGTAGCCGCGCCCCACGGGGCGCCCATGCATGCGGGCGGTGGCCGGGATGACGCCGCACATGGGGGCGCGGGTGCCCCGCCACGCGATGGCACGGGCGAGATACATGAGGCCGCCGCACTCGGCATAGGCCGGCAGCCCGCGCTCGAGGATGGCGGTGCGGATCTCGTGGCGCAGGGGCGCGTTGGCGGCCAGGGCCTCGAGATGGGTCTCGGGAAAGCCGCCGCCGATGAAGAGCGCGTCCACCTCGGGCAGGCGCGCATCGCGCAGGGGGCTGAAGGGGACGATGCGCGCACCGGCCCGCTCGAGGGCCTCGAGATCGTCCGGGTAGTAGAAGCCGAAGGCGGCGTCCCGTGCCACGCCGATGCGCACCGCGCTGCAGGAGGGCAGGGGGCGCGGCGGCGGGGCGCGGCGCGGCACCGGCGCTGCCGCCGCAAGGAGCGCCTCCAGATCGACGCCGCGCTCGACGGCATCGGCCATGCGCTGCACCGCGTCCTCGGCCGCACCGTGCTCCTCCGCGGGGACGAGGCCGAGGTGGCGCTCCGGGATCCTGAGGCGGGGGTCCTCGGCCACCGCGCCCAGCACGGGCACCGCGGTGTAGGTCTCGAGGGCGCGGCGCAGCTTGGCCTCGTGGCGGGCGCCGGCGACGCGGTTGAGGATGACCCCCGCGACGGGCACGTCGGGCTCGAAGCCGGCGAGCCCCTGCACCAGGGGGGCGACGCCGCGGGTCATGCCGCGGGTGTCGAGGACCAGCACCACCGGCGCCCCCAGGAGGCGGGCGAGCGCGGCGTTGCTGTCGGCGCCGTCGGCGGCCACCCCGTCGTGCAGCCCCTTGGTGCCCTCGACGAGGGCGACGTCGGCGTCGGTGCCGGCGGCGGTGCGGATCTCGTCCGGCGCCTGGGTGTGGAAGTCGAGGTTGCGGCAGGGCCGGCCCGCGGCGCGGCCGAGCCACATGGGGTCGATGTAGTCCGGACCCTTCTTGAGGGGCTGCACGCTCAGGCCGCGCCGGCGCAGGGCGCGCACGAGGCCGACGGCGACGACGGTCTTGCCCGAGGACTTGTGGGCGGCGGAGAGGTAGACGAGCCGGGTGGGCTCAGGCACGCACCGCCTCCGTGGCCCCCGCCGCGGGCGCCGGGGCCTGCTCGTCCCCGAGGGCGGCGGGGAGGATGGCCAGCACCCGCAGGGCCAGCAAGGTGATCAGCCCGGTGATGCCGAGGCCCGACAGCCCCAGCAGGAGCTCCACCCCGGTGGGCCGGTAGGTGTGGATCACGCCGTCGAAGAAGCTGCTCGAGACCTCCATGCCGGGGAAGAGGATCAGCGGGTAGCTCTGTCCGCCGATGATGATGACGTAGATCTGGGCGAGCCCGCCCAGGAGGACGGCAAGCCCCGCGAGGGCGATGGCGCCGCGCTGCCGCCCGAGGGTGGGGTGGTAGACGAGGCCCAGCGGCACCAGGCCGCCCACCAGCACCTGACCGACCCAGAACAGCGCCGTGACCGCGCCGCCTTCCACGAGGATGTAGCGCTCCACGCCGTGATGCTCGGCGGCGTAGAGGTTGGTCAGGTGCTGCACCGCCGTGAAGTAGAGCACCACGGCGACGAAGACGCCGAGCAGGTTCTTCAGGCGGTGCAGCAGATGGTCGCCGAGGGGGCGCCCGGTGGCGCGGAAGGCCCCGATGAGGACGAGCAGGAAGAGCGCGGTGCCGAAGGCGAGCGACATGGCGATGAAGAGCGGCGCCATGATCGCCGCGTCGTAGGCCTGCCGCGCCACGAGGAAGCCGAAGATGGAGCCCGTGCCGGTGGTCAGGATCAGCCGCCAGAGGAAGGCGACGGTGCCGGCGACGCGGCTGTAGCGGTTCATCCGCCGCTCCAGCATGAGCCAGAGATAGACCGCGGCGATGGCGAGGAAGCCGGTGTAGAGGTAGATGTTCCAGGCGAAGATGGAGCGGAAGTTGTACCGCGTCATGGCCACGACGAGGCGGTCCGGCCGCCCCAGGTCCAGCACGAGGACCGCAAGCCCCCCCACCAGGCAGGCGATGGCGAGCACCGCCGAGAGCGGGGCGAGCGGCTTGTACGCCTTGCGGCCGAAGACCGAGGCCACCGAGGCCACGTTGAGGGCGCCCGAGGCGGTGACGATGAGGAAGACGGCGAAGACGTGCGGCAGGCCCCAGACGATCTGGTTGGTCATGCCGGTGATGGCGTGGCCGTGGTGCTCCATCTGCCAGGCCGCCCACAGCCCCGCGGCGACCAGCGCCCCGAGCAGGGCGGCGAGGGCGTAGAAGCCGCCGGAGCGGCCCTCGATGGCTTGCAGGCGCGGTTCCTTCATGGGCTCCCTTCCCCCGAGCGGTCAGACGTTGAGACCGAGGTAGCGCACACCGGGATCGAGACCGAGGTCGGCGCGCAGCGCCTCGCCCCCGAGCTCGCGCACGCTTCGCGCGATCTCGCTCGCCGGGTCCGCGAGGTCGCCGAAGACGAGGGCGGCGTTGCCCGTGCGACGGCAGGCCTCGACGCAGGCCGGCTCGCGGCCTGCGTCCACGCGGTGCACGCACAGGGTGCAGGACTCCACCGTGCCCTTGCCGCGCGGCGCCCAGGGGCGCGGGTCCTCCACCGCCTCGTGCTCGAGCGAGCGCGCCTTGTAGGGGCAGGCCATCATGCAGTAGCGGCAGCCGATGCAGCGGTGGCGGTCCACCAGGACGATGCCGTCGGCGCGGCGCATGGAGGCCCCGGTGGGGCAGACGTCGACGCAGGGCGGGTGCGCGCAGTGCTGGCACATGACCGGCAGGGAGAAGCTGCGGCCGCTGCGCGGGTCGCGCACGCGCACCTTGCGGATCCACTGCGGGTCGGTCTCGGGCCGGCCGCGCCCGCCCCAGCCGTTTTCCTCGCGGCAGGCGCTGACGCAGGCGTCGCAGCCGTCCGCGCAGCGGCGGGTGTCCACCAGCAGGCCCCAGCGCTGCCGGGACGAGGCGGGCTCGCCGGCGGGGCGGGCCGCCGCCGGCCCGAGGAGGAAGACGCCGGGCGCGAGCAGCACGCCCGCCGCGAGGGCGCCGCCCGCCCGCAGGAAGTCCCGTCGTGTCGCAGCTTGCTCGGCCACCTCGTGAACCCTCCTTCTCAACGGCCCGCGGCGAGCTCACCGGCGATGCGCCGCGCCGCCGCCTCGGCCTCGGGATCCGGACGCCCCGAGTGGCACTGGAAGCAGTCGATGCGCACCGCGGCGTAGCGGTGGCAGCTCTCGCAGAACTGCCCGGGCGCGGCCACGCTCACCGGCTGCCCGCGCTCGTCGCGGCCGGCATGGCAGGCGATGCACAGCCGGAGGCTGAAGCGCTCGCCGCGGATGCCCTGCCGCACCGTGCGCGCGCGCTGGTGGCGCAGCAGCTCCATGTGCTCGCGCCGCATCTGCTCCGCGGGGAGGACGCAGCGCGGACCCACGGCCGGGGCGACGATCTCGGGCAGCGGCACCGCCCGGGCGGCGGTCGAGGCCGCCAGGGCGGCGAGGCCGGTCAGCAGCGCGGCGAGCAGCCTGGCCATGGTCCGGTCACTCCCCCAGCCCCATCTGGATGTAGCCCGTGGGGCAGACGTCGTGGCAGATGTGGCAGCCGATGCAGCGGGTGTAGTCGGTGTAGACGTAGCGGCCCGTGGTGCGCTGCGACTTCGGCACCCGGTGCACCGCATCCTGCGGGCAGAAGACGACGCAGTTGTCGCACTCGAAGCACAGCCCGCAGCTCATGCAGCGGCTCGCCTCCTTCTGCGCCTCCTCGTCGGTGTAGCGCTCGAGGCGGTCGGCCCCCTCCTCCTTGAGCACCACCTCCGGCGGCAGCTCCAGCTCCCGGCGCCGGATGCGCGGGGTGTAGGGGAAGTGCCCGAGGAAGAGCTCCTCGTGGGTGATGACCTCGAACTGGGAGCGGTCCTCGAAGTTGTGCACCGCGAAGTCGCTCTCCGAGGTGCCGCGCACCGGCTCGTGGACCTCGGCCGGGGCGTGGCCGGTCTCGGCGAGCTTGTTGAGGAGGTTGAAGTGGTGCACGTCCACCTTCGGCCGCTTCGCCATGGGCTCGCCGCGCAGGTAGTGGTCGATGCTCTCGGCGGCGATGCGGGCCTGGCCGATGGCGGTGGTGAGCAGATGCGGGCGGATGATGTCGCCGGCGACGAAGTGGCCGGGCTTGCCCTTGACCTGGAAGTTGCGGTCGGGGTCGATGAAGCCGCGGCCGTTGTTGAGGTCCTCGTACCCGGTGAAGTCGCCCTGCTGGCCGATGGCGGCGACGATGAGGTCGGCCTCGATCTCCTCCTCGCTGCCCTCCACCGGCACCACCTGGCCGTCCTTGAGCTCGGTGCGCACCACGCGCAGCGCCTTGGCCCGGCCGTCCTCGCCCACCACCACGGCCACCGGCTGGAGCCGGTCGCGGATCTCGACGCCGATGCGCAGCGCCTCCTCCACCTCGTGGCGCTGGGCCGCCATCTTGTCCACCGGGCGGCGCGTGATGAGGACGACGTCGGCGCCCTCGGCGCGTGCGGTCTCGGCGACGTCGTGGGCCATCTGGCCGAAGGCGGAGCGCTCCGGGTGGTCCACCGGGTTCTCCTTGGTGATGTGGCCGAGGCGGCGGGCGACGGTGGCGACGTCGATGGAGGTGTCGCCGCCGCCGATCACCACGACGCGCCCCTGGATGGCGCGCATGCGGCCATCGTTGTAGGCGTTGAGGAAGGCCACGCCGGTGATGACGTTGGGGGCGTCGCCGCCCGGGACGTCCAGGGCGCGGCCGCTCTGGGCGCCGATGGCCCAGAAGATGGCGTCGAACTCGCGCTCGAGCTCGGCGACGCTGACGTCGGTGCCGACGCGGGTCCGGGTGCGCACCTCGACGCCCATGTCGAGGATGCGCTGGATCTCGGCGTCGAGCACCGTGCGCGGCGTGCGGAAGCCCGGGATGCCGTAGCGCATCATGCCGCCGAGCTTCTCGTGCTCGTCGAAGATGGTGCAGGCATGGCCCATGCGGCGCAGGTGGTAGGCGGCGGCGAGCCCCGCCGGGCCGCCGCCGATGATGGCCACCTTCTTGCCCGTCTCCTTCGCCGGGGGATCGAAGCGGTAGCCGGCGGCGATGGCGTAGTCGCCGATGTAGTGCTCGACGGCGTTGATGCCGACGTGGTCCTCCACCTGGTTGCGGTTGCAGCCCGACTCGCAGGGGGCCGGGCAGACCCGCCCCATGATGGCGGGGAAGGGGTTGGCCGCGGTGGCGCGGCGGAAGGCGTACTCCTGCCAGCTCATCCCCTCGGCCGGCTTCTCCATGCCGCGGACGATGTTGAGCCAGCCGCGGATGTCGTGCCCGGAGGGGCAGGATGCCGAGCAGGGCGGCGTCCGCAGCACGTAGGTGGGGCACTTGTGGGACCAGCCGGACTGGAAGATCTTCTCGCTGAGCCGGCGATAGCGGCTGTCGCCCTCCCGGAAGCGGCGGAAGGTGCGCTCCTCGGGGCTCTTCGCCGGCGCTGCGGGGCTCGCGTTGTCACGTGCCGTGGCCATGCCTCGCTCTCCTCTGATGGCTCATTCCTTGGTCCCGAGCTGGATGGCGTTGCTCACCAGCTGATGGACGCTCACGATCATGTCCATGGGGAGGTCGTAGTAGGGCAGCACCTTGGTGAACTGGCTCTTGCAGATGGCGCAGATGGCCGCCATGTGGGTGACGCCCTCGCGCTCCACGACCTCCTTGAGGGCCTGCATCCGCGGCAGCGCCCCCTTGACCCGGATCTCCATGAGGTCGTCCGTGAGCAGCCCGCCGCCGCCGCCGCAGCAGAAGGTGCGCTCCATGGTGGTGGCCGGGTCCATCTCGACGAACTTGTTGACGCTGGCCTTGATGACCTCGCGCGGGATGTGGAACTGCCCGCCCGGCATGTCGCCCATACGGGAGGCGCGGGCCACGTTGCACGAGTCGTGGAAGGTGACCGTCATGTGGTCGTTGGCCGAGGGGTCGAGGTTGAGCGCGCCGCGCCGGATGAGGTCGTAGGTGACCTCGCACATGTGCTGCGGCACCGGGTAGCGCTTGTCCAGGAAATCCCAGGGGCCGGCCAGCGTGTTGAGGAAGCTGTAGGCGACGCGCCAGGCGTGGCCGCACTCGCCGAAGACGATGCGCTTGACCCCGAGGTCCTGCGCCGCCTTGCGGATGCGCAGGGCGATCCGGCGCATGTTCTCGTAGCTGCCGATGAACATGCCGAAGTTGGCCGCCTCGGAGGCGTAGGTGCTGAGGGTCCAGGAGATGCCGGCCTGGTGGAAGACCTTGGCGTAGCCGATCAGGCCCTCCACATGCGGTTCGGCGAAGAAGTCGGCCGACGGGGTGACCAGCAGCACCTCCGCCCCCTCCACGTCGAGCGGGAAGCGGACGTCGACGCCGGTGTCCTCCTTGACCTCCTCCTCGAGCCCCTCGAGGGTGTCCTCCAGCGCGGGGCCGGGCAGCCCCAGGTTGTTCCCGATCTTGTGGACCTTGGCGATGATCTCGTTGCAGTACTTCTGCCCCTGGCCGACGTGGTCCATGATCTCGCGCGCGGCCATGGAGATCTCGGCGGTGTCGATGCCGTAGGGGCAGAAGACCGAACAGCGGCGGCACTGCGAGCACTGGTGGAAATAGGTGTACCACTGGTCCAGCATCTCGCGGTCGAGCTCGCGCGCGCCCACGAGGGCGGGGGCGATCTTGCCGCCGAGGGTGAAGTGGCGCCGGTAGACGCTGCGCATCAGATCCTGCCGCGCCACCGGCATGTTGCGCGGGTCCTGGGTGCCGAGGAAGTAGTGGCACTTGTCCGTGCAGGCGCCGCAGCGCACGCAGGCGTCGAGGAAGACCTGCAGCGAGCGGTACTTGCCCAGCAGGTCGCCCATCTTCTCCAGCGCCCGCGCCTGCCAGTCCTCCACCAGTTCGCCCGGGAAGCCCAGCGGCTCCTGGTGCGCCGGCGCGGCGGGGAAGGGGCGGACGTGGGCGGTCGCGCCCGGCCGCAGGGGCGGGATCTCGTCCGGATACTCGCGCAGTGCGGGGGTCTCGAAGTCGGCCACGGCTACCTCCTGCCCCTTACCGGCTCTGCTCCAGCGCCGCCGCCCAGGGCGCCAGGTGGCGCCGCTCGCGGGCGTCGTCCACCTGGTTGCGGGTGGGGCTGAAGAAGACGCCCGGGGCATGCAGGAGCTTGCTGAAGGGGAAGACGGCCATCAGCACCAGGACCAGCAGCAGATGCGCCATCACCAGCGGATCGTGCGGGATGGGCTGCGGGTCGAGGCGCAGCAGGCCGAGGACGAAGGCCTTGAAGGCGACGATGTCGGTCCGGGCGGCGAAGCGGGTGGCGGCGCCGGTGAGGCCGATCGCCACCAGCAGCGCCAGGATGAGGTGGTCGCTCGGCCCGGTGATGTAGCGCACACGCTCCACCGCAAGGCGCCGGATCCAGAGGCCGGCCAGCCCCGCGAGCATGGCCAGCCCCGCATACTTGCCGAAGGGCTGGATCAGGACCACCCAGCCCCAGACGGGCTCGGTGAAGTAGCGCAGGTGCCGCGCAAGGACCAGCGCCAGGGCGGCGTGAAACACCCAGCCGAAGAGCCAGGTCCACTTCTGGCCCTTGAAGAGGCTCTCGAAGAGGACCACCTCGCGCGCCATGCGCGCCACCACACCGGCGCGGCTGGTGGGCGCCGGCATGGTGGGGATCTTGAGCGGCGCGGGGACGCGGGCGTAGCGGTAGATCCGCCAGGCGAGCCCACCCAGGAAGAGGAGGGTGGCGGCGTAGGACAGGATCACGAACAGAAGGTCCACGGCACCCATGCGCGCGCTCCCGTGCTCCGGTGCGGCGGGGCGCCGGGGGCACCCCGCCGCACGATGGCCCGAAACCGATCCCGCCGGGGGACCGGGCTCAGATGCAGCCGGTCGGCTTGGGCAGGCCGGCGATCTTGCAGGCCTGCTTGGCCGGGCCGTAGGGGAACAGCTCGTAGAGGTACTTGCTGTTGCCCTTGTCGGGGCCGAGCTTCTTGCCGATGGCCTTGGTGAGGACGCGGATCGCCGGCGCGATCTGGTACTCCTCGTAGTACTCGCGCAGGAAGTTGATCACCTCCCAGTGGGCGTCGGTCAGCTCGATGCCCTCGTCCGCGGCCAGCTTCTTGGCCACGTCCTCGTTCCAGTCCGACAGGTTGACGATGTAGCCCTCCTCGTCGGTCTCGATGACCTTGCCGTTGACCTCGATCGCCATGGTGCTCTCTCCTCTCGCTCGTCGTCTCGGGTTGAAGAAGCCTTCACAGCCAGGCCTGGAAGGCGTCGTGCTCGGCCACCAGGTCCACGAAGCCGCCGTAGTCGACGCGCTCGATGCCCTCGATGACCCGATCGGCGACGCCGCGCGCCTCCAGGTCGGGCTCCAGCACGCAGATGCGGAACTCCTGCATCGCCTGGCGGATGCGGTCGCTGACGCGGGTGCCCTCGAGGGCGGCGTAGACCCCGTCCTCGATGAGCAGGATGGTGCTGCCCTTCTTGGCCAGGCGCAGGCAGGAGTCGAGGGTGTTGCGCTCGAAGGGCGACTTGTTCACGGTGTGCAGCATCGGCATGGCATCCCCCGCCTCAGAAGCTCAGGACCACGTCCTGCTGCTCCATGAGCTCGCGCAGCTCCTCGGAGCTCAGGACCTCGACCGGGACCAGCAGGTCCTCCTCGGTCAGCCCCCGGGCCTCCAGCGACTCGCGCTCGACGTAGAGCTTCTCGATGTCGTAGCCCTCGAGGGCGCGGTAGGTGGGGGAGAAGTTCTTGACGTCGATGCCCTTGGTGTTCTGCCCCTTCTTGAGCTGGTAGACGCCGTCGTCGACGAAGACGAGGCTGACGTCCTGGTCGAAGGCGGCCGCGATCAGGACCACCTCCAGGGCCTCGAGGGCATAGATGGTGCCGTAGGGGGCCTTGCGGTTGACGTACATGAACCGCTTGACCTTGCCCCCCACCTCCTCCTCGAAGTCCACGCCGCCCGTGGTCTCCACCATCGGTGATCCTCCTCAGTCCCCGAACACCACCAGGCGGTCGGCCTGGATCCCGGACTCGATGAGCTGGCCGAGGCCCGAGATGCGGAAGCGCGGGGCGAGGTTCTCCTCGACCAGCCCCCGGCGCAGGCCCGCGGCGACGCAGACCACGAGGTCGATGTCGTGCTCCTCGGCGAGCTTGATCCAGCGGTTGACGATGTGACGGTCGTCCTGCGGCGGCTCGGTGAGCTTGGACGCGTTGTGGACGCCGTCGTGGTAGAAGAACACGCGGTGGATCCGGTGCCCCTTGGCCAGCGCCGCCTTGCAGAACTGGTAGGCGGTGTCGGCGGCCTGATGCTGATAGGGGCCCTCGTTGACGAGGATGCCGAACTTCATCCGATTCCCCTCACCCCTCGTTGCGGGGGCCGGCCCGCGGGCCGGCCCCGCGTGCGGTCAGAAGCGCAGGTGCGCCGAGGCGTTGAGGCTCGCCCGCGCGCCGCGCCAGTCGTCGATGTGGTACTTGGTGAACGGCAGGCCGGTGAGCTCGAAGAAGCGCGGCCAGCCGATGCGCTCGATCCACTCGCCCATGCGCTCCCAGTCGCGCGCATCCTCCTTGTAGGCGCGGAGGATCTTCTTCACCACCTCGGCGACCTCCGGCCAGCGCGGCGGATTGTTGGGCAGGTCCGCCGCCACCAGCTTGTGGAAGGTGGGCTTGCTGCGGGCGTTGGAGTTCTTGCCGCCCACCCAGACCGCGAGCTTGGTGTGCACGGGGTCGTTGATCTGCATCGGCGGGCAGGGCGGGAAGCAGGCGCCGCAGCAGACGCACTTCTTCTCGTCCACCTCCAGCGAGGGCTTGCCGTTGACCAGCGCCGGGCGGATCGCCGCCACCGGGCAGCGGGCCACCACCGCCGGGCGCTCGCAGACGTTGGCCACGAGGTCGTGGTTGATCCGCGGCGGCTTGGTGTGCTGGACGTTGATGGCGATGTCGCCCTGGCCGCCGCAGTTGATCTCGCAGCAGGAGGTGGTGATGCGCACGCGGTTGGGCATCTCCTCGCGGATGAACTCCTCGTAGAGCTCGTCCATGAGGGCCTTGACGACGCCGGAGGCGTCGGTGCCCGGGATGTCGCAGTGGAGCCAGCCCTGGGTGTGGGCGATCATGGACACCGAGTTGCCGGTGCCGCCCACGGGGAAGCCCTCGGCCTCCAGCTTCTCGATGAGGGGCTGGACCTTGGCCTCGTCGCTCACCAAGAACTCGATGTTGCTGCGGATGGTGAAGCGGACGTAGCCCTCGGCGTACTCGTCGGCGATGTCGCACAGCTTGCGGATGGTGTGGACGTCCATCTGCCGCTGCGTGCCGGCGCGCACGGTCCAGATCTCGTCGCCGCTCTCGGCGACGTGATGGAGGACGCCCGGCCGCGGGCGTTCGTGCCACTTCCACTTGCCGTAGTTCTTCTTCATCACCGGGTGGAGGAAGGGCATCACGTCGACGACGCCGCTCTCCACCGGCGGACGGGGTTTTGCTGCCTCGGCCATGGATCGATCTCCCGTGACGTCGCTGTTGCTGACCCCGGTGCGGCCTCAGCCGGCGGCCTTGGCCTTGCGCTCCTCCCACTTCTTCGCCTCCTCGGCCCAGCCGTCGAGGCGCACGTAGGGGTTGGTGCGGGGGTGGTTGATCATGTTCGGATCCGGGTCGACCCCGACCCCCTCGAGGAAGTTGGCGAGCCCGATGCGCTCGATCATCTCGCCGGTGCGCTCGTGCTCGAGGGCGTTCTCGGCGAAGAACTCGATGACGCGGCCGGCGAACTCCTCGAGGCGCTGCCAGTCCTCCTCGGTCTCCAGCTTCATGAAGGGGATGATGACCGTGCCCATGAGGTCGCCGATCTTGAGCGTGCGCTTGCCGCCGATGAGGATCGTGACGCCGCGGTCCTTGCCCGGGGAGAGGGCCTTGGTCATGACGTTGATGCAGTGCATGCAGCGCACGCAGTCCTTGTTGCGGATCTCGAGGGTGTCGTCGTCGCGCAGGCTGATGGCCTTGGTGGGGCAGCGGTTGACGACGTTGTCGATGACGTACTGCCGCCCCTTGGAGGCGATGTAGTTCTTGACCTCGGCCTGGTCGATCTGGATGTCGTCGCGCCAGGTGCCGATGACGGCGAAGTCCGAGCGCTGGATCGAGTTCATGCAGTCGTTGGGGCAGCCCGAGAACTTGAACTTGAACTTGTAGGGCAGGCTCGGGCGGTGCATGTCGTCGAGGAAGGCGTTGATGAGCTGCCGGTTGGCGCGGTGGGTGTCGTAGCAGGCCTGCTCGCAGCGCGCCGGGCCGACGCAGGACATGCCGGTGCGCAGGGCCGGGCCCGCACCGCCCAGGTCGAAGCCCATCTCGTTGATGGCGTCGAAGGCCTTCTGCACGTTCTCCGTGCGGCAGCCCTGGAACATGATGTCGCCGGTCTGGCCGTGCAGGGCGATGAGGCCGGAGCCGTACTGCTCCCAGATGTCGCAGAACTTGCGCAGGGTGGCGGTGTCGTAGTGCCAGCCCGGCGGGGGCATCACGCGCAGGGTGTGGAACTCGGCCGCCTCCGGGAACTTGGGCTTGCCGTTCTCGTCGAGGAGCTCGGTGAAGCGGGGGATGACGCCGCCGCCGTAGCCGAAGACGCCCACGGTGCCCCCCTTCCAGTAGCCGAGCCGGGTCTCGTAGGAGGTCTCGAGCTGGCCCAGCAGGTCGACCATCATGTCGTTGTTCTGGGCGAGACGCTTGAGGCCCTTGACGAAGCTGGGCCAGGGTCCCTTCTCGAGCTCGTCGAGCAGCGGCGTCGGATGCATCGGCTTGGCCATCGCGCTCTCTCCTCTTCCTCTTCGCTGCGCCGGCGCCTCCCCCGAACCGGCAAGGCAGCTAAAGGTTTAGAATATGCTGAAATGCTCTCCGGCTACGATAATCAGCGTGCCGGGTGGAGACCATGCCCCCGAAGGGGTAACGGGTTTCGATCCGGACTATCCCGTTCGGGATAGATCCGGGCTAATACCCGAGGGTGATGGTCAACATCGGCCCCGTGGGTCATCCTAGGCGCCTCCGAGGGTGGGGCGTATCCCGCCGATGGGGGGTCGGCACCGCCCGGGTGGGATAGGGGGGCGGGGCGCCTATACTGGGGGGCGGCGACCCCCGGCGGAGGGACGGCGTGAGGCACGAGAAAGGCGGCGTGATCGCGCGCACGGGGCGAGCGGCAACGCCACCGGCTACAGGGGTGCACCCGTGAGCGCGGAGCAGGAGATCCGGGACCTCGGGCGGCTGCAGGCGCCGTACGGGCGCGAGGTGCAGGTGCGCGAGCTGGTCTACGACAACGGCTTCCGGATGCTGCGCCTGATCATCCGGGAGGGGCGGCGCTTCACCACGGTGGATCTCGACCCGGTCTCGGCCCGGGCGTGGGCGGCGCTGCTGCAGCGCTGGACGGAGGCGCAGCCGAAGTGAGCGGGGAGGAGCTCTTCTGGGCCGAGGAGGCGCCGCCCCAGGCGGCCCCGGCGGCGAGCACGCGCGCCCTCGACCTGCTCTTCGCCCTCGAGGGGCGGATGCTGCCGGTGGACCACGCACTCGCCCTGGGACGGGCGCTGCGCGAGGCCTGTCCGGCGCTCGCGGACGACCCCCTCGCCGGGCCCCATCTGATCCATCCGGCGGCCTCGGGCAACGGCTGGACGAGCCCCCAGGACGGGGGCGTGGAGTGGATCTACCTGCCGCGCCGGGCGCGCCTGAGGCTGCGGGTGTCGGCGGCGACGCGCACCGCGGCCGAGGGGCTCGCGGGTCGCCGGCTGACGCTTTGCGGCCATGCGGTGCGGCTCGGGCGGGTCGAGGCCCGGCCCCTGCGTCCGGCCCGCACCCTCTACTGCCGCTACCTCGCCACCGCGGCCGCGGACGAGCCGGCCTTCCTCCGCGAGGCGGCGGCGCGGCTCGCGGGCATGGGCATCCGGCCGCGGCGCATGCTGGGCGGGCGCGAGCATGCCTTCACGGGCCCGGAGGGGGCGGTGGCGGCGCGCAGCCTGCTCGTCACCGACCTCGCTCCGGAGGCGTCCCTGCGGCTTCAGGAGGAGGGGCTGGGACCGCTGCGCGCCTACGGCTTCGGCCTCTTCCTGCCCTACAAGGAGGTGGGCGGGGGCGGGGCCGAGGGCTGAGGGGCCGGCAGCCGCAGGGCGGCGAGGGCGGCGGGTCCGCGAAGGTGCGAGGCGAGCGCGGAGGCGGGCTCGGCGAGGAGCCCTCTGGCCGTGGCCAGCCAGTGTGCCCGTCCCGCGGCGGCGGCCTCGTGCAGGGGGCGCCAGTCGCCGGGGTCGGCGAGCCAGCGCCGGTAGGCGGCCTCGAACCGCGCGAAGAGCGTGCGCCGTGGCCCCTCGAGACGCGCCGCGTAGAGGTGCAGGTGGAGGGGGCGGCGGTCCCCGATCAGCACCGGAAGCACCCGCAGGCAGTCGGCGAGGAGGTCGCGCACCGCGCGCAGGACGTGCTCGGCGGGGGTGCCGGCGAGGGCCGCGAGATGCGCCTCCCAACCCGGCCCCAGAAGCCGTCCCGCCGCCGCCTCGCCCAGCTCGTGCAGCAGCGCGAGCTCCTCCTGGGCCTCGGCGAGGGTCGCGAGGGCGTCCCCCGACCCCGCCGCCGCCGCGGCCCGCGCCATGGGGGTCGCCGCCGGCCGCCGCCCGGCCAGGCCCAGCTCGTCCCACACCATGGCGCGGATCTGCTCGCGGCGCAGGAAGACGTAGCCGGAGCGGGTCATGGCGGGGGCGCCGGCGACGTCCCGGGCGTGCTCGCGCCCCAGGCGCAGGATGCGCAGCCCCTCGCGCGCCTCGGCCGCGTCCAGCTCCGCGAGGAGGAAGCTCGGCTTGCCGCCGACGCCGACCCCGGCGGCATAGGCGAGGCCGGTGGCGGCGAGGCGGCGGTTGGCGGTCTCGATGTCGAAGGGGTCCACCGGCCCGCCGAGGGGCAGGGGGCGGTAGTCCTTCCCGGCGAGCCGCGCCCAGCGCCGCTCCTGGGCCTCGATCCAGGCGCCCACCTCGTCGCCCGGCAGCGGGTCGGCGAGGGCACGGCCGTGCGCCCAGCGATACTGGGCGCGCATGCGCAGCAGATAGGTGCAGATGGAGGCGTCGCGCGCGTGGCGCGCGTCGGAGACGTCGCAGTTGTGCTGCACCGTGCGGCGCAGGGTGTCGAGATCGATGGCGGCCAAGCGTTCAGCACATGGTAATATGATCAAAATGATAGCAGCCCGCGGGGACGGAGGTGGGGCGTGGTCCGTCTGAAGTCGCGCTGGCACCGCAAGGATGCGCCGAGGCGTGCCGAGGAGGTGGGCTCGGCGGTGGCCTTCTCGGCCTGGAAGGTGGCCCTGGAGGGGGTCAGGCGTCTGCTCGGGGCGGGCTACGAGCTGGAGAGCGACCCGCGCCGCTTCGCCATCCTGGGCGAGTTCGCCGCCTTCCTCCTGCAGATGGCGGACCGCTACGCCTATGGGCGGCTGGAGGACGAGCAGCGCCGGCGCATGATCGTGGCCGCCGGGCGCCGCATGGCCGAGGTCATGGAGGAGAACCAGCGCGAGCGCCTCGGGCCGGGCGACTACCGCGCCGCCTTCATCGACCACCTCAACCGCCGCCTGCAGGAGTACGCGGAGCTGAGCTTCGTCGGCGAGGAGCCGGGCTTCAGCAGCATCCGCTACCTCGGCGAGGTGGTGTGCGAGCACGCCGGCGACTGGGACCGGCGCTGGCTCAAGGAGCAGGTGATGGAGGTGGAGGCGCCGGAGGCGGTGCGCGCCTTCCGGCGGGCGCTGGCGAACCTGCTCGCGGTGCAGGTCTGCTGAGGGGCGGGACGGCGAAGGGAAGCCCCCGCGGGGCGGGGGCTTCGAGCCGGCGGGGACGTCAGTCGTCGCCGCGGAAGGCCCCCAGCAGGTGCAGCAGGCTCGTGAACAGGTTGAAGAGGCTCACGTAGAGCGAGACGGTGGCGAGGATGTAGTTGGTCTCGCCGCCGTGGACGATCTGGCTCGTCTCGTAGAGGATCATCCCCGCCATCAGCAGCACGAACAGGGCCGAGACCGCCAGCGCGAGCCCCGGCAGGGAGAAGATCACCGCCCCGATGCCCGCGAGGAAGGCGACCAGGATGCCGGCGAAGAGGAAGCCGCCGACGAAGCTGAAGTCCTTGCGGGTGACCAGTGCGTAGGCCGAGAGCCCCAGGAAGATCGCCCCGGTGCCGCCGAGGGCGGTCATGACGAGCTGGGGGCCGTTGGGCAGCCGGAGATAGGCGCTGAGGATCGGCCCCAGGGTCAGGCCCATGAAGCCGGTCAGGGCGAAGACGAAGAGGATCCCGAGGGCGCTGTTGCGGAAGCGCTGGATCAGGAACAGCAGCCCGAAGTAGCCCACCAGCGTGATGAGCAGGCCCGGGTGGGGCAGCCCCAGGGCCATGGACGCCCCCGCGGTGGCGGCGCTGAAGAGCAGCGTCATCGACAGCAGCAGATAGGTGTTGCGCACCACCTTGTTGACGGGGGTCGCCGCCGCGGTGGCGCGCGTGCTCGGAATCGGTCGGACCTGTGCCATGCGTACCTCCTCGTTGGGCGTAGCCAGACTTCGCCTTGGACCGCCGCCGCCGGCGGCGGTTCCTGCGCGCACAGTGTAGCGGCCCGCCCGGGGCCGGCAAGCCTTGCCGGGGCCCGGCGGCGCGCTATCCTAGCGGCGCCGGGGAGGTGGCTGAGCGGTCGAAAGCGGCGGACTTGAAATCCGTTGGCGGGCGCCGCCCGTCCGGGGGTTCGAATCCCTCCCTCCCCGCCAGCTCGCCCGGCGCCGCTCCCGCGGCGGCGCCCGCCGCGATCCGGCCGCGGCTTGCCGCCTTGCCGCGTGGCGCGCTAATCTGCGCGGATCCCGCCTTCCGCCGCGGCTTCGGGCGCGGTCGTGTCGGCGGTCGCCGGGGCCCGCGGGCGGCGAGGGCGGCGAGGGCAAGGGGGGCGGCCATGATCAAGGTGATGCTGGTGGACGATCACGCGCTGGTGCGCACCGGCATCCGCCGCATCGTCGAGTCGGCGCCGGACATGGAGGTGGTGGCCGAGGCGGGCAGCGGCGAGGAGGCGGTGGAGATCGCGCGGCGCGACCCGCCGGATGTGGTCCTCATGGACATCCACATGCCCGGCGTCGGGGGGCTGGAGGCCACCCGCAAGCTCCTCCACTACGTGCGCGGCATCCGCATCCTGGTCCTCACGGTGCACGGCGGCAACTCGTTTCCGGTCCAGTTCCTGCGCGCCGGGGCCATGGGTTTTCTCACCAAGGGCTGCGAGGCGGAGGAGATGCTGAGGGCGATCCGCCAGGTCCACCGGGGCGAGCGCTACGTCAGCGCGGACATCGCCCAGCAGCTGGCCATCGCCGCGGTCACGGGCGAGCAGACCTCGCCCTTCGAGAAGCTCTCGGCGCGGGAGATGCAGGTGCTGCTGATGGTGGCGCAGGGGCAGAGCATCCGCGAGATCTCGGACCGGCTCTGCCTCAGCCCCAAGACCGTGAGCACCTACCGCTACCGCCTGCACGAGAAGCTCGGCGTCGACAACGACGTGGAGCTGACGCGCCTGGCGATCCAGCACGGCGTCATCGATCAGAGCGCCGGCGTCTGACAGCGGGGCCGCGCCCGCCGCGGCGCAGGGGCCCATGGGCGAGCAGGAACCCTTCGATCTCGAGGCCTTCCTCCGGGGCCTGACGCGCCGCCCCGGCGTCTACCGCTTCCTCGACGCCGAGGGGCGGGTGCTCTACGTGGGCAAGGCGCGCAGCCTCCGCAACCGCGTCACCAGCTACTTCCGCGGGGGGGTCCACGACCGGCGGCGCCAGCTCCTGCTGGCGCGGATGCGGCGCATCGAGGTGACGGTGACCCGCACCGAGGCCGAGGCGCTGATCCTCGAGAACGAGCTCATCAAGCACCACCGCCCCCGCTTCAACGTCCTCCTGCGCGACGACAAGAGCTATCCCTACATCCACCTCTCGGACCACCCCCGCTACCCGCGCCTGTCCTTCTACCGCGGCCCGCGCCGC
The DNA here is from genome assembly GCF_003751635.1 of Inmirania thermothiophila. NCBI lineage: Bacteria > Pseudomonadati > Pseudomonadota > Gammaproteobacteria > Chromatiales > Ectothiorhodospiraceae > Inmirania > Inmirania thermothiophila. The sequence continues at coordinate 245,386 of NZ_RJVI01000002.1, forward strand.
CGCGACGGGCGCTACTTCGGCCCCTACCCCAGCGCCGCCGCGGTGCGCGAGAGCCTGCAGCTGCTGCAGCGCCTGTTCCGGGTGCGCCAGTGCGAGGACGGCTTCTTCCGCAACCGCACGCGGCCCTGTCTGCAGCACCAGATCGGGCGCTGCTCGGCCCCGTGCGTGGGCCTGATCAGCCCCGAGGACTACGCCCGCGACGTGGCCCACACGGTGATGGTGCTTGAGGGGCGCGACGCCGAGGTGGTGGAGGCGCTGGGGCGGCGGATGGAGGCGGCGGCCGAGCGGCTCGACTTCGAGGAGGCGGCGCGGCTGCGCGACCTCATCCGCGCCCTGCAGCAGGTGCGCGGGCGGCAGTACGTCGCCACCGGCGGCGGCGACCTGGACGTGGTGGCCTGCCACGTGGAGGGTGGCGCCGCCTGCGTGGAGCTGCTGGCCGTGCGTGGCGGCCGCGTCCTGGGCAGCCGCAGCCACTTCCCGCGGCTGCCCGAGGGCGGCGCTGGCGAGGAGGTCCTCGCCGCCTTCCTCGCCCAGCACTACCTCGGCCGGCCGGCGCCGCCGGAGATCGTCGTGGCGCGCCGCCCGCCCGGGTGCGAGGCCCTGGAGGAGGCCCTCGGCGGCGCCGTGCGTATCCGCAGCGGCGTGCGCGGGGTGCGCCGGCGCTGGCTCGAGATGGCCGAGGCCAACGCCCGCGAGGCCCTGCGGGCCCGCGTCTCGAGCCGCGCCGGGCTGGCGGCGCGGCTCGCCGCGCTGGAGGAGGCGCTGGAGCTGGAGGGTCCCCTGCAGCGCATCGAGTGCTTCGACATCAGCCACACGGCGGGGGAGGCGGCGGTGGCGGCCTGCGTGGTCTTCGACCGCGAGGGAGCGCGAAGCGCCGACTACCGCCGCTACAACCTCCGCGGCATCGCCCCCGGCGACGACTACGCCGCCATCCGGCAGGCGGTGGCGCGCCGCTACCGCCGGCTGAGCGAGGAGGGGGCGCCGCTGCCCGACCTCGTCCTCATCGACGGCGGCCGCGGCCAGCTCGCCGCCGCCGTCGAGGCCCTGCGCGAGCTGCAGGTGGAGGGGCCGGTGCTGGTGGGCGTGGCCAAGGGCCCGGAGCGGCGGCCGGGGGAGGAGCGGCTCTTCTTGGTGGGGCGGGAGGCGCCTCTTATACTGCCCGCCACCTCGCCCGCGCTGCACCTGGTGCAGAGCGTGCGCGACGAGGCCCACCGCTTCGCGGTCACGGGCCACCGCCGGCGCCGGGCCCGCAGCCGCCAAGTCTCGGTGCTGGAGGCGATCCCCGGGGTCGGGCCGGAGCGGCGCCGGCGCCTGCTGCGCACCTTCGGCGGCCTGCGCGAGGTGGCGCGGGCGGGGGTGGAGGAGCTGGCGCGGGTTCCCGGGATCGACCGCGTGCTCGCCCGCCGCATCTACGAGGCCCTGCATGGGGACGAGGAGCCGTGCGCGCCGCGATGAACGTGCCCAACGTGCTGACCCTGGTGCGCATCGGGCTGGTGCCCGTGTTCTTCGTCGTCTTCTTCCTGCCCGTGGCCTGGGCCAACGAGGTGTGCACAGCGCTGTTCGGGCTCGCCGCGGTGACCGACGGCCTCGACGGGTGGCTCGCCCGCCGGCTGGGGCAGAGTTCGCGCTTCGGCGCCTTCCTCGATCCCGTGGCGGACAAGCTGATGGTGGCGGTGGCGCTGGTGGCGCTGGTGGCGCGCGACCCCGGCGGTTGGCTGGCGGCGCCGGCGGCCATCATCATCGGGCGCGAGATCGCGGTCTCGGCCCTGCGCGAGTGGATGGCGGAGGTGGGCGAGCGGGCGCGGGTGGCGGTCTCCATCATCGGCAAGCTCAAGACCATCGCCCAGATGGTGGCCCTGGTGCTGCTGCTCTACGGCGAGCCGGTGGGGCAGTTCCCGACCTGGATCGTCGGCGTGATCTTCCTCTACCTCGCCGCCGCCCTGACCCTCTGGTCCATGGCCGTGTACCTGCGCGCGGCGTGGCCTGCGCTGTCCGCGCCCGGGGCCGGTCGGGGCGCGGGGAGTCCTTGACAGGCTTGGGCGCGCGCATAGAATAGGCGCCGTCCAAGCGGGAATAGCTCAGTTGGTAGAGCACGACCTTGCCAAGGTCGGGGTCGCGAGTTCGAGTCTCGTTTCCCGCTCCAGATCTGCACCACGGACCTGCAGGCACCGTCCGCGGCCGCGGCGGTGCCTTTCAAGTTCCCCCGGGCTGGGTGGCAGAGTGGTTATGCAGCGGCCTGCAAAGCCGTGTACCTCGGTTCGATTCCGGGCCCAGCCTCCAACCCCCTCCCCGCACCGCGCCGGCGGTCCCCTGCCGGTGGCGCGCCGCTCTGCGCCCGGGTGGCGAAACAGGTAGACGCAGGGGACTTAAAATCCCCCGGCCACGGCCGTGCCGGTTCGAGTCCGGCCCCGGGCACTCCCTGCGCCGCGGCGGCCCTCAGGCGCCGCCGGCGGCGGCCGCGCGCAGGCGGGCGAGCAGCCGCCCGTCCATGACCGCGAGCCCGGCGGCGATCACCGCCATGCCGGCGAGCTGGTGCGGCGCCAGGGCCTCGCCGAGGAAGGCGGCCCCCAGCAGGATCGCGGTCACCGGGATGAGGAAGGTGACGAGCAGGATGTTGGTCGCCCCGGCGCTCGCCAGGATGCGGAAGTAGAGGATGAAGGCGAGGGCGGTGGAGAGCAGCGCGAGCCCCGCTACCGCGGCCCAGGCGGTCGCGGGCGGCGCGGGGAGGGTCCAGGGCCGCTCGAGGACGAGGGCGAGGGGGGCGAGGAGCAGCGCCGAGGCGCTCACCTGACCCGCTGCGGCCGCCGCGGGGGCGATGCCGAGGCGGTGGAAGCGCCGCCCGAAGAGGCTCGCGAAGGCGTAGCAGAGGGAGGCGGCGAGGACCGCAAGCTCCCCCAGGAGATGGGCGTCGAGGCCGCCCAGGGCCTCCGGGCCCACCACCAGCACCACCCCGAGGAAGCCCGCCGCCACGCCGGCGAGGCGGTGCGGGCGCAGCCGCTCGTCGCGGGTGAGCCGATGTGCCACCAGCACCCCGAAGAGGGGGGTGGTCGCGTTGAGGATGGAGGCGAGGCCGCCGGTGATCTGCGTCTGCCCCCAGACGATGAGGCTGAAGGGCAGGGCGTTGTTGAGCAGACCCATGCCGAGGTAGGCGGCGAGGGCGCGCCGGTGGGCGGGCGGCGGCCGGCCCTGCAGGCGCAGCACCAGGTGGAGGGCGAGGGCGGCGAGACCCACCCGCAGCACCACCAGCGTCAGCAGCGGGAAGGCGGCGAGCCCCACCTCCACGAAGAAGAAGGAGCCGCCCCAGAGCACGGAGAGGAGCAGCAGCAGGCCCCACTGCCCGCCGGTCATGGACGGCATGTCACGAACCCCGTCGGCTCAAGGTGTTGCATTGGGAAGTGCATCCTCCGGGTGAGGTTGCGGCGCCGGGTCCTCGAGCCCGGGGGCGAGCACCTCGGGGGGCACGGGGACGTGGATGAGGCTGGGGCCCGGATGGGCGAGGGCGCGGCCCAGGGCGGCGCGGAAGGTCTCGGCGTCGGTGGCGCGCTCGGCGCGGGCGCCGAAGGCCCGGGCCCAGGCCACGAAGTCGGGGTTGGCCAGCGTGGTGGCGAAGGGGGCGCCGCCGTAGCGGCGCATCTGGTGCATGCGGATGGTGCCGTAGCGGCCGTTGTCCACCACCACGACGACGAGGGCGAGGCGATGGCGCACCGCGGTGGCGAGCTCCTGGCCGGTCATGAGCAGGCAGCCGTCGCCGGCGAGGCAGAGCACCGCCCGCTCGGGGTGGGCGAGGCGCGCGGCGATGGCGGCGGGCAGTCCGTAGCCCATGGAGCCGCTGGCGGGGGCGAGCTGCGACGGGAAGGGCCCGTAGCGGTGGTGGCGGTGCAGCCAGATGGCGTAGTTGCCGGCGCCGTTGGTGACGATGGCATCCGCGGGCAGGCACGCGCGCAGGGAGGCCATCATGGCGGCGAGGGTGCTGCCCGCCTCGCCCGCGGCCGGCACGGCGCGCCAGGCGAGGGCATCGGCGCGGGCGGCTTCGCGCCAGGCGGCCCAGGGGCCGGGGCGCAGCGGCGCGCGGGCGAGGGCCTCGAGGAAGGGCTCCGGGTGGGCGCAGAGCGCGGGGTCGGCGTGGAAGACGCGGTTGAGGGCGGCGGGCTCCGGGAGCACGTGGATGAGGCGCGGGCGCGGCCGCGGCGGCTCCAGGAGGCGGAAGCCGGCGGTGGTGATGTCGTCGAGGCGGGCGCCGACGGCGAGGACGAGGTCGGACTCGGCGATGCGCCGGGCGAGCGCCGGATCCATTCCGAGGCCTGCGACCCCGGCGTAGCAGGGGTGGTCGTTGTCCAGGTGATGCTGGCAGCGGAACTCCACCACCACCGGGAGGTCGAGCCGCCCGGCGACCTCGGCCAGGCGTTCCGAGGCCCGCGCCGACCAGGCCTGGCCGCCCGCCAGCAGCAGCGGCCGGCGGGCGCGGGCGAGCGCGTCGAGCACCCGCCCCAGGGCGGCCTCATCCGGCCGCGCCGGCGCGGGGGCCGGCGCGGGCACCACCGCGGCGCGCGCTGGCGCCTCCAGTACGTCTTCCGGGAGCGCCAGCACCACCGGCCCGGGACGGCCGTTGCGGGCCACGGCCCAGGCGCGGGCGAGCAGCTCCGGCAGCCGCTCGGGGTCGTCGGCCTCCGCGACCCACTTGGCGATGCCGCCGAAGAAGGCCGTATAGTCGAGCTCCTGGAACACCCCCCGGCCGCGGTGGCGGCGGGGCACCTGTCCCACCAGCAGGAGCATGGGGGTGCCGTCGTGGGTCGCGACGTAGACCCCGGAGGCGGCGTTGGTGGCGCCCGGGGCGCGGGTGACGATGCACACGCCGGGCTCGCCGGTGAGCCGCCCCCAGGCCTCGGCCATCATCGCCGCGCCGCCCTCCTGGCGGCAGACCACGGTCTCGATGCCGTCCTGGCGGCGCAGGCCCTCCAGCACCGGGAGGAAGGACTCTCCGGGGACGCAGAAGACGGCGCGGCAGCCGAAGGCCGCAAGCTGCTCCGCCACCAGGGTTCCGCCGTCGCGCATGGGGCCCTTCCTCCCGCTTTGTCGGGGGTGCGAACATAGCGGCCGCGGGGGGAGGCGCGCAACGCCGGCGTCGGTCACCGAAAACGAGAGGAGGGCGGACGATGCGCTACCTGCACACCATGATCCGGGTCGGTGATCTGGAGCGTTCCGTGAAGTTCTACACGGAAGTGCTTGGTTTCAAAGAGGTGCGGCGGCGGGACTATCCGGAGGGGAAGTTCACCCTGGTGTTCCTGCGCGCGCCCGGCGAGGCCGAGGGCGGGCCCGAACTCGAGCTCACCTACAACTGGGGCGTGGAGCGCTACGAGCTCGGCAACGGCTACGGCCACATGGCCTTCGCGGTGGACTCCATCGACGCCATCGGGGAGCGGCTGCGCGCGCGGGGCCTGGACTTCAGCTGGGGACCTGGGCGGACGCCGGACGGGCGCACCGCCATGGCCTTCGTCAAGGATCCGGACGGCTACGCCATCGAATTGCTGGAGGGCCGCTGAGGTGGCGGGCCCGGCGGCGGACTTCGTGCGCCTGGCCGAGGAGGTCTTCGCCGAGCGTATCCCCTTCAACCGTCTGCTCGGCCTGCACGTGGTCGCGGTGGGCGAGGAGGCGGCGGAGCTGCGCTTCCGTATGCGCGAGGAGCTGGTGGGCAACATCCTCCGCGGGACCCTGCACGGCGGGGTGATCTCGGCGACCCTGGACGTGGCGGGCGGGCTCGTGGCCTTCCTCGGCGCGCTGCGTCACATGGAGGGGCTGTCCGACGAGGAGCGCCTGGCGCGCTTCGCGCGGCTCGGCACCATCGACCTGCGGGTGGACTACCTCCGGCCGGGGCTCGGGGAGGTGTTCAGCGTGCGCGGCCACATCCTGCGCGCCGGGCGCCGCGTCGCCGTCACCCGCATGGAGCTCGGCAACGAGGCCGGCACCCTCATCGCCGTGGGCACCGGCACCTACATCGTGAGCTGACGCCGTCCTCACAGGGGCATGGCGGTGGTGTACTTGACCTGCCGCAGGGCGAAGCCCGAGTCCATGCTCGCGACCCCGGGCAGGTGCATCAGCACCTCGCCGAGGAAGCGGTCGTAGGCGGCGATGTCGGAGGTCACCACCCGCAGCAGGTAGTCGGTGCCGCCGGTCATGCGGTAGCACTCCACGATCTCCGGCCGCGCCTGCACCGCGGCCTCGAAGGCCTGGACCACCTCCTCGCGGTGGCTCTCGATGCGCACCCGCACGAAGACGCTGACGTCGAGCCCCAGGGCGTGGGGGTCGAGGAGGGTGACGTAGGCGCGGATCAGTCCGCTCGCCTCCAGCCGCCGCACGCGCCGCCAGCAGGGCGAGGGCGAGAGGGCGACGCGCTCGGCCAGCTCGGCGTTGGTGATGCGGGCGTTGGCCTGGAGGAGGCGGAGGATGCGGCGGTCGGTCTCGTCGATGGGGGTCATGGGGAAGATCCTTTCTCTGCACGGGGAGGAATGAAAACGGATTTCTGAGATACCGCCCTGTGGCAGGAAAAGGAAAGCACATTTTGTGGGGACGCGGATAGCATCTCAGGATCCCGGCCCCGCGCGGGAGAAGAGCCGCAGGCCGGACCGCGGGGCCGGGCCCGGAGGAGGGAGGAGGCGATCATGGCGTCCGCAGACCCCCGCGCGGCCCGTCTCGAGGCCCTGTATCTCGCCGATTCCGGCACCGTCCACCTCACCGGCACCCAGGCCCTGGTGCGGCTGCTGCTGACCCAGCGGCGGCTGGACGAGGCGGCCGGGCTGGATACGGCGGGCTTCGTCGCCGGCTACCGCGGCTCGCCCCTGGGCGGGTTCGACCAGGCGCTGTGGGCGGCGGCACCGCTACTCGCGCGCCGGCGCATCCGTCATCTCGCCGCGGTCAACGAGGAGCTCGCGGCCACCGCCGTGACCGGCACGCAGCAGGCCGCCGTGCTGCCGCGCCCGCGCCACCGGGGCGTCTTCGGCATGTGGTACGGCAAGGGCCCCGGCCTCGACCGCGCAGGCGACGCCATCAAGCACGGCAACCACCTGGGCGCCTCGCCCCGCGGCGGGGTGCTGGTGGTGGTGGGCGACGACCACGGCGGGGTCTCCTCCTCCTACCCGCACCAGAGCGACCTCGCCTTCCAGTCGTTCCTGATGCCGGTGCTCCATCCGGCGGACGTCGGCGAGCTCATCGCCTGCGGGCTGTGGGGCTGGGCGCTGTCGCGCTTCGCCGGCTGCTGGGTCGGCATGAAGGCGGTCTCGGAGGTGGTGGAGAGCGCGGCGCCGGTGGACGTGGGGGCGCTGCCGCGGGCGTTCCGCCGCCCGGAGGGCTTCGAGCCGCCGCCGGGCGGGCTGCACATCGGGGCGCAGGACTTCGGCCCGCCGGTGGAGGCGCGGATGATGGCGCGGCTGCAGGCGGTGGCCGCCTTCGTCGCCGCCAATCCCATCGACCGGGTGGTGGTGGATGCGCCGGCGGCGCGACGGGGCATCGTCGTCGTGGGCAAGGCCTACGGCGCGCTGCGCGCGGCGCTCGAGGGGCTCGGGGTCGATCCGGAGCGGGCGCGGGCGCTGGGTCTGCGCATCCTCAAGGTGGCGATGCCGTGGCCGCTGGACGGCGCCGCCGCGCGGCGCTTCGCCGAGGGCCTGGAGGAGATCCTGGTGGTGGAGGAGAAGCAGCCCCTGGTGGAGGGGCAGCTGCGCGACCTCCTCTACGACCTGCCGGCGGCGCGGCGCCCGCGCATCCTCGGCAAGCGCGACGCCGCCGGCCGCCCGCTCCTGCCCCGCCACGGGGAGCTGCCCGAGGAGCTGCTCGCGCCCGTGCTCGCGGACTGGCTGGGGATCGCGGGGGAGCCGATGGCGAGGGCCCGGCTGCAGGCCCTGCGCCAGGCCGCCGAGGCAGCGGCGCGCGTCGACGGTCCGCGCCGCACCCCCTTCTTCTGCCCGGGCTGCCCGCACAACCGCTCCACCTGCGTGCCCGAGGACGGCATCGGCCTCGCCGGGGTCGGCTGCCACTACCTCGCCGCCCGCATGCAGAGGCGCACCGTGGGGCTCACCGCCATGGGCTGCGAGGGCGCCAACTGGGTCGGCGCCGCCCCCTTCAGCGGGCTGCCCCACGCCTTCCAGAACATGGGCGAGGGGACCTACTACCACTCGGGGCTGCTCGCGATCCGGCAGGCAGTGGCGGCCGGGGTGACCATGACCTTCAAGCTGCTCTACAACGACGCCGTGGCCATGACCGGGGGCCAGCCGGTGGACGGCCCCCTGAGCGTGACCGCCCTCGTCGCCCAGCTCGAGGCCGAGGGGGTGGCGGCGGTGTCGGTGGTGGCGGAGGACCCCGCGGCCCTGCGCCGGGCCGAGCCGGGTCTGCGCGCTCGCGTCCTGGCGCGCGGGCGGCTCGCCGCCGAGCAGGCGCGGCTGCGCGCGGTGGAGGGCGTCACGGTCCTGGTCTACGTCCAGACCTGCGCCGCCGAGAAGCGCCGTCGTCGCCGCCGCGGCCGGCTCGAGACTTTCCCGCGGCGGGTCTTCATCCACCCCGACGTGTGCGAGGACTGCGGCGACTGCGTGGTCCAGAGCAACTGCATCGCGGTGGTGCCGGTGCGCGGCCCTCACGGCCGCCGCCACCGCGCCATCGACCAGTCGGCCTGCAACCGGGACTACACCTGCCTCGAGGGCCTCTGCCCCAGCCTCGTGACGGTGGAGGGGGTGCGCCCGCGGGTCGCCGGCCGCGACCACGACCCGGCGAAGGAGCTGCTGCCGGCCCCGGTGCGGGCGCCGGTGTCTGAGCCGGTGCGCATCCTGCTCGCCGGGGTCGGCGGCACCGGGGTCGTGACGGCGGCCTCCATCCTCGCCGAGGCCGCGGCCCACGACGGCCTCGTCGCCACCACCCTCGACTACACCGGCATGGCGCAGAAGGGCGGGGCGGTGCTGAGCCACGTCACCCTCGCCCCGGCGGGGCGCACGCCGCCCACGCCGCGCATCGGCGCGGCGCGGGCCGACCTCCTCATCGGCTGCGACCTGGTGGTGGCGGCCTCGCCCGAGGCGGTGCGCACCGTGCGCGGCGACAGCACGCGCGCGGTGCTGAACCTGCACGAGGCGCAGACCGGCGCCTCGGTGGTGGATCCCGCGGTGCGGCTCGACGGCGAGGCCCTCCTCGCGCGGCTGCGGGGGGTGCTCGGGGTTGGGCTCCGGGGGGCGGTGGATGCCACCGAGCTGGCGAGGCGCCTCGACGGCGAGACGGCGGTGGCCAACGTGCTGCTGCTCGGCTTCGCCTGGCAGCAGGGGCTCGTGCCGCTGAGCCTCGAGGCCGTGGAGCGGGCGCTGGCGGCGCTCGGGCCGGCCGCCGAGCGCAACCGGCGCGCCTTCCACTGGGGCCGCCTCGCCGCCCACGACCCTGAGCGTCTCGCGCGGCTGGCCGGGGTGCGGCCGCGGTCCGAGGCGGACCCCGAGGCCGAGGCGGCGGCCCGCGCCGAGGCGCTGGTGGGCTACCAGGGCGAGGCCCTCGCGCGGCGCTACCGGGCGCTGGTGGGCGCGGTGCGCGCGGCGGCGCGGGCGCGGGCGCCGGAGGCCGCGCCGCGGCTGGAGCGGGCGGTGGCGAGGACCTGGTTCCGGGTGCTCGCGCCCAAGGACGCCTACGAGGTGGCGCGCCTCTACACCGACGGGCGCCTGGAGGCCGCCCTGGCGGAGGTCTTCGAGGGCCGGCCGCGGGTCCGCTACCACTTCGCCTGGCCCCCGCTGGCCGGGCGCGACGCGGTCACGGGGCGGCCGCGCAAGCGGGCGTGGGGTCCCTGGGTCCGGCCGCTGCTTCGGCTTCTGGCGGCGATGCGGCGGCTGCGCGGCGGGGCGCTGGATCCGCTGCGCTGGACCCGGGAGGCGCGTGAGGCGCGGGCCCTTGCCGCCGAGTACGAGACCACCGTGCGCTGGGCCCTGGAGCGGCTCTCGCCGGACAACGCCGAGACGGTGGCCGAGCTCCTCGCGTATGCCGACCACGTGCGGGGCTTCGGGGCGGTGCGGCGGGCCCGTCTGGCCGAGGCGCGCCGCCGCCGCGAGGCGCTCATGGCGCGCCTGGGCGACCGTCCCGCCCCCGCGGCACGGGCGGCGTAACCGGCGCGCGGCGGGTTGACCTTCGGACTCGGCGCTGGCAGCTTGGCGTCGAGGGCGGGAGGCATCCCGCCGTGACCACGAGAAGGGGCGCGGCCGCGAGGGCGCAAGCGCCCCCGGAGGGTGGAGGCGCCGGCCGTGAACGCCGCCGAGGAGCTGTTGCGTCCGCCGCTGCGCGACGGGGCGGGCGGGCGCGCGGCGATCTGGTTCGAGGGCCGAACCGTGAGCTACGCGGAGCTGCACGAGGGCAGCCTCCGCTTCGCCGCGCTCTGGCGGCGCCACGGGGTGGGCCGCGGCGACCTCGTCCTGTTCCTCGGGCGGGACGGCCCCGCCCTCTATCAGGCCTACCTGGGCGCGATCCTGGCCGGGGCCGTCCCGGCGGCCCTGAGCCTGCGCATGACGGAGGAGGAGCTCGCGCCGCTGCTGGCCGGGTCCGGGGCACGGCTGCTGGTGGCCGACGCCGACCTGCTGGCGGGCGCGGCGGGGCGCGCCCTGCCCCCGGGGCTGCCGTGCATGGCGCTGGACCGCCCGGCGCGAGGGCTTCCCGCGGCGGTGGAGGCCGCGCGCACGACCGCACCCCGGCCGCCCGAGGACATGGGCGAGGACGATCCCGCCTTCGCCATCTTCACCTCCGGCACCACGGGCCGGCCCAAGTGCGTGGTGCACGCCCACCGCGCGGTGCGCGCCGCCCGCCGCTTCATGGGCGAGATCCTCGGTGTGGGGGCGGGCGCGCGGGTGTTCTGCACCTCGAAGCTCTTCTTCGCCTATGCCCTGGGGCACGCCCTCTTCGCCACCCTGGCGGTGCGGGCCACGGCGGTGCTCGCGGCCGCCTGGCCCGAGCCGGAGGCGGTGACCGAGGTGGTGCGGGCGGCGGCCCCCGAGGTGGTCTTCAGCGTCCCGGCGCTCTATCGCAGCCTCCTGCGCGCGGGGCTTGCGGAGGATCCGGCCTGGCGTCGGGTGCGCCACTGCGTGGCCGCGGGCGAGCGGCTTCCGGAGCCGGTCTACAGGGGCTGGGCGGCGGCCACGGGGCGGGCGCCGGTGGAGGGCATCGGCGCCTCGGAGACGCTGTTCCTGTTCCTGGCGCAGCGGCCGGGGCGGACGCGGCCCGGGGTGACCGGGTGGCCGACGCCGGGCACGGAGGTGATGCTGCAAGGCGAGGACGGGGCGGCGGCCGGGGCCGGCCGACCCGGCGTGCTCTGGGTGCGCATGCCCAGCGTGGCCCTCGGCTACCGCGGCGAGCCCGAGCGCGGCGCGGCGGTGCTGCGCGACGGCTGGTACTGCACCGGGGACATGTTCGTGCGCGAGGAGGACGGGGCCTTCCGCTACCTCGGACGGGCCGACGACATGCTCAAGATCTCGGGCCAGTGGGTGAGCCCGGAGGAGATCGAGGCGGCGGCCCAGGCCGCGCCGGGGGTGGCCGAGGCCGCCGCGGTGGGGGTGGAGGACGGCGACGGTCTGACCCGGCTCGCCCTGTTCGTGGTGCCGTCCGGCCGGGTGGACGACGAGGCCGCCTTCGCCGCCGGGCTCGTCGCCTGGATGGGGGCGCGTCTTGCGCGCTTCAAGTGCCCGCGCCGGATCGGGCTGCTCGAGGCGCTGCCGCGCACGGCCACGGGCAAGGTGCGGCGGGCGCTCCTTCGCGAGCGCGCGGCGCGGATGGAGCGGGAGCGCGGCTGGGCGTGAGCGCCGGGTCAGGAGACGAGGGGGAGGGCACGCGTTGGAGATGGACTTCGATCTGCTTCCGGAGCTGCTGGGCTATCACCTGCGCCGGGCCCAGGTGGCGGTGTTCAACGACTTCATGCGCAGCATGGCGGAGTTCCAGATCACGCCCGGCCAGTTCGGCATCCTGGTCCTGATCGGCGCCAACGAGGGGCTGTCGCAGTCCGCCCTGGCGCGGGCGGTGGGGGTGGAGCGCTCCACCATGGTCTCGGTGATGGACAACCTGGAGCGGCGCGGGCTGGTGGCGCGGCGGCCCTCGCCGGCGGACCGCCGCTCCTATGCCCTGGAGCTCACCGCCCGCGGGCGCGCGCTGCTCGCGGAGCTCAAGCCGCGGGTGCGCGAGCACGAGGCGCGCATCGCCCGCCGCCTCGGCGGGCGCGACCCGGCAGAGCTGATCGAGCTTCTGCGCCGCATCGCCGGCTGAGGCGCCGCGCCCCTCAGCGGGCGAGGGCGTGCGGCAGCCACAGGGTCAGCGCTGGGAAGGCGACGAGCAGCAGCACCCGCAGGGCGTCGGAGAGCAGGAAGGGCACGACGCCGCGATAGATCTCGCCGAGGCGGACGTCGGGGGCCATGCCGTGGATGACGAAGACGTTCATGCCCACCGGCGGCGTGATGAGCCCCACCTCCACCACCACGAGGGCGAGGATGCCGAACCAGATCTTGAGGTCCTCCACCGGCAGGCCGAAGTCCAGCGCCGCCACCACCGGCCAGAAGATGGGCACCGTGAGCAGGATCATGGACAGGGAGTCCATGACGCAGCCGAGGGCGAGGTAGAGGAGCAGCATCGCCGCCAGCACCAGGTGGGGCGGCAGGCCGCTGCCGCCGATGAGGCGCGCCGCCTCGGCGGGCAGGCGGGTGAGGGCGAGGAAGGCGTTGAGGACCTCGGCGCCGAGGAGGATGAGGTAGATCATGGCCGTCGCCGAGGCCGCGCCCAGCAGGCACGCGGCAAGGCCCCGCCGGTCGAGGCGCCCGCGCGCCAGCGCAAGGAGCGCCGTCGCCGCGGCGCCCACCGCGGCCCCCTCCGTGGGCGTGAACAGGCCCGCGTAGATGCCCCCGATCACGAGCAGGAAGATGGTGCCGACGGGCCACACCTCCGCCAGGGTGCGCCAGCGTCGGCGGCGCAGGGCGGCGTCGGCGGGCGGCCCGGCCCCGGGATGGAGGCGCACGTAGAGCGAGACCGCGGCCATGTAGCCCAGGGCGGCGACGATCCCCGGGATCAGGGCGGCCTCGAACATGGTGACGATGTTGCCCTCGGTGAGGATGGCGTAGATCACCAGCACCACCGACGGCGGGATCAGGATGCCGAGGGTGCCGCCGGCGGCGAGCGCACCGGTGGCCAGCGCGGGGGCGTAGCGGTGGCGGCGCAGCTCCGGCAGCGCCACCTGGCCCATGGTGGCGGCGGTGGCCAGCGACGAGCCGCAGATGGCGCCGAAGCCCGCGCAGGCACCGACGGCGGCCATGGCGAGCCCCCCGGGGCGCCGTCCCAGCCAGGCGCTGGCGGCGTCGAAGAGGGCCCGGCTCATGCCGGCGCGGGTGGCGAACTGGCCCATGAGCAGGAAGAGGGGGATCACCGAGAGGTCGTAGGTGCCGAAGCGCCAGTAGGCCGCGGTCTTGAGGTAGGCGAGCAGGGGCCCCCAGCCCGAGAGCGCGACGTAGCCGGCCATGCCCACGGCCATCATGGCGACGCCGATGGGCATGCGGGCGGCGAGGAGCACGAGGAGGAGGCCGAGCATCGCGAGCCCGAAGGCGACCGGGCTCATCGGGACCCTCCGCGAAGATCGTGCCAGGCGGTGGCGAGGCAGGTCGCGGCGAGGAGCAGCAGGCTGGCGACGATGGGGATGAAGCCCCACCACAGGGGCACGCCGAGGACCATGGTCTGCTCGCCGTAGCGGCGCATGTCCAGGCCGCCGAGGGCCATGCGCCAGGCGAGCAGGAGGGCGAGGGCCCCGTAGAGCGCCGACCACAGGGCATCGAGGCGGGCGCGCAGCCGCCGCGGCGCGCGCAGCGTGAAGACGTCCACGAGGACGTTGCCGCGCTGGAGCTGACACCAGGGCAGGAAGGCGAAGACCGCCACCGCGCATGCGATCTCCACCAGCTCGAAGTCCCCCGGGATCGGCCGGCCGAGGACGTAGCGGGTGCCGACGCTGACCACGGTGAGGGCGGCGGCGGCGAGGATCAGGACGCCGCCGGCGATGGCGAAGCCCCGGCACAGCCCGGCGAGCCAGCCGCCGGGGCCGGGTCCGCGGGCGGCAGGCGGCGCCGGCTCCCCGCCCACCGTCCCCTCAGCGGCTGTAGCGTTCGATGAGGGCGCGCGCCTCGCGCAGCATCGCCTCGCCGTCGAGGCCCATCGCGTTCATGCGCTCGACCCAGGCCCGCACCACCGGCCGCGTCGCCGCCTCCCAGCGCGCCACCTCCTCGGGCGGGAGCGCGTGGATGCGGTTGCCGCGCATCCGCGCCGCCTCGCGTCCCGGCGCCTCCGCGCGGTCCCACATCTCCCCGGCCTCGCGGGCGAGGGCCATGCCCGAGTGCTCGTCGATCACCCGGCGCAGGTCGGGGGGCAGGGCCTCGTAGCGCTGCCGGTTCATGGCGAGGAGGAAGACCGCGGTGTAGAGGCCGCGGGCGCCGCCCACCTCGGTGTGGCAGCAGACGAGCTCGTGGACCTTGAGCGGGCGCGTCACCTCGTAGGGCAGGAGCGCGCCGTCGATGACCCCGCGGGCGAGCGCCTGGGGCACCTGGGGCACCGGCATCCCCACGGGGGTGGCGCCGAGGGCGGCGAGGCCGTCGCGCATCGCCCGCGTGGGGGTGCGGATCTTGAGGCCCTGGAGATCCTCCAGCCGGCGCACGAGGCGGTCGCGCAGGTGGAACTGCCCCGGGGCGTGGACGTGGATGAGGAGCGGGTGCACGCCCCGGAACTCCTCGCGCATGTACCGCTCGTAGAAGGCCCAGGCCGCCTGGCTCGTGGCCTTCGCGCTCGCCGCCATGAAGGGCAGCTCGAAGACCTCGCTGATGGGGAAGCGACCGGGGGTGTAGCCGGTCAGGGTCCAGACCACGTCCACCACGCCCTCGCGCACCTGGTCGTAGAGCTGCGGCGGCTTGCCGCCGAGCTGCATCGCGGGGTAGATCTGGACCTCGATGCGCCCCCCCGAGGCCTGTTCGATCCGCTCGGCCCAGGGCTTGAGGAGCTTGCTGTGCGCGGTCGAGGGCGGCGGCAGGAAGTGGTGCAGCCTGAGCACCACCTCGGCGGCGCCGGCCGGGCCGACGGCGACGAGGAGGCCGAGCAGGAGGGCGAGAGGCCGGATCGGGCGCATGGCGGGCTCCTCCATCCGTGCCCCGGGGCGGGGCTTTTTGTTGTTATGGCGAACATCCGACCCCCGCGCGGCCGCAGTGGGAGGCCTGCGGGGCGAGGCTAGGCTATCATGGGGCATGCCCCTCGCGAACCGCTGGCTTGACCCGGGCGGGGCCCTTTACCGACCGTGGTCGGCACCGCGCACCGGTGGGGCGGCGCGGGAGGGAACGCGAAGACGACGAAGGGAGGGGCGATCATGCGATCCTGGCGCATGCGGGCGGGGATGGCGGCGGCGCTCACCGCGCTCGCCGTCACGGCGGCCGCGGACTACGTCGCCTACACGGTGGCGGACGGGCAGCGCGTGCCGCTTCCGGAGTCCATCGACGACCTCGACGTCGAGTACCTGCTTCGTCTGGAATGGGGCGCGTACCAGGGTCCCAAGGCGCGGGTCGCGGTGCTGCCGCTGGAGAACAACTCCAAGGCCTCCTCCATCACGATCCAGGGGCCCGGCGGCCGGGCCGTGACCTTCGAGGCCTTCGAGCGCGGCGGCGGAGGGGTCCCCGTGCAGGGGATCGAGGCCATGCTCACCGACGCCCTCCTCAAGACCGGCCGCTTCCGGCTCGTGGAGCGCCAGCAGCTCGATGCCGCGCTGCGCGAGCAGGACCTCGGCGCCTCGGGCCGCGTGGCCAAGCCCTCGGCGGCGAAGATCGGCAAGGTGCTGGGGGCGGAGTACCTGATCCAGGCCGTGATCACCAACTACGAGTCCGGGGTCGAGCAGAAGGGCGGCGGGCTCGGCGGGATCGTGGGCGGCCCGGGCGGCGCGCTGCTCGGCGGGCTGAGCATCCGGTCGAGCAAGGGCGTCGTGGGCATGAACTTCCGTCTCATCGACGCCGCCACCACGGAGGTGGTGTTCAGCAAGCAGGTGGAGGTGGAGGTCAAGAAGTCGGGCCTGAGCTTCGGCGGGCTGGGGATCGGGGGCGGCGGCGCCCTCGGCGGCTTCCTCTCCAAGTACAGCCAGACCCCCATCGGCCAGGCGGTGATCGCGGCCATCCACAAGGGGGTCTACGAGCTGGTCAAGCAGGTGGGGGCCAAGCCGCCCACGGGCTCCGTGATCAAGGTCGCCGGCACCCGCGTCTACCTCAACCTCGGCGAGGGGGTGGTGCGGCCCGGGGACGAGCTCCGCGTGCTCTCCAAGGGCGAGGAGCTGGTCGATCCCGAGACCGGCATCTCGCTGGGCGCCGAGACCGAGGAGATCGGGCGGCTGCGCGTCGTCCAGGTGAAGAAGCGCTTCAGCATCGCCGAGGTGGCGGCAGGGGATTCGGCCGCCATCAAGCGGGGCGACATGGTGGTGGCCACGCGCGCGCCGGCGCCGCTTCAGTTCGCGGCCGCCTTCGAGCCGCCCCGGAAGAAGCGCGCGGCCTCGGCGGCGACGTTCGAGAACAGCGGCAACAACTGAGCGCGGGCGGGGGCGCGCCCCCCGCCCCCCTCATCCCCCGCCGATCATGGGCACCACGGTGAGCCGGTCGCCGCTCGAGAGGCGCAGGGCGCCGGTGCCGGACAGGTGCAGGTCGCCGTTGACGGCGAGGTTGGCGAGCTCGTCGTCGACGAGCTCGGCCGCCTCGGGCAGGCGCCGGCGCAGGAACCGGCGCAGCTCCTCGACGTTGTCCACCGGCTCGTCCACCACCACCACGCCGTCCGGGGCGCCCGGCACCGGACGGGGCAGCTCCAGGCGCAGGGCGAAGCCGGTGGTGACCTGCGCCAGGCGCTCGGCCCAGTCGGGCTCGGGCACGCCCTCGGCGTTGAGGCCGGTGAGACGGTAGAAGCGCCGCTTGAGGGCCTCGAAGGCCTCGCGGTCGATGCGCTCGCCGCGGAAGGGTCCGGCGGTGTTGGGCTCCTCGAACCAGCGCTCCGGCAGGGTGTCGTCGCGCCCGCGCAGGCCGCGGCGGAAGTTGATCATGCGCTCGAGGCCGGTGATGTTGCGCCCGATCTCGTCGAGGGCGTCGGGGTCCAGCTCGATCCCCGTGAGGTTGCGGATCTGGGTCGCGAACTCCTCGTAGCCCGGCAGGGAGGGGGAGTTGAAGAGGCGGGTGTTGAAGCGGCACATGCCCAGCGCGTCGCCCACGGCGAAGGTGTTCTCGCAGCGGCGCACGGCGTACTCCTTGCCCTCGTAGCTGTTGGGTTCGGGTGAGACCGGGCCGCCGTAGAGGGCGGTCTTGAAGGCGCGGTCGTCGTTGATGCGGGCGTTGATCTCGAGGGTGACCCGGTTGCGCAGGTGGTCCATGCCGCGCGTGGCCACCGCCAGGCCGAGGGCGAAGGCCTTGAGGATGCGCGCATCGTGCGGGTCGGACTGGAACAGCCCCTTGACCGCCATGCGGTAGCGCAGCGCCTCCGGGGGGTAGTGGCCGCGCTCGACGGCGCGCGCCGAGTCGGCGATCACGTTGCCGAAGCCCTCGCGCCGGGCGGTCATGAAGAGCAGCCGCTCCACCACCTCGAAGTTGCCCCAGGTGAGCTCCAGCCCGCCGGTGTCCTCGCGCGTGAGGATGCCGCGCTGGTAGAGCTCCATGGCCCAGGCGATGGCGCTGCCGGTGCTCGCCGAGTCGAGGCCGAGGTCGTTGAGGATGTTGTTCAGGCGCAGGACGTGCTCGACGCGCTCGATGCCGATGTCCGGCCCGAACTTGCCCAGGGTTACGTACTCGGGGCCGTCGCCCCGGTCGTAGCGGTCGTAGACGTCGTCGCCGTTGCGGCCGCGCCAGGTCTTGGGGCGCAGGTGCACCTGCTCGGCCTGGGCGGGGTCGTAGCTGGCGTTGCCGCGTAGCCCGCGCAGGGCCTGGCTGCCCCAGCCCCCCTTGCCCTCCGGGGTCATGTCGTTGCGGGCGCGGCAGTGGACCGGGCACTTGAAGCAGCCGTCCATGCCCGGGCGGTAGGGGTCGATGTTGTCGGCGTCGAGGGCGTCGGTCCAGGTGGTCTCCTGGTGGTTCTTGGTGCCCATGGCGCCCAGCACGCGGCTCGGCTTGTAGAGGAAGGGCGTGCCCACCTGCTTGAGGGCGTTGCGGATGACGCTGGTGGAGAGGATCTTCCTGCCGATGGCCTTGTTGGCGAGCTTGGACTCGCGATCCAGCGCGGGCTCGGGGGGCGCGCCCTGGACGACGATGGCCTTGAGCCGAAGCGACCCCATCTTGGCCCCGGGGCCGCCGCGCGCCCAGATGGACTTGGGCCCGCCCATGATCCCGGCGCACAGGACCTCGTTCTCGCCCGCGGTGGTGATCCGGGCCATGGCGAGGTCCTTGCGCTCGGTGCCGCCGAGGTCGCGCTCGAGGGCGGCGGTCAGGTCGATGTTGTCCAGGCCGACGTAGGGGGCGGCGTCGAGGAAGTCCACCTCGGGGCCGCGGATGCGCAGCAGGGTCCACCGCGGGGCGCGCCCGTAGAGGACGAGATGGTCGTAGCCGTGGCGGCGGACGAAGGAGGGGAAGTAGTCTCCGGCGCTGGAGTCCATGAGGGCGTCGCTGTCCGGGGAGAGGCTGGTGAAGTTGCCCCGGGTGGCGCCGGGGACGTGGCCAGTGAGGAGGCCGACGCCGAAGATCAGCGGGATCTCCGGATCGAGCGCCTCCCGCCCGTCCTCCATCAGGTTGTAGAGCAGGTACATGTTGGCGCCGCGGCCGCCGAGGAAGGTGGTGAAGACCTCGCGCGGCAGGTAGGCGCGGCGGGTCTGCGCCCGCTCCAGGTCGACGAAGAGGACCGCCCCCTGGCCCGGGTACTGGGGCTGGTCGTGCATCCGGTCCAGAAGCCGTGCGACGCGCTCGCGGATGCCCATGGGCCACCTCCACCACGATCTTCGGTTCCCTGCGGATGGTAGGGTAGCAAAATGGTGGAGATCAAACAATAGGCGCCGAAGTTCTCCCCGCCCGCTGCGGGCCTCAGCGGCGGTCCGGGAAGATCCGTCCCAGCAGGTCGCGCAGCCGGGCCTGCTCGTCGGCGCCCAGGTGCGCCGTGAGGCGCGCCTCGTGCTCGGCGACCCGGCGCTTGAACTCGGGCAGGATGCGACGGCCGGCGGCGGTGAGCTCGATGGCGTTGGAGCGGCGGTCGGTGGCCGCACGGCGGCGGCGAACCCAGCCCTCGCGCTCGAGGCGGTCGATGATGGAGACCATGGTGGAGCGGTCGAGGCCGAGGGTGCGCGCAAGCTCCGACTGCTTGGCCCCGGGGTTGGCCTCGACGAGCACCAGGGCGCCGAAGAGGGTGGGGGTCAGGCCGAGGTCGGCGAAGGTCTCGAGGAAGTCGCGGAAGGTGGCGAGCTGGGCCATGCGGAGCTGGAAGCCCAGCAGGTCTGGGAGCATACCGAGGGAGAGCGTGCCGGGCGCGTGGGCCTCCTCGGCGACGGCTGTCTGGGTCGGCTTGGCCATGGGGCGGCATTGTAGCGGCGCCCGGGGCCGCGGTCGATCCAGGCTCAGTCGGCTGCCCGGGCTGCGGCGTCGTCCCCGGCGGGTGGGGCGGCGCCGAGGCCGATGCGCGCCTCCGGCAGGGCGAGGCGGATCTCGCGCCCGCTGAGGGGGCAGCGGAAGGCGAGGCCGTAGGCCACGAGGCGCATGCCCGGCGCCGCCGGCGCACCGGCGCCGTAGCGGGAGTCCCCCACCACGGGGTGGCCGAGGGCCGCGAAGTGGCGCCGGATCTGGTGCAGCCGGCCGGTGGTGATGAGGACGTCGACGAGGGTGCGGTCGTGCTCGGCGTCGTGGTCCAGGACCTCGTAGTCGGTGACCGCGGGCTTGCCGTCGAGGGGCAGGTCGATGCGCCCACGGGCGCCGTGGGCGGCGGCGAGATCGCCGTGGAGGAGGGCGCGGTAGCGCTTCTCGATGCGCTGCTGCTGGAAGAGGCGGGACAGCCCCGCCGCCGCCCGCCGCGAATGGGCCACCAGCATGAGCCCGGCGGCCTCGCGGTCCAGGCGGTGGACGAGGAAGACCGGGCGCCGTGTGGCCTTCTCCACCTGCCGCAGGAGGGCGCAGTGGTCGCCGTAGTCGGTGCCCTGGGCGAGAAGCCCCGCCGGCTTGTACCAGACGCCGTACTCGCCGAGGTCCTGGAACAGACGGGCCCGCGGCGGCTCGAGGGCGAGCACCGCGGGGTCGTAGAAGAGCTCGAGGCGGTCGCCGACCCGGAGCTCGGTCTTGGCCCGGCGCAGCCGCCGGCGCGGCCCGAGTCCGTCCCGGCGGGCCCTGCGGAGCCATGCCGCGCCCTTGGACATGGCCTCTTTGACCGCGCTCTTGGACAGGCCGGTGTGGCGCGCGAGGAAGGTGCAGGCCTCGCGCGGGTCGTCGCGGCCGACCTCGCGCTTGAGCACGATGCGCTGTTCCGGACGGAGCGGGGCCATGAGGGCTGGCGCTGCCTCGCGGGTTGCGTGGGGCGCGAAGGCTAGCGCGCGCCGCGCGGGCAGGCAAGGGGCGGGGGCGGGTGCTAGAATCCGCGCCTTTCGAGAGCACCGCGAGGACAGCCCATGACGGTCCGTACCCGCTTCGCGCCCAGCCCGACGGGCTATCTGCACGTGGGCGGGGCCCGCACCGCGCTCTTCTCCTGGCTCTACGCGCGGCGCCACGGCGGCACCTTCATCCTGCGTATCGAGGACACCGACCTCGAGCGCTCCACCGCCGAGTCGGTCAACGCCATCCTCGAGGGCATGGCCTGGCTCGGCCTGGAGTGGGACGAGGGCCCCTTCTTCCAGACCCGCAGGATGGAGCGCTACCGCGAGGTCATCGAGCGCCTCCTCGCCGAGGGCAAGGCCTACCGCTGCTACTGCTCCAGGGAGCGGCTGGAGGCGCTCCGGGCCGAGCAGCTCGCGCGCAAGGAGAAGCCGCGCTACGACGGGCTCTGCCGCGATCGCACCGACCACCCGGAGGGGCAGGCCTACGTGGTGCGCTTCCGCAACCCGCGCGAGGGCGCGGTGGTGGTGGAGGACCTGGTGCGCGGGCGGGTGGTGTTCGACAACCGCGAGCTCGACGACCTCATCATCGCCCGCTCCGACGGCACCCCCACGTACAACTTCACGGTGGTGGTGGACGACCTCGACATGGCCATCACCCACGTCATCCGCGGCGACGACCACCTCGCCAACACCCCGCGCCAGATCAACATCCTGCGCGCGCTGGGGGCGACGCCGCCGGCCTACGCCCACGTCCCCATGATCCTCGGTCCGGACGGGCAGCGCCTGTCCAAGCGCCACGGCGCGGTGAGCGTCATGGAGTACCGCGAGCGGGGCTACCTGCCCGAGGCGCTGCTCAACTACCTGGTGCGCCTCGGCTGGTCCCACGGCGACCAGGAGATCTTCTCCCTCGACGAGATGATCCGGCTCTTCGACATCGCCGACGTCAACAAGGCGCCCTCGAGCTTCAACGAGGAGAAGCTCCTCTGGCTCAATCACCACTACATCAAGGCCCTGGACCCGCAGCACGTGGCCCATCACCTGAGCTGGCACATGGGGCGGCTCGGCATCGACCCCGCCGCGGGGCCGGAGCTCGCCGACGTGGTGCTGGCGCAGCGCGAGCGCACCAAGACGCTGCGCGAGATGGCCGAGCGCAGCGCCTTCTTCTACCGCGAGCCCGCGGGCTACGACGAGAAGGCGGCGGCCAAGCACCTCACCGCCGAGGCGGCGCCGGTGCTCGAGGCGGTGCGCGTCCGGCTCGCCGGGCTCTCGCCCTGGACCCCGGAGCGCATCCACGAGCAGGTGGTGGCCACCGCCGAGGCGCTGGGCCTGAAGCTCGGGAAGGTGGCGCAGCCGATCCGGGTCGCGGTGACGGGGACCGCGGTCTCCCCGCCCATCGACCAGACCCTGGCCCTGCTCGGGCGGGAGCGGACGCTTGCGCGCATCGAGCGGGCGCTGGGCTGGATCGCGGGGCAGACGCAGGCGGGTTGACAGCCCGGGCAGGTTTGCGTAGATTTCCGCGCTCACACGACGGGGCTATAGCTCAGCTGGGAGAGCGCTTGCATGGCATGCAAGAGGTCGGCGGTTCGATCCCGCCTAGCTCCACCAGCCACGCCGGGGGGCTGATGCATCAGCCCCCTTCGTTCATCCGGCGCCCGGTCTTCGTCCCCATCGTCTAGCCGGCCTAGGACCCAGCCCTTTCAAGGCTGTAACAGGGGTTCGAATCCCCTTGGGGACGCCATTCGCCCGTGTCCGGGTCAGTGGGCGGTGGGCAGGTTGGCGCGCGCCTCCCGCGCGATGTCCCGGACCTGCGGATCGGGGTCCTCGAGAAGGGCCTCCACCGGCCCCACCGCGGCCGGGGAGCCGGTGAGCCCGAGGTAGTGGGCGGCGTCGGCGCGGCGGGCCGGGCCCTCGCCCCGGGCGAGCTCCGCCAGGGCCTCGATCCATCCCTCCAGCAGCCCCTCCCGCGCCAGCATCTCCAGCAGCGCGTCGAGGCCGAGGCGGACCTTGAGGTCCAGGTCCTCCCGCGCCAGCAGGTGCAGCAGCGCCGGGGTCCAGCGGCCGGGGGCCTGGAGCACGCGCCGCTCCATGAGGCTCAGGCGGCCGCCGGCGAGCTCGCTTCGCACGTATTCGGCGTGACCTTCCACCGTGCCCGTGCGCTCGATCCAACGGCGCAGGGCATCGGGTCCGTGCAGGCCCTCGAGCTCAAAGGGGCCGAGGCGCAGCCACGGCACGCCGCGCAGGCCGAGGGCCTCGGCCCGTTCGGGGTGGCGGGCGAGGTCCACCACCTCCAGGCGCGCGATCAGGCCCTCGCGCTGCAGCGCGGTCAGGAGGCGCTCCATGTGGGCGCAGTGGGGGCAGCCCGGGGCCACCAGGAGCTCGGCGGTGGGGGGCGGGGTGGGATGCCGGCTGCTCGCGTGCATGCTGCCAGCATGGACGCCGCGTGGGGTCCTGGCAATCTCCCTTCGGCGATAGTTGAGCAGGGCGCTCGGGAAAAGGGTCCGCCCGCGACGCGGCCCTGCCCCCCCGGGGCGGCCTCAGAAGAGCCCCAGGGCATCGCCGACGATGGACTCCACGAGGGCGTCCACGTCGGCCAGGGCCTTCCCGGAGCCCGGCGGCGCGAGGGGGGCGAGGCGCCAGTAGGCCACATGGACGAGGCCGGGGCGGTCGGCCAGCTCGTAGAGGGCGATGCGGTAGGGGCAGAAGGCGAGGTTGCGCGGGTCGGCCTCCACCATGGCGCGCGAGTAGCGCGCGGAGCAGAACTGGTAGACCTCGGCGCGACGGTAGACCTTGCGGGTGGCGCCGACGTCGCCTGCGGTGCGCGCCAGCATCTCGCCCACCCGCGAGATGTTGTCGATCACGAGCCCCTTGCCCTGGATGGCCTCCTGCAGGAAGGCGGCCACCTCGTCGAAGGAGGCCTGCACCGTGCGCACCACCAGCGTCTCGCCGGCGGCGGCGCGGTCGGCGGCAAGGGCCAGAAGCAGGGCGGCGAGGGCGGCAACGAAGGCTCGAGGCATGGCCTGGCTCCTCCATCGGGTTGACGTGGGTATGCCGGAAGGGTAGTCGAGTCGAGGGCGATCCGCGCGTCCGGGCAGGGGTGAAGGACCAGTACGTCGGCGACGTCAACGACTACCTCAAGTACGGGCTGCTGCGGGCGGCCGCCCGGGCGGGAACGCGCCTGCTGGTGGCGTGGATGCGCACCCCGCCGGACGGGGGCACGCACGGGCGGCGGCGCGGCTATCTGAGGCGCCCCGAGGCTTGGCGCGACGCCGACCCGCCGCTCTTCGACGCCCTGGCCGCCGCCACCGCGCCGTCCCTCGCGTGGGTCGAGGGCTCGGGGCTGCTGCCCGGCGCCCGCTTCTTCGGCGACGCGGTCCCGGCGGGGCGGGCGGCGCGGGCCGCCTGGCGCAGGCGGCTGCTCGCGGCCGCGGCGGATGCCGACCTCGTCTTCCTCGATCCCGACAACGGCCTCGCCGTCCCCTCGGTGCCGCCCGGGCGCGCGGCCTCCGCGCGCTACGTCTACCCGGAGACCGTGGCCGGGCTGTGGGCGGCGGGGCGGGCGGTGCTCGTGTTCCAGCACTTCGCGCGGCGGCGACGGGAGGTGGAGATCGCGCGGCGGTCGGCGCAGATCCAGGCGCTGACCCCGGGCGGCGACCACCTGGTCTTTGCCGGTGCGCACGCCTTCTTCCTGCTCGCCGCCCCGCGGGCGCAGGCCGTGCGGTGGGCGGCGGTGACCCGGGAGGTGGCGGGGCGCTGGGGTGAGCGGCTGGCGGTGGTGCGGGCGCGGCGGCCCTGAGGGGTGGCGCGCCCGTTCAGGCCGGCAGCAGCCAGGCGCGGGCGAGGGCGGCCAGCCCGAAGACGGCGAAGAGGGCGGCCGCACCCCGATGCATCCAGCCCGGCGGAAGGCGGCGCAGCAGCGTGCCGCCGACGGCGATGCCGAGGCCGGAGACCGCCCACAGGGCGAGGGTGCCGCCGGTGAAGACGGCCGCGGGGTCGCCGCCGCCTGCGGCGAGGGCCACCATGGCGAGCTGGGTCTTGTCGCCAAGCTCCGCGAGCAGGATGAGGCCGAAGCTGGCGAGGAAGGCGCTGCGCGCGGCGGTGCCGGCGGGCCGCTCCGCCCCGTCCCCGCCCGCCTCGCGCCAGGTGCGCCAGGCGAAGACCAAAAAGAGCAGGCCCGCGGCGGTGAGCACCGCCCGTTCGGGGAGGAGGCGGTCGAGGGCGGCGCCTGCGAGCACGGCCAGGGCGTTGAGGACGGCGAAGGCGGCGAAGACCCCGGCGAGCACCGGCCGCACCGGGTAGCGGTGGGCGAGCGCCATCGCCATGAGCTGGGTCTTGTCCCCCATCTCGGCGGCGAAGATCAGGGCGAAGGAGGAAAGGGCCAGGGTCGGATCCATGGCGGTGCGGCTCCCGGGACGGCGGCGGGCAAGGGTAGCCGCGTCGGGAAGGGCGGGCAAGGCGGGCACCCCGGGGCGGTGTCGCTGGTCCATACTGGCGGAGGCTGTCGGCACGAGGAGCGGACGATGCACGAGCGGCCGGGCGGAGCACCGCAGCCACGGGCGACGGGAGGGCGCTGATGGACCTCGCCTCTCTTCAGGAGACCCTGCAGCAGATCTACGACGTCGATCCCGGGCACGACGTGCGCCGCTTCGTGATCACCGACGCGCGTCTCGCCCGGATCCTCGGTGGCGGGCGCGAGTCGCCGGAGCGGCTGCTGGTGCGCTGCGAGGCGGGTGAGGTGGCGCTGTCGCTCTACATCGACGAGGCCGTGCTCGCCCGGCTGCGGCGCGACGATCCGCTCCGCGAGCTGCACCCCGGCAACCTCGCCGACTTCTGTACCGCCCTCGAGGGGGTGAGCCATTTCGTCTACCTGGCCTTCCACGCCGGCCACGACCGGCCGGTGACGCGCCTGGAGCTGGAGCTGCAGGCCGAGGTGGACAAGTACGTGACCGCGGCGGCGCTCATGGTGCGCCAGCGCCGCCGGCTGCCGCCCCGGGCCCTGCGCCGGCGCCTGTTCCATCACGTGCGCTTCGCCGCCGGGATGCCGGCGGAGGAGCTGCGCCGCTACTGGTGGGCCAACCGCTACGCCGATCTCTACTGTGCCGGGATCGAGCGGGTGCTCCGGCAGGGGCCGCGGCTGCCGCCCCTCGCCAACGAGCTGCGCCGCTTCTACCGCCTGCCGCAGGCGGGCAAGATCGCCCGCGCCCGGCGCTTCGCCGCAGGCCCCTGAGCGGCGGGCTCAGGACGCCGGCGCCGCGAGCATCTCCTCGAGCCAGGCGCGCACGCGGCGGCGGCAGACCACGGGGTCGCAGCCCGGGCGAAGCCGGGGCGCAAGCAGGGTGCGCAGGGTCTCCTCCTCGACGTCGAGCAGCGCCACCAGCGCCACCAGCGTGCGCTCGCGCTCGTTGCGCGCCGCCTGCAACAGCTCAACGGTGGAGCGGCCCTCCAGATGGCGGCGGCGCAGGACCTCCCGCAGGGCCGCCGCCTCCACCTCGCAGAAGCAGCGCGCGGGTCTTGCCGTCGCGTCGAGCCTCTTCGTCGCCTCCATGGTGGCGTCCCCTGCCTTCGCGCTGCTGTGATCTTCGACCCCCCGCGGCGCGGCCGGTTCGGCCGCCTCAGCCGGGGGCGAGCAGGGTCTCGATGATGCGCCCGTAGACCTCGGCCAGGCGCTCGAGATCCGCCACCGCCACGCGCTCGTCCACCTGATGGATGGTGGCGTTGAGCGGGCCGAGCTCCACGACCTGGGCCCCGGCCGCGGCGAGGAAGCGCCCGTCCGAGGTGCCGCCCCCGGTGGAGCAGCGCGGGCGCAGGCCGCAGACCGCCTCCACCGCGTCCAGCACCGCCGCGAGCAAGGGCCCGCCGCGGGTGATGAAGGGCTGCGACGGCGGATCCCAGGCGAGGCGGTAGCGCAGGCGGTGGCGGTCGAGGATCGCGCGCACAGCGCGCTCCAGGGAGGCCGGATCCTGGCCGGGGGCGTAGCGGAAGTTGAAGCGCACCGTGAGCTCCCCCGGGATGACGTTGTCGGCGCCGGTGCCGGCGTGCAGGTTGGAGATCTGGAAGCTGGTGGGCGGGAAGTCCTCGTCGCCCTCGTCCCAGCGGGCGGCGCAGAGCTCGGCCAGCGCGGGCGCCGCCCGGTGCACGGGGTTGTCGGCGCGCTCGGGGTAGGCGACATGGCCCTGGACGCCGACAACGGTGAGGGTGCCGTTGAGGGAGCCGCGCCGCCCGTGCTTGACCACGTCGCCGAGGCGCTGCTCGCTGCTCGGCTCGCCCACCAGGCACCAGTCGACGGCCTCGCCGCGCGCCCGCAGCGTCTCCACTACGCGGGCGGTGCCGTCCACCGCCGGCCCCTCCTCGTCGCTGGTGAGCAGCAGCGCCAGCGAGCCCGCAGGGCGGGGGTGGCGGGCGGCGAAGCGCTCGGCGGCCACCACCATCGCCGCCACCGCGCCCTTCATGTCCGCGGCCCCGCGCCCGTGCAGGAAGCCGTCGCGCACCGTGGGCTCGAAGGGCGGGGTGTGCCAGGCCGCGGCGGGTCCCGGGGGCACCACGTCGGTGTGGCCGGCGAGCACCAGGAGCGGGCGGCGCGCGCCGAGGCGCGCCCAGAGGTTGGCCACGGGCCCGTGGGGGTGGTGCTCGATGGCGAAGCCGGCCGCCGCCAGGCGCTCGGCGACGAGGGCCTGGCAGCCGGCGTCCTCCGGCGTGACCGAGGGGCGCCGGATCAGCTCGCAGGCGAGGTCGAGGACCGCCGACACCGGCTCAGTCCACGTCCCGCAGCAGCTCGTTGATGCCCACCTTGGCGCGCGTCTGGGCGTCCACCTGCTTGACGATGACGGCGCAGTAGAGGGCGTAGCGGCCGTCCTTGGAGGGCAGGCTCCCGGGGACCACCACCGAGCCCGCGGGCACGCGGCCGTAGCTGATCTCGCCGGTGAGGCGGTTGTAGATCTTGGTGCTCTGGCCGATGTAGACGCCCATGGAGATCACCGAGCCGCGCTCGACGATGACGCCCTCGACGATCTCGGAGCGGGCGCCGATGAAGCAGTCGTCCTCGATGATGGTGGGGCGGGCCTGGAGCGGCTCGAGGACGCCGCCGATGCCGACGCCGCCGGAGAGGTGGACGTTCTTGCCGATCTGGGCGCAGGAGCCGACGGTGGCCCAGGTGTCCACCATGGTGCCGCTGTCGACGTAGGCGCCGATGTTGACGTAGCTCGGCATGAGCACGCAGTTGGGGGCGACGTAGGCGCCGCGCCGCACGGTCGCCGGCGGCACCACGCGCACCCCCTCGGCGGCGAAGCGCTCGGCGTCGTAGCCCGCGTGCTTGAGGGGGACCTTGTCGTAGAAGCGGGTGTGGCCGCCCTCGATGACCTGGTTGGGGTAGAGGCGGAAGGAGAGCAGCACCGCCTTCTTGAGCCACTCGTGCACCACCCAGGCGCCGTCGATGCGCTCAGCCACGCGCAGCTCGCCGCGGTCGAGGCGGTCGAGGACCTCGTCGACGGCCTCGCGGAACAGCTCCGGGGCCTTGTCCGGGCCGAGCTCGGCGCGCGCCGCCCAGGCCTCCTCGATGGTCTGCTGCAGGTCGTACATGGCGATCCTCCTGGTGCTAGCGTCCTTCGGCGAGGCACGCGCGGATGCGGCGCGCGGCCTCGAGGCATGCCTCGCGCGTGCCCACGAGGGCGATGCGCACGCGGCCGGCGCCCGGGTTGCCGGCGGCCGTCTCGCGCGAGAGGTAGCGGCCGGGCAGGAGCCGAACATTGTATCGGGCGTAGAGCCGGCGCACGAAGGCCTCGTCGTCGCCCACCCGCGGCCAGAGGTAGAAGCCGGCGGGGGGGCGCTCGAGGGGCAGCACCGGCGCGAGCTCGGCGAGCACGGCGTCGAACTTGGCCCGGTAGGCGGCGCGGTTTGCGGCCACGTGCGCCTCGTCGCCCCAGGCGGCGAGGCTCGCCGCCTGCACCGGCGGCGGCATCGCGCAGCCGTGGTAGGTGCGGTAGCGCAGGAAGCGGGCGAGGATCTCGGCATCTCCCGCGACGAAGCCCGAGCGCAGCCCCGGCAGGTTGGAGCGCTTGGACAGGCTGTGGAAGACGACGCAGCGGCGGAAGGCCTCGTTGCCCGCCGCGTGGGCGGCCTGGAGGAGGCCCGGCGGGGGGCGGTCCTCGTCGAGGTAGATCTCGGAGTAGCACTCGTCGGCCGCGATGACGAAGTCGTGCCGCTCGGCGAGCTCCAGCGCCCGGTGCAGGTAGGCGGCATCGGCCACCGCGCCCGCGGGGTTGGCGGGCGAGCAGAGGTAGAGGAGCTGGCAGCGCCGCCACACCGGCTCCGGCACGGCGTCGAGGTCCGGCAGGTGGCCGCTGGCCTCGGTGGCGTCCAGGTAGTAGGGCTCGGCGCCGGCGAGAAGTGCCGCCCCCTCGTAGATCTGGTAAAAGGGGTTCGGCATCGCCACCAGGGGGCGGGCGGTGCGGTCCACCACGGCCTGGGCGAAGGCGAAGAGGGCCTCCCGGGTGCCGTTGACGGGGAGCACGTGGGTCTCGGGGTCCACGGCACCCGCCGGCAGGCCGAAGCGACGCTCGAGCCAGGCGGCGATGGCCTGCCGCAGCGGCGCCTCGCCGCGGGTCGCCGGGTAGCGGCCGAGGCCCTCGAGGGCGGCACCGAGCGCCTCGAGGACGAAGGGGGGCGGCGGGTGGCGCGGCTCGCCGATGGCCAGATCCAAGGGCGGCAGCCCGGCCGGCGGCGCGCAGCCGGCGAGCAGCGCCCGCAGCCGCTCGAAGGGGTAGGGGTGGAGGCGGTCGAGATCGGGATTCACCGGGGCTTCCGTGGAGGCCGGGATGGGGGAGTATAAACCGGCGCGGGCGCCCGGCGAGGGGGCCGCGGTGGCGGCGCTGCTGCTCGGCGCCACCCTCTGGGGGGTGCTCTGGTACCCGCTGCGCCTGCTGGAGGCGCGGGGGGTCGCGGGGCTGTGGTCGACGCTGCTCATCTACGCCGCGGCGCTGGCGATCCTCGCCGCCCCGGCGGTGCGCGCCCTGCGCAGGGGCGCGGGCGGGCGCTGGGGGCTGCTCATGGCGCTCGCCGCCGGCTGGACCAACGTCGCCTTCGTCCTCGCCGTGCTGGAGGGCACGGTGATGCGGGTGCTCCTCCTCTTCTATCTCTCGCCGGTGTGGGCGGTGGTGCTGGCGCGGCTGCTGCTGGGCGAGCCGGTGACCCGGGGGGCGCTCGCGGTGCTCGCCCTCGCCATGGCCGGGGCCGGGGCCATGCTGTGGTCGCCCGAGCTCGGCATGCCCTGGCCCGCGGGGCGGGCGGACTGGCTGGCCCTGACCTCGGGGATGGCCTTCGCCGTCACCAACGTCGCCGTGCGCCGGCTCCAGGCGATGCCGCTGGCGGCCAAGACGGCCCTCTCCTGGGTGGGGGTGCTGGCGGTGGCGGCGGCGATGCTTGCCGTCGAGGGCGCCCCCGCCCCGGCCGACCCCGTCGGCATCGCCGGCGCCCTCGCCGTGGGGGCGCTGCTGATGACGGTGATGACCCTCTCGGTCCAGTACGGGGTGACGCGCCTGCCGGTGGGCCGCTCGGCGGTGATCCTGCTCTTCGAGCTGGTGGCGGGGGCGGTCTCGTCCTACCTCCTCGCCGGCGAGGCGCTGCGGCCCGCGGAGTGGGCGGGCGGGGGCCTCATCGTCGCCGCCGCCGTGGCGGCCGCGCGCCGCGGCGGCTGAGCCGCGGCGGGTTCAGCCGCTCTCCAGGTAGCGCAGGAGGGCCTCGCGCACGCAGGCCTGCCGCTCGGGCGCATCCAGCGGACGCCCCTCGCGGTCGGTGACGTAGAAGAAGTCCTCGGCGCGCTCGCCCACCGTGGCCACCTTGGCGTTGCGCAGCCGCACCCCGCAGTCGGCGAAGGCGCGCCCGACCCGCGAGAGCAGGCCCGGGCGGTCGGCGCAGACGAGCCCCACCACGGTGCGCCCGTTGCGCTCGTCTTGGGAGAACTCCACCACCGTGGGCACGCGGAAGTGGCGCAGCTGCCGTGAGGCCCGCCGCGGGGTGAGGGGGATCGGCCGCGGCGGCGAGCGCAGGGCCTCGAGCAGCGCCATCCGGACCTCCTCCTCGCGCCCCGCCTCGGCCACCGGCCCGCCGTCGTCCTCCAGCACCAGATAGACGTCCACGGTGTGGCCGTCGAGGGTGGGGATGATGCGCGCGTCGGCGACGTTGAGCCCCAGGCGGTCCAGCATCGAGGTGGTGAGCGCGAAGACGTGCTCCTCGTCGCGGCAGTAGACGAGGACGGCGGTGCCGGCGTGGCCGCGGTGGCGGCGCAGCGCGACCACGGGCGGCGTGCCGGCGTGGATCACGGTCTCGGTGTGCCAGGCCACCTCGTCGGGTGCGGTGCGCAGGAAGTACTCCTCCGGGAGGGTGCGCCAGAGGGCTTCGACGGCCTCGGCGGGCAGGCCGCGCAGGCGCAGCTGGGCCCGCGCCAGCGCGCGCACGCCGCGCACCCGCTCGGCGCGGTCCACCGGGTTTTCGAGGCCGCGGCGCAGGGCACGCCGGGCCAGCGCGTAGAGCTCGTGGAAGAGGGCGTCCTTCCAGGAGTTCCAGATCGCCGGGTTGGTGGCGCGCACGTCGGCGACGGTGAGGAGGTAGAGATAGTCGAGGCGGGTCTGGTCGCCCACCCGGCGGGCGAACTCGTTGACCACCTCGGGGTCGCCGATGTCGCGCCGCTGGGCGGTGGTGGACAGCAGCAGGTGGTGGCGCACGAGCCAGGTCACCAGCTCGGTGTCGTAGGCGCTCAGCAGGTGCTCGCGGCAGAAGCGCTCCGCCTCCTCCGCCCCGATCTCGCTGTGGTCGCCGCCGCGCCCCTTGCCGATGTCGTGGAACAGCGCCGCCAGGTAGAGCAGCTCCAGCTTCGGGATGCGCTCGATGATCTCGCTGCAGTGGGGGAACTCGTGGCGGTGCTCGGGCACGGTGAAGCGGCGCAGGTTGCGCAGCACGAACAGCGTGTGCTCGTCCACGGTGTAGACGTGGAAGAGGTCGTACTGCATCTGGCCGACGATGCGGCCGAAGGCGGGGATGTAGGCGGCGAGCACGCCGTAGCGGTTCATCCGCCGCAGCACCTTGGTGATGCCCTGGGGCTGGCGCAGGATCTCCATGAAGAGCGCCCGGTTGCGCAGATCGCGGCGGAAGGCGCCGTCGATGAGGTGGCGGTGGGCGCGGATGAGGCGGATGGTGGTGGCGCGCACGCCCTTGAGCTCGGGGTGCTGCGCGAGCAGGAGGAAGATCTCCAGCAGGGCGAAGGGATAGCGGCGGAAGATCTCCTCCGAGACCGCCTCGATGTAGCCGTGGCGGGCCTGGAAGCGGCGGTTGAGGGGCACGGGCTCGCCCGGCTCGTCGGCGTGCAGGATGCGCTCGGAGAAGAGCTGCAGGAGCATCTCGGTCAGCCGCTGCAGCTCCATCACCGTGCGGTAGTAGCGCTTCATGAACTTCTCCACCGCCAGGCGCTGGTCGTCGTCGCGGAAGCCGAAGGCGCGGGCGAGCGCCTGCTGGTGGTCGAGAAGGAGCCGGTCCTCGCGGCGGCCGGCGTGGAGGTGGAGGGCGAAGCGCACGTCCCACAGGAAGCCCTGGGCGGCGACGAGGTCGTGGTGCTCGTCCTCGGTGAGAAAGCCCCGCGCCACGAGGTCGTGGAGGTCGCGGGCGCGGAAGTGCCGCTTGGCCACCCAGGCCACGGTCTGCAGATCGCGCAGGCCGCCCGGGCCCTCCTTGACGTTGGGTTCGAGGTTGTAGGCGGTGTCGTGGAACTTGGCGTGGCGGGCCTGCTGCTCGGCGAGCTTGGCCTCGAAGAAGGCGCGGCTGGGCCACATCCGGTCCGGCCCCACGGCCTCGGCCATGCGCTCGAACAGCGGCCGCGGCCCGGCCAGCAGCCGCGCCTCCATGAGGCTGGTGGCCACCGTGATGTCGGCGCGGGCGAGCTCGGCGCAGGCCTCCACCGTGCGCACGCTCTGGCCCACCTCCAGGCCGATGTCCCAGAGGAAGGCGAGGAAGGACTCGATGACGCCCCGCTGGCAGGGGTCGGGCTCGGCCTCGAGGAGGATCAGGAGGTCGATGTCGGAGTGCGGGTGGAGCTCGCCGCGGCCGTAGCCGCCCACCGCCACCAGGGCCATGGTGGCACCGGCCTCGGCCGCCACGAGCCGATCCCAGGCGCGGCGCAGCAGCTGGTCGATGAGGCGCGCCCGCTCCCCCACCAGCATCGCCGCGGGCACCCCGCTGCGGAAGCGCTCGGCGAGGGCGTCGGTCCCCTCGGCGAGGGCGCGCCGGAAGGCCTCGAGGGGATCGGCGCCGGCGGCGAGGGCCTGGTCGAGGGCGGCGGGGTCCAGGAGCGGGCCGGCGGGCCGCGGCGGGCCGCTGCGGGTGCGCACGGGGCCGGGGTCCCGCACCACCCGCCGGCTGCGCATCCCCGGCGGCGGAGTGGCGTCCATGGCGGTCAGGTGCCGTGGCGCGGGCTCAGCGTGAGCACCTCGTGGCCGTCCTCGGTCACGAGCACCGTGTGCTCCCACTGGGCCGAGAGGCTGCGGTCCTTGGTGACCACGGTCCAGCCGTCGCCGAGCACCTTCACGTGCCGCCGCCCGGCGTTGACCATGGGTTCGATGGTGAAGGTCATGCCCGGGGCGAGCACGAGCCCGGTGCCCGGGGCGCCGTAGTGCAGCACCTGCGGCTCCTCGTGGAAGCGCCGCCCGATGCCGTGGCCGCAGTACTCGCGCACCACCGAGTAGCCGTGGCGCTCGGCGTGGCGCTGGATGGCGTGGCCGATGTCGCCGAGGCGGGCGCCGGGGCGCACCAGGGAGATGCCGATCTCGAGGCACTCGCGGGCGACGCGCACGAGGCGGCGGGCGAGCACCGACGGCTCGCCCACGAAGAACATGCGGCTGGTGTCGCCGTGGTAGCCGTCCTTGATGACGGTGACGTCGATGTTGACGATGTCGCCGTCGCGCAGCTTCCGCGGGCCCGGGATGCCGTGGCAGACGACGTGGTTGACCGAGGTGCAGATGGATTTGGGGAAGCCGTGGTAGTTGAGGGGGGCGGGGACGGCGCCCTGGACCTCCACGATGTAGTCGTGGCAGATGCGGTCGAGCTGCTCGGTGGTGACCCCCGGGCGGACGTGCTCCTCGATCATGTCGAGGACCTCCGCGGCGAGCCGCCCGGCCACGCGCATCTTCTCGATCTCCTCCGGGGTCTTGATGATCACGGACATGAGCACGGCTCGCCTCGCCTCCCGCCCCCGCCTTGGTGGGGGTCGCCGATTGTGGTATAAAGCGCCCGCCCAAAGACGCGGCCCGGCCGCGAAATCCGCACATGCGCCGTCACATGCGGCAGGGTGCCCGCCCGCGAGGGCGGGTTTCCGTATGGGGCGCATGGAGGCTCAACCCTGACGAGGAAGGAGGCTTCCCGATATGCCGAGCGTTTCGATGCGCCAGATGCTCGAGGCGGGCGTCCACTTCGGGCATCAGACCCGCTACTGGAACCCGAAGATGGAACCATACATCTTCGGGGCCCGCAACCGGATCCACATCATCAACCTCGAGAAGACCCTGCCCCTGTTCGAGGAGGCGATGGGCTTCATCAGCCGCATCGCCGCCGACCGCGGCACCGTCCTCTTCGTGGGCACCAAGCGCGCCGCCCAGGACATCGTCCGGGAGCAGGCCGAGCGCTGCGGCATGCCCTATGTCAACTACCGCTGGCTCGGCGGCATGCTCACCAACTACCGCACCATCCGCCGCTCCATCCAGCGCCTCAAGGAGCTGGAGGCGATGGAGCAGGAGGGCGGCTTCGAGCGCTTCAGCAAGAAGGAGGTGCTGCGGCTGCGCCGCGAGATGGCCAAGCTCGAGCGCGCCCTCGGGGGCATCAAGGACATGGACGGGCTGCCCGACGCCCTGTTCGTGATCGACGTCGGCCACGAGGACATCGCCGTCAAGGAGGCCAACAAGCTGCGCATCCCGGTGGTGGGGGTGGTGGACACCAACAACTCGCCCGAGGGGGTCGACTACCCGATCCCGGGCAACGACGACGCCATGCGGGCGATCCGTCTCTACTGTTCGGCGGCCGCCGACGCCGTGCTCGAGGGGCGCCTCAGCCGGGCCGAGGCCACCGGGGGCGAGGACGAGTTCGTGCCGGTGGACGAGGTGCCGGAGGCCGCCGCGGTGGTGGCGGACGGGGACACGCCGGCGGGTGGGGATCAGGGCGCCGCGGCCGAGTGAGGCCGCGCCCGTGACGGGAGAGCGAGACCGATGCAGATCACAGCCGCACTGGTGAAGGAGCTTCGCGAGCGCACCGGCGCCGGGATGATGGAGTGCAAGAAGGCGCTGGTGGAGACCGGCGGGGACATCGAGGCCGCCATCGAGCTGATGCGCAAGAGCGGCCAGGCCAAGGCCGACAAGAAGGCCGGGCGGGTGGCCGCGGAGGGCATCATCGCCGTCGCCCGCGACGGCGGCGCCGTGGCGCTGGTGGAGGTCAACAGCGAGACCGACTTCGTGGCCAAGGACGAGCACTTCGTGCGCTTCGCCGAGGCCGTGGCGCAGGCGGCGCTGGAGAAGGCGCCCGCGGATCTCGAGGCGCTCCTGGCCCTGCCCCTGGACGGGGGCAGCGTCGAGGAGGCCCGCCGCGAGCTGGTGGCCAAGGTGGGGGAGAACATCCAGGTGCGCCGCTTCGCCCGCATCGACAGCGACGGCGTGCTCGGCGTCTACCGCCACGGCACCCGCATCGGGGTCGTGGTGGAGCTCGCCGGCGGCGACGAGACGCTGGCGCGGGATCTCGCCATGCACGTGGCCGCCAGCCGTCCGCAGTGGGTGCGCGACGAGGAGGTGCCGGAGGCCGTGCTGGCCAAGGAGCGCGAGATCTATGCCGCCCAGGCCGCCGACAGCGGCAAGCCGGCGCACATCGTCGAGAAGATGGTGGAGGGGCGGCTGCGCAAGTGGCTGGCGGAGGTCACCCTGCTCGGCCAGCCCTTCGTCAAGGATCCCGACCAGACGGTGGGCGAGCTGGTGCGCAAGGCCGGTGCCGAGGTCCGCCGCTTCGTCCGCCTGGAGGTGGGCGAGGGGATCGAGAAGAGGCAGGAGGACTTCGCGGCCGAGGTCATGGCCCAGGCCCGCGGCCAGGGCTGAGGCCGTGGCGGGGTCCGAGCCCGGCGGGCCCGCCCCGCGGCGGGTCCTGCTCAAGCTGAGCGGCGAGGCTCTCGCGGGCGGGGGCGGGGTCGGCATCGACCCGGCCGAGCTCTCCCGCCTCGCGGGGGAGATCGCGGCGGTGGCCCGCCTGGGGGCCCAGGTGGGGGTGGTGGTCGGCGGCGGCAACCTCCTGCGGGGGGCGGGGCTGGAGGCCGCCGGTCTCGCGGCGGCGGGGGTCGACCGCGTCACGGGCGACCACATGGGCATGCTCGCCACGGTGATGAACGCCCTCGCCATGCGCGCGGCGCTGCGCCGCCACGGCGTCGAGGGGCGGGTGCTGTCGGCCCTCCAGGTGGAGCACCTGACCGAACCCGCCAGCCCCGACCGCGCCCTGCGGCACCTCGCCAAGGGCCGGGTGGTCTTCTTCGCCGCCGGCACCGGCAACCCGTTCTTCACCACGGACTCGGCGGCGGCGCTGCGGGCGATCGAGATCTCGGCCGGGCTGCTGCTGAAGGCGACCAAGGTCGATGGGGTATACTCCGACGATCCCGTGCGCAACCCGCAGGCGCGCCGCTACGAGCGGCTCGGCTTCGACGAGGCCCTCGAGCGGCGCCTCGGGGTCATGGACCTCACCGCCATGGAGCTGTGCCGGCAGCACGGGATGCCGGTGCGCGTCTTCGACGTGACCGTGCCCGGGAATCTGGAGCGGGTGATGCGGGGCGAGCCGCTGGGGACCCTGGTGGAGTAGGGGGCGAGCGATGATCGAGGACATCCGGAAGGACGCGCAGTCGCGCATGAAGAAGAGCGTCGAGGCCCTGAGGCAGGAGCTTGCGAAGCTGCGCACCGGGCGCGCCCACACCAGCCTCCTCGACCACATCCGGGTGACCTACTACGGCACCGAGGTGCCCATCAACCAGGTGGCCAACGTCGCGGTGGAGGACGCCCGCACCCTCACCGTGACGCCGTGGGAGCGCAACATGGTGCCGGTGGTGGAGAAGGCCATCCGCGAGTCCGACCTCGGGCTCAACCCGGCCACCGCGGGCAACGTCATCCGCGTGCCGCTGCCGCCGCTGACCGAGGAGCGGCGCAAGGAGCTGGTGCGTGTCGTGCGCCAAGAGGCCGAGCAGGCGCGGGTGGCGATCCGCAACATCCGCCGCGACGCCAACCACCATCTCAAGGAGCTGGTCAAGGAGAAGGAGATCTCGCAGGACGAGGAGCGGCGCGCCGAGGAGGAGATCCAGAAGCTCACCGACCGCTTCATCGCCCAGGTGGACGAGATCCTCGAGGCCAAGGAGAAGGAGCTCCTCAGCGTCTGAGGGCCGGGGAGGCATCGCCATGGGGGCCGGCGCGCGGCTGCCGCGACACATCGCCATCGTCATGGACGGCAACGGCCGCTGGGCGCAGCGCCGGGGGCTGCCGCGCACGGCGGGCCACCGCGCCGGTGTCGAGGCCGTGCGCCGCACGGTGGAGGGCTGCCGCCGCCGCGGCATCGCGGTGCTGACCCTCTTCGCCTTCTCCAGCGAGAACTGGCGGCGCCCGCGCGCCGAGGTGCGGGTGCTGATGGACCTCTTCACGCAGACCCTCGGCAGCGAGGTGGCGCGGCTGCACGAGCACGGGATCCGCGTCCGCTTCGTCGGCGAGCGGCGCGACTTCGGCCCCGCCCTGCACCGGCGCATGGCCGAGGCGGAGGAGCTGACGCGGGACAACCGGGCCATGGACCTGGTGCTGGCGGTGGGCTACGGTGGGCGCTGGGACATCGCCCAGGCGGCGCGGCGCATCGCCGCCGAGGCCGCCGACGGGCGGCTCGATCCGTCCGCGGTGGACGAGGAGGCGGTGGCGGGGCGGCTGTCGCTGGCCGGGCTGCCGGACCCGGATCTCTTCATCCGCACCGGGGGGGAGCGCCGGATCAGCAACTTCCTCCTCTGGCACCTGGCCTACACCGAGCTCCACTTCACGGACACCCTCTGGCCCGACTTCGACGAGGGCGACCTCGAGGCGGCCCTCGCCGACTACGCCGGCAGGCAGCGGCGCTTCGGGCGCACCGGCGAGCAGGCCGAGGCGCTGGAGAAGGCGCAGGGTGCCTAGCGGGGCGCCGGGGGCGGGGGGCTGAGGCGGCCTCGGCCGCCGCACCCGGGGCCATGCTGCGACGCCTGCTGACCGCCGCCGTCCTGCTCCCACTGACGGTCGCCGCCATCCTGGGGCTGCCCACGGTCTGGCTCGCGCTGCCCTTCGTCCTCGTGACCGCGGGTGCGGGCTGGGAGTGGGCGCGCCTGACGGGGCTCGCCGGGGCCGCCGCGGCGGCCTACGCGGCGGCGGTGGCGGCGGGGGTGGCGGCGCTGCTCGTCGCCGGCGAGGGGGCGGTGCGGCTCGTGGCCTGGCTCGCCCTGGCATGGTGGCTTGCGGCGGCGGTGCTCGTGGTGCGCTATCCGGGGCCGGGGCGGATGCGCCGGGCGGTGTGGGGCTGGCGCGCGGCCGGTCTGCTGGTGCTGGTGCCGGCCTGCGCCGCGGCCCTCGCCGTGCACGGCCGCCCCGGCGGTGCGGGGTTGCTGCTCTACCTCCTCGTGGTGGTGTGGGCGGCGGACAGCGGGGCCTATCTCGTCGGCCGGCGCTGGGGTCGGCACCGCCTCATCCCGCGGGTGAGCCCGGGCAAGACCTGGGAGGGGCTCGCGGGGGGGGTGCTGGCGGCGATGGCGGCGGCGCTCGCGGCCGCCGCCGCGGGGCTTGGCGGCGGTCCGTCCTGGTTTGCCCTCACCCTCGCCGTCGCCCTATCCTCGGTGGTCGGCGATCTGCTCGAGAGTCTCGTCAAGCGGGAGCGCGGCGTGAAGGACAGCGGCGGACTGCTGCCCGGACACGGCGGGCTGTTGGACCGGATCGACAGCATCACGGCGGCGGCGCCGGTCTATCTCGTGGGGCTCGGCGCGGCGGGGGGCGGGGCGTGATCGGGCTCGCCGTGCTGGGGGCCACGGGCTCCATCGGGCGCAGTACCCTGGACGTGGCCGCGCGCCATCCCGACCGCTTCCGCGTCGTCGCCCTGGCCGGCGCGCGCGACGTCGAGGGGATGCGGGCGCTGTGCGGGCGCTTCCGCCCGGCGGTGGTGGCCATGGCCGAGCCCGCCGCGGCGCGCCGCCTGGCGCAGGGCCTGCGCGAGGAGGGCCTGGGGATCGAGGTCCTCGCCGGCGCCGAGGGCGTCGAGGCGGTGGCGGCGCTGCCCGAGGCCGCCTTCGTCATGGCGGCCATCGTCGGTGCGGCGGGGCTGCGCCCGGCGCTCGCGGCGGCGCGCGCGGGCAAGCGCGTGCTGCTGGCGAACAAGGAGTCGCTGGTGATGGCCGGCGCCCTGTTCATGGAGGCGGTGCGCGAGGGGGGGGCGGAGCTCGTCCCCATCGACAGCGAGCACAACGCCGTCTTCCAGTGCCTGCCGCCGGGCAGCCGGCCGGGGCAGGCCCCGGCCGGCGTGCGGCGGATCATCCTCACCGCCTCCGGCGGGCCGTTCCGCGACGCGCCGCTGGAGCGGCTGGCGGCGGTCACGCCCGAGGAGGCCTGCGCCCATCCCAACTGGTCCATGGGGCGCAAGATCTCGGTGGACTCGGCGACCATGATGAACAAGGGCCTGGAAGTGATGGAGGCCTGCTGGCTCTTCGGGCTGCCGGCGGAGCGCGTGGAGGTGGTGCTGCACCCGCAGAGCATCGTCCACTCCCTGGTGGAGTACGTGGACGGCTCGGTGCTGGCGCAGCTCGGCAATCCGGACATGCGCACGCCCATCGCCCAGGCCCTGGGCTGGCCGGAGCGGATCGAGGCGGGCGTCGAGGCGTTGGATCTGGTGCGCGCCGGCCGGCTCGACTTCCGCGCCCCCGACCCTGGGCGCTATCCCTGCCTGGGCCTCGCCTACGCGGCCCAGCGCGCGGGGGGGACGGCGCCGGCGATCCTCAACGCCGCCAACGAGGTGGCGGTGGCGGCCTTCCTCGGCGGGCGGCTGCCCTTTACGGCCATCGCCGAGGTGATCGAGGACACCCTGGCGGCAGTGCCGGCGGGGCCGGCCGACAGCCTCGAGGCGGTGCTCGAGGCCGACCGCCGGGCACGAGAGCACGCCGCGCGGCGGGCGGCGGCCTGAGCCATGGGCGGGATCCTCTTCACGCTGGCCTCCTTCACGGTCGCCCTCGCGATCCTCATCGCCGTGCACGAGTTCGGCCATTTCTGGGTCGCACGCAGGCTCGGGGTGCGGGTCCTGCGCTTCTCCATCGGCTTCGGCCGCCCGCTGTGGCGGCGGCAGGGCGCCGACGGCACCGAGTACGTGGTGGCGGTTCTGCCCCTCGGCGGCTACGTCAAGATGCTCGACGAGCACGAGGGGCCGGTGCCGCCGGCCGAGCGCCACCGCGCCTTCAACAACCAGCCCCTGTGGCGGCGCAGCGCCATCGTCCTCGCCGGGCCCGTCTTCAATCTGCTCTTCGCCCTCGTCGCCTACTGGGTCATCCACATGGCGGGGGTGACGGGGCTGCGGCCGGTGCTGGGGCCGGTGCCGGAGGGCACGCCGGCGGCGCAGGCGGGGCTGGCCGAGGGCGACGAGATCGTCGCCGTGGGGGGGCGGCGGACCCCGACCTGGGACGCGGCCATGCTGGCGCTGCTGGATCGCGCCCTCGCGGGTGAGGCGGTGCGGCTCAGGGTGCGGCGGGCCGGCGGCGGCGAGACGGCGCTGGAGCTGGCGCTGCCGGGGCTCGCGGGGGCGGCCGAGGGGGAGCTCGATCCCGCCACCCTGGGCCTCGTGCCGTGGCAGCCGCGGATGGCGCCGGTGATCGACCGCGTGGTCCCGGGCGGGGCGGCCGAGGCCGCGGGGCTCGAGCCCGGCGACGAGGTGCTGGCCGCCGACGGCGTCCCCATGCCCACCTGGCAGGCCTGGGTGGACTACGTGCGCGCCCGGCCCGGGCAGCCGATCCGCGTCCGGGTGCGCCGGGGCGAGGCGGTGGTGGAGCTGGAGGTGACGCCGGAGGCGGGGGAGGACGGCGTCGGGCGCATCGGGGCCTATGTGCGCATCCCGGAGGGCGTCTTCGAGGCCATGCGGGTGGAGGTGCGCTACGGCCCCGTGGCGGCGGCGCGGGAGGCGGCGGCCAAGACCGGCCGCATGATCGGGCTCATGGTGCGGCTGCTCGGGCGGATGGCGCTGGGACAGGCCTCGGTGGAGAACCTCAGCGGCCCCATCAGCATCGCCCAGTACGCGGGCCAGTCGGCGGCGGTGGGGCTGGTGCCCTTCCTGTCCTTCCTCGCCGTGGTGAGCATCAGTCTGGGTATAATCAACCTCGCGCCGATCCCGCTGCTCGACGGGGGGCATCTCCTCTACTACCTCATCGAGGCGGTCAAGGGCAGCCCGCTCTCGGAGCAGGCGCAGATGCTCGGGCAGCGCGTGGGGATCGCCGTGCTGCTGGCCCTTATGGGGCTGGCGTTCTACAACGATCTCGCCAGGCTCCTCGGCTGAAGGGCCGCTGCCGGGGGCGTGCCGCCCGGCGGGGCCGTGCTGCGGCCGGGAGGAGGGTCAGGGGGCGCCGATGCAGGGTATGCGGGGGGGGAGCATCCGCCGGTCGCTCGGCTGGCTCGCCGCGGTGGTGCTGCTCGTTGCGAGTGCGGCGGCCGGCGCCTTCGAGCCCTTCCGCGTCGAGGCCATCCGCGTCGAGGGCAACGTCCGCATCACCGAGGGCACGGTCTTCAGCTACCTCCCCGTGCAGGTGGGGGACCGCCTCGACGAGGAGGCGGCCGCGGGTGCAATCCGCGCCCTCTTCCGCACGGGCTTCTTCGAGGACGTGCGCCTCGAGCGCGACGGTGCGACCCTGGTCGTGGTGGTGCGGGAACGCCCGGCCATCGGCGCGGTGGAGATCGAGGGCAACCGGGCGATCCCCACCGACGAGCTGAAGAAGTCGCTGAAGGATCTGGGGCTCGCCGAGGGCCGGGTGTTCGACCGCTCGCTGCTCGAGCGCATCCGGCGCGAGCTGGAGCGGCAGTACCTCAGCCAGGGCAAGTACGCGGCGCGGATCGAGACCGAGGTCGAGCCGCTGGAGCGCAACCGCGTCGCGGTGCGGCTCAGGATCCGCGAGGGCGAGGCGGCGCGCATCCGGGCCATCCGCATCCTCGGCAACCGGGCGTTCACGGACGAGGCGCTCCTGGACCGCTTCCAGCTCGGCCCCAAGGGGCCCTTCGCGTGGTTCTCCAAGCGCGACCAGTACTCGCGCCAGCGCCTCGCCGGCGATCTCGAGACCTTGCGCGCCTACTACATGGACCGGGGCTACGTGGAGTTCGCCGTGGACTCCACCGTGGTCACCCTGACCCCGGACCGGGGCTCGGTCTTCATCACCATCCGCGTCCGCGAGGGCGGACGCTACCGGGTCGGCCGCGTACGGGTGGTGGGCGAGACGGTGGTGCCGCGCGAGGAGCTCGAGGCCCTGCTCACGGTGGCCCAGGGCGAGGTCTTCTCCCAACGCGCGGTGACGGAGAGCGCCGACGCCATCGCCGAGCGGCTGGGGGTCGAGGGGTTCGCCTTCGCCAATGTCAACCCCGTGCCGGAGCTGCACCGCGAGGCCGGCACCGTGGACCTGACCTTCTTCGTCGACCCGGGCAAGCGCGTCTACGTGCGCCGGGTGGAGATCTCCGGCAACACCCTCACCCGCGACGCCGTCATCCGGCGCGAGCTGCGCCAGCCCGAGGGGGCGCCGCTGTCGACGGAGGCGGTGCGGCTGTCGCGCACGCGCCTGCAGCGCCTCGGCTTCTTCGAGGAGGTCAACGTCGAGACGCCGCGCGTGCCCGGCTCGCCCGACCTCGTGGACGTGCGCCTGACGGTGAAGGAGCGCCCCACCGGCAACCTCATCGCCAGCGTCGGCTACTCCGACACCCAGGGGGTGATCTTCTCGGGCAGCGTCTCCGAGGACAACCTCTTCGGGCGCGGCACGCGCCTGAAGCTGCAGATCGACAACAGCAGCTCCAACCGCATCTACAGCCTGGCCTACGACAACCCCTACTACACCCTGGACGGCGTCAGCCGCGGCTTCAGCCTCAACTCGCGGCGCACCGACGCCGCCGAGGCCAACGTCTCCGACTACAGCACCGACGTCGACGGCGCGGAGATCCACTGGGGGGTCCCGGTGACCGAGGAGGACCGCCTCCGGTTCGGCATCGGCGCCGAGGCGACGCGGCTGCACACCTTCTCCACCAGCCCCCAGGAGATCCTCGACTTCGCCGCCGCCACGGGCTCGTCCTTCACCACCTACCGGCTGGAGCTGGCCTGGACCCACGACAGCCGCGACCGGGCCTTCTTCGCCACCACGGGACTCTACCAGCGGGTGGGGCTGGAGCTGGCGGTGCCGGGCAGCGATCTCACCTTCTACAAGCTCGCCTACGACCTGCGCTGGTACCGTCCGCTG
Organism: Inmirania thermothiophila; assembly: GCF_003751635.1. NCBI lineage: Bacteria > Pseudomonadati > Pseudomonadota > Gammaproteobacteria > Chromatiales > Ectothiorhodospiraceae > Inmirania > Inmirania thermothiophila. Next base: position 288,405 of record NZ_RJVI01000002.1, read on the forward strand.
ACGCGGCAGCTGACCTTCGTGGGCAAGCTGGGGGTCGCCTTCGGCGACGGCTACGGGGACACCGCCTCGCTGCCGTTCTTCGAGCACTTCTTCGCCGGCGGCGTGCGCTCCGTGCGGGGCTTCGACGGCAACTCCCTCGGCCCGCGCGACAGCACCGGCGACCCCTTCGGCGGCAACCTGCGCGTAGTGACCAACCTCGAGCTGGTGCTGCCCCTGCCGGGGATGGCGGACAACGACGCCGTGCGCGTGGCGGGCTTCGTCGATGTGGGCAACGTCTTCGACACCGACGGCGCCGGCTTCGACCCCGACGCGCTGCGCGCCTCGGCCGGTGTGGCCCTGAACTGGTTCTCGCCCATCGGTCCGCTGATCTTCAGCTGGGCGACGCCGCTGCGCTCCGAGCCCGGGGACGAGACGCAGAGCTTCCAGTTCTCCCTCGGCTTCGCCTTCTGAGGAGCGGGGGCGCGTGCTAAGCTGTGCGCCGGCCTGGCATCGGGCGAGGAGAGAAGGGGTCACGATGAGCCGCCGTTTCCTTGGCGTGGCGGCGTGGGTCCTGGCGGCGTTGCTCGCCGCGGGGGGCGCCGGCGCCGCCGAGCTTCGCATCGGATACGTCAACCCGGCCAAGGTGCTGGAGGCGGCGCCGCAGCGCGCCGCCGCCGAGGCCCGGCTCGAGGAGGAGTTCTCGCCGCGCCAGCGCGAGCTGGTGGCGAAGCAGAAGGAGCTGCGGGGGCTGGAGGAGCGCCTGGCGCGCGACGGGGCGATCATGAGCGAGGCCGAGCGCGGCCGCCTCGAGCAGGAGATCCGCAGCCGCCAGCGCGAGCTCAAGCGCGAGGGCGACGAGTTCCGCGAGGACCTCAACATCCGCCGCAACGAGGAGCTCGCCAAGCTGCAGCGGCTGGTGGCCGAGACCATCCGCCGTCTCGCCGCCGAGGGCGGCTACGACCTCGTCCTCACCGACGGGGTCCTCTACGCCAGCGAGCGCGTCGATCTCACCGCCCGCGTCATCGAGGCGCTCAAGGCCCGGCAGCGGCCCGACGCCGGGCGCTAGCCCGTGGCGGGGCGGACCCTCGGCGAGCTGGCGGCGCACGTCGGGGCCGAGCTTCGCGGCGACCCGGGGCGGCGCGTGGAGGCCGCCGCGCCGCTGGACCGGGCGGGTCCGCGGGACCTGGCCTTCCTGGGCCACCCGCGCTTCCGCCGCCACCTGGCGGCGACCCGGGCCGCGGCGGTGATCCTCGCCCCCGAGCACGCCGGCGACTGCCCGGTGGCGGCGCTGCTCACCGCCAACCCCTACCTCGCCTGGGCGCGGGCGCTGGCGCTGCTGCATCCGGAGCCGCCGCCGCGGCCCGGCGTGCACCCGCGGGCGGTGGTGGCCGAGGGGGCGCGCCTCGGTGCCGGCGTCTCCGTGGGGCCGTGTGCGGTGGTGGAGGCGGGGGCGGAGCTCGGCGACGGCGTGGTGGTGGGCCCCGGCTGCGTGGTGGGGCGCGAGGCGCGCATCGGTCCCGGCAGCCGCCTGGTCGCCAACGTCACCCTCGGGCCGGGGGTGATCCTCGGGGCGCGGGTGCTGGTCCATCCGGGGGCGGTGATCGGCGCCGACGGCTTCGGTTTCGCCCGGGACGGCGAGCGCTGGGTGCGCATCCCGCAGCTCGGCACGGTGCGCATCGGCGACGACGTGGAGATCGGCGCCAACACCACCATCGACCGCGGCGCCCTCGAGGACACGGTGATCGAGGAGGGGTGCAAGCTGGACAACCAGATCCAGGTGGCGCACAACTGCCACATCGGCGCCCACACCGCCATCGCCGGCTGCGTCGGCATCGCGGGCAGCACCCGCATCGGGCGGCGCTGCCGCATCGGCGGCGGGGTCGGCATCACCGGCCACCTGGAGATCGCCGACGACGTCCAGATCACCGCCATGTCCATGGTCACGGGGAGCATCCGCGAGCCCGGGGTCTACTCCTCGGGCACGCCGCTCGAGGCCAACCCGCGCTGGCGGCGCAACGCCGCCCGTTTCACCCGCCTCGACGAGCTGGCGCGGCGCGTGCAGGCGCTGGAGCGGGCGCTGGGCGGGCGCCGGCGCTAGGGCGAGGTTCGTTTCCGCTCGGCAACGGGGAGAGCATCGTGGAGACCGGATTCGGCATCGAGGAGATCCAGCGGCTGCTGCCGCACCGCTACCCCTTCCTGCTCATCGACCGGGTGCTCGAGTGCGTGCCCGGCGAGCGCATCCTGGCCCTGAAGAACGTCACCGTGAACGAGCCGTTCTTCCCCGGCCACTTCCCCGGCCGGCCGGTGATGCCGGGGGTCATGATGGTGGAGGCCATGGCCCAGGCCACGGCCCTGCTCGCCTTCCGCACGCGCCCGCAGGCGGTGGGCTCGATCTTCTACTTCGTGGGCATGGACAAGGTGCGCTTCCGCCGGCCGGTGGGCCCGGGCGACCAGGTGCGCATCGAGGCGCGCATCCTGCGTGCGGTGCGCGGGATCTGGCGCTTCGCGGTGGAGGCGCGGGTGGGCGAGGAGGTGGTGGCCGAGGGCGAGCTCATGGCCACGGCGGAGACGGAGCGCGCATGATCGACCCGCGCGCGGTGGTGGATCCGGCGGCGCGGCTCGCCGCGGACGTGGAAGTGGGCCCGTTCGCGGTGATCGGGCCGGAGGTGGAGATCGGCGCCGGCTGCGTGATCGGGCCCCACGCGGTGATCGAGGGGCCGACCCGGATCGGGCGGCGCAACCGCATCCACGCCTTCGCCGCCCTCGGGGGCGCCCCCCAGGACAAGGGCTACGGCGGCGAGGAGACGCGCCTCGAGATCGGCGACGACAACGTCATCCGCGAGTACGTCACCATCCATCGCGGCACCGCCGCCGGCGGCGGCGTCACCCGCATCGGCAGCGGCAACTTCATCATGGCCTACGCCCACATCGCCCACGACTGCCAGGTGGGCGACGGCACCGTCTTCGCCAACGGCGCCTCCCTCGCCGGCCACGTCGTGGTGGAGGACCACGTGGTCTTCGGCGGCTTCGCCCTCGTCCACCAGTTCTGCCGCATCGGGCGCCACGCCTTTCTCGCCATGGGCTGCGGCGTAGCCAAGGACGTCCCGCCCTTCGTGCGCGTGGCCGGCAATCCGGCGCGCCCCTACGGGCTCAACACCCCGGGCCTGCGGCGGCGCGGCTTCGCCCCCGCGACCCTGGAGGGCCTGCGCCGCGCCTACAAGGTCCTCTACAAGGAGGGGCTGACGCTGGCGCAGGCCCAGGCGCGGCTTCAGGCCATGGCCGCCGAGCTGCCGGAGGCGGGGGTGATGGCCGCCTTCATCGCCGGCGCGCGGCGCAGCATCGTGCGCTGACGGCGCCCGATGCGGATCGGCATCGTCGCCGGCGAGGCCTCCGGGGACCTGCTCGCGGCAGGCCTGATGCGGGCCCTGGCCGAGCGCCTGCCCGGGGTGCGCTTCGAGGGGGTGGCCGGCCCCCTGATGCGGGAGGCGGGCTGCGAGGCCCTCGCCGACGCCGAGGAGCTGGGGCTGATCGGTCTCGCCGAGGTGGTGCGCCACCTGCCGCGGCTGCTGCGGCTGCGCCGGCGGCTCGCCCGGCACTTCCTCGCCCGGCCGCCGGCGCTCTTCATCGGGGTCGATGCCCCGGACTTCAACCTCGGCCTGGAGGCCCGCCTGCGCGCCGCGGGGATCCCCACCGTGCACTACGTCAGTCCCACGGTGTGGGCCTGGCGGCGGGGACGGGTGCGCAGGATCGCCGCCGCGGTGGATCTCATGCTCACCCTCTTCCCCTTCGAGGCCCGCTTCTACGAGGCCCACGGGGTGTCGGTGCGCTTCGTCGGCCACCCCCTCGCCGACCGCGTGCCGCTGGTGCCCGACCGCCTCGCCGCCCGCCGCCGGCTGGGGCTCGCCGCCGAGGGGGAGCTGGTGGCGCTGCTGCCGGGTTCGCGCCCGAGCGAGGTGCGAAGCCTCGCCGGACCCTTCCTGGATGCGCTACGCTGGTGCGCGGCGCGCCGGCCGGGGCTTCGCGCCGCGGTGCCGCTGGCGAGCGCGGCCACCCGCGCCCTTTTCGAGGAGGCGCGGCGGCTGCGCGGGGCGGGGCTGGCGTTGACCCTGGTGGAGGGGCGGTCGCGGGAGGTGATGGAGGCGGCGGACGTGGTCCTCACGGCCTCGGGGACGGCGACCCTGGAGGCGCTGCTCCTCAAGCGGCCGATGGTGGTCGCCTACCGGCTCTCGCGCGCAAGCTACTGGCTCGTGCGCCGGCTCATGGAGGTGCCGCACTTCTCGCTCCCCAACCTCCTCGCCGGGCGGGCGCTGGTGCCGGAGCTGGCCCAGGAGGCGGTGACGGGGGAGCGGCTGGGGCGCGCGCTCCTGGCCTATCTGGAGGACCCCGAGGCCGGGGCGCGCCTGCAGGAGACCTTCGCCGAGATCCACTACGCCCTGCGCTGCGGCGCCGACGAGCGGGCCGCGGAGGCGGTGGCGTCGCTGCTGGCCGCCCGGGGGGCGCCGTCGTGACCGCCGCGGTGGAGCGCGTCGCCGGGGTGGACGAGGCCGGCCGCGGGCCGCTGGCCGGTCCGGTGGTGGCGGCGGCGGTGATCCTCGATCCGGCCCGTCCGGTGGACGGGCTCGCCGACTCCAAGACCCTCGCGGCGCGGCGGCGCGAGGCGCTGGCGGCGCGGATCCGCGAGCGCGCGCTGGCGTGGGCGGTGGCCGAGGCGGGGGTGGAGGAGATCGAGCGGCTCAACATCCTCGGCGCCACGCTGCTCGCCATGCGCCGGGCGGTGGAGGCGCTGGCGGTGGCGCCTGAGGCGGTCCTCGTGGACGGCGACCGCTGTCCGCCGCTGGCGGTGCCGGCGCGGGCGGTGGTGCGGGGCGATCGCACCGTGGCGGCCATCGCCGCGGCCTCGATCCTCGCCAAGGTGGCCCGTGACGCGCACATGCAGGAGCTGGAGCGGTGCTACCCCGGCTACGGCTTCGCCCGCCACAAGGGCTATCCCACCCGCGAGCATCTGGAGGCCCTGGCGCGCCTCGGCCCGTGCCCGCAGCACCGGCGCGGCTTCGCGCCCGTGGCGCGGCTCCTGGGGGCAGGACGGTGAAGGCGCCGGCGACCTTCGTGCACCTGCGCGTGCACAGCGAGTACTCGCTGGTGGACGGCATCGTGCGCATCCCGCAGCTGGTGGCGCGGGCGGCGGAGCTGGGGATGCCGGCGGTGGCGGTCACCGACCAGTGCAACCTCTTCGCGATGGTGAAGTTCTACCGCGCGGCGCTGGCGCGGGGGGTCAAGCCGGTGGTGGGCGTGGACGCCTGGCTCGCCGACCCCGCGGGGGAGCCCGGGCGGGTGGTGCTGCTGTGCCAGGACGGCGCCGGCTACCGCAATCTGACGCGGCTGGTCTCGCGCAGCTACATCGAGGGTCAGCACGGCGGGCGGCCGGTGCTGGAGCCGGCCTGGCTGGAGGAGGCCTCGGGCGGGCTCATCGCGCTCTCGGGAGGGGCCGAGGGGGTGCTCGGGCGCGCCCTGCTGCAGGAGCGCGCCGACGAGGCGGAGCGCTGGCTCGGGTTCTTCGGTCGCTGCTTCCCGGGGCGGTTCTACCTCGAGGTGCACCGGCTCGGGCGCCCCCACGACGAGGCGCACCTCCACGCCGCGGTGGGCTTCGCGGCCGCGCACGGGCTGCCGGTGGTGGCCACCAACGACGTGCGCTTCCTGCTGCGCGAGGACTTCGAGGCCCACGAGGCGCGGGTCTGCATCCACGAGGGGCGGACGCTGGACGATCCCGCGCGGCCGCGCCGCTACACCGAGGCGCAGTACCTGCGCGGGCCGCAGGAGATGGCCGAGCTCTTCGCCGACCTGCCCGAGGCCCTGGCCAACGCGGTGGAGATCGCGCGCCGCTGCAACCTGGAGCTGACCCTCGGCCGTTCGGTGCTGCCCGACTTCCCACTGCCGCCGGGGGAGGACGCGCCGGGCTTCCTCGCCCGGCAGGCCCGCGAGGGGCTGGCGCGGCGGCTCGCCGCCCACGGGCCGGCGCCGGGCCACGACGAGGCGGCGTACCGGGAACGGCTCGAGCGCGAGCTCGAGGTCATCACCGGCATGGGCTTTGCCGGCTACTTCCTGATCGTCGCCGACTTCATCCGCTGGGCGCGCGAGCACGGGGTCCCGGTGGGCCCGGGGCGCGGCTCCGGAGCGGGCTCCCTGGTGGCCTACGCCCTCGGGATCACCAATTTGGATCCAATACGTTACGACCTGCTCTTCGAGCGTTTTCTCAATCCGGAGCGGGTCTCGATGCCGGACTTCGACATCGACTTCTGCATGGAGCGGCGCGACCGCGTCATCGAGTACGTGGCCGAGCGCTACGGGCGCGACCGCGTCTCCCAGATCATCACCTACGGCAGCATGGCGGCGCGCGCGGTGGTGCGCGACGTCGGCCGCGTCCTCGGCCATCCCTACGGCTTCGTGGACAAGCTGGCGAAGCTGATCCCCTTCGAGGTGGGGATGACGCTGGAGAAGGCCCTCGCCGAGAGCGAGGAGCTGCGTGCCCGCTACGAGCAGGAGGAGGAGGTCCGCGCCATCCTCGACCTCGCCCGCGCCCTGGAGGGGCTCGCGCGCAACCCGGGCAAGCATGCCGGCGGCGTGGTCATCGCCCCCGCGCCGCTCACGGACTTCACCCCGCTCTACTGCGAGCCGGGCGGCGAGGGCCTGGTGACGCAGTTCGACAAGGACGACGTGGAGGCGGTGGGGCTGGTCAAGTTCGATTTCCTGGGGCTGCGCACCCTGACCATCATCGACTGGGCGCTGCGCACCATCAACGCCGAGCGCGCCGGCCGCGGCGAGCCGCCGCTGGACATCGACGCCATCCCCCTCGACGACCCCGCCACCTACGACCTGCTCAAGCGCTGCCAGACCACGGCCGTCTTCCAGCTGGAGTCGCGGGGCATGAAGGACCTCATCCGCAGGCTCCAGCCCGACTGCTTCGAGGACATCGTGGCCCTGGTGGCGCTGTTCCGCCCGGGGCCGCTGCAGTCGGGCATGGTGGACGACTTCATCAACCGCAAGCACGGGCGCGCCCGGGTGGAGTACCCGCACCCGGACCTCGAGCCCATCCTCCGGCCCACCTACGGCGTCATCCTCTACCAGGAACAGGTGATGCAGATCGCCCAGGTGCTGGCGGGCTACACCCTGGGCGGGGCCGACCTGCTGCGCCGGGCCATGGGCAAGAAGAAGCCCGAGGAGATGGCGAAGCAGCGCGAGATCTTCCTGCGCGGGGCGCGGGAGCGGGGGGTGGAGGAGGGGCTGGCGAACCACATCTTCGACCTCATGGAGAAGTTCGCCGGCTACGGCTTCAACAAGTCGCACTCGGCCGCCTACGCCCTCGTCTCCTACCAGACCGCCTGGCTCAAGGCCCATCATCCGGCGGCCTTCATGGCCGCGGTGCTCTCCTCCGACATGGACAACACCGACAAGGTGGTGGAGTTCATCGAGGAGGCGCGCCAGCTCGGGATCGAGGTCCTGCCGCCCGACATCAACCAGTCGGACTACGCCTTCACGGTGTGCGGCGAGGCGGCGATCCGCTACGGGCTCGGCGCGGTGAAGGGGGTGGGGCGCTCGGCCCTCGACGCCGTGCTGGGCGAGCGCGAGGCCGCCGGGCCCTTCCGGGATCTCGCCGAGTTCTGCCGCCGGGTGGACCTGCGGCGGGTCAACCGCCGCGTCATCGAGGCCCTGATCCGCGCCGGGGCGATGGACGCCCTGGGGCCCAACCGCGCCACCCTCATGGCGCAGCTGCCGCACGCGCTGGCGGCGGCCGAGCAGCACTCGGCGATGCAGGCGGCGGGCCAGCACGACCTCTTCGGCCTCGGCGGCGGCGAGGTGAGCGCGCCGGCGGCGCCCGTGCTCGCGGCGGTGGAGCCGGAGTGGGACGAGGAGACGCGCCTGACCGGCGAGAAGGAGACCCTCGGGCTCTATCTCACGGGGCATCCCATCGAGCGTTTCCTGCCCGAGCTCGGGCAGTTCACGAGCGGGCGCATCGGCCAGTTCGCCGGCGAGGCGGAGGGGCGGGGCGAGCAGAAGGTGGTGCTCGCCGGGCTCGTGGTGGGGCTACGCACCAAGGCCAGCCAGCGCGGCGGGCGCATGGCCTTCGTCCTCCTCGACGACCGCTCCGGGCGGATCGAGGCCACCCTCTTCCCGGAGGTCTACGAGCCGGCGCGGGAGCTGGTGGTGCGCGACCGGGTGCTGGTGGTGGAGGGCAGCCTCGGGGTCGACGACTACACCGGGCGGATGCGGCTGGTGGCGGAGCGGGTCATGGACATGGCGGCGGCGCGCGCCGCCTACGCCCGCGCGGTGGAGATCGAGGCCGGGCCCGGGCTCGAGCCCGCCGCCCTGGCGGCGGTGCTGGAGGCCTTCCGCGGCGGCGGCTGCCGCGTGCGGGTGCGCTACCGCAACCGCCGCGCCGAGGCCGCCCTCGTCCTCGGCGAGGCCTGGCGGGTGCGCCCGGAGGAGGCGCTGCTTGCGCGGCTGCGCGCCCTGGCGGGCTGCGCCGGCTGCACCGTGCGCTACGCCGCCGGCCGTGACAACGCCGCGGCGAGGGCGGGATAATGCCCGTCCCTCGCAACCGCGGCGGACCGGCGCGATGACCCGCAACTTCCTGGACTTCGAACAGCCCATCGCCGAGCTCGAGGCCAAGATCGAGGAGCTGCGCTACGTCGGCAGCGACGCCGAGCTCAACATCAGCGACGAGATCGCGCGCCTCGAGGCCAAGAGCCGCAGCCTCACCGAGTCCATCTTCTCCTCGCTCACCCCGTGGCAGGTGGCGCAGGTGGCGCGGCACCCGGACCGCCCCTACACCCTCGACTACGTGGCGCGCATCTTCACCGACTTCCAGGAGCTGCACGGCGACCGCGCCTTCGCCGACGACCCCGCCATCGTCGGGGGGCTGGCCCGCCTGGAGGGCCGGCCGGTGCTGGTCCTCGGCCACCAGAAGGGGCGCGACACCAAGGAGAAGCTGCGCCGCAACTTCGGCATGCCGCGTCCCGAGGGCTACCGCAAGGCGCGCCGGCTCATGGGCCTGGCGGAGAAGTTCGGCCTGCCGGTGCTCACCTTCATCGACACCCCCGGGGCCTATCCCGGGATCGACGCCGAGGAGCGCGGCCAGAGCGAGGCCATCGCCGGCAACCTGATGCGGATGGCCGGGCTGCGCGTGCCCATCCTCTGCACCGTCATCGGCGAGGGCGGCTCCGGGGGGGCGCTGGCCATCGGCGTCGGCGACCGCCTCCTCATGCTCCAGTACGCCACCTATTCGGTCATCTCCCCCGAGGGCTGCGCCTCCATCCTCTGGCGCAGCGCCGAGAAGGCGCCGGAGGCGGCCGAGGCGATGGGGATCACGGCCGCGCGCCTGCACGCCCTCGGGCTCGTCGACGAGGTGGTCCCCGAGCCCCTCGGCGGCGCCCACCGCGACCCCGACGCCATGGCGGCGACCCTCAAGGCGCGCCTGGTGGAGGCCCTCGAGGCGCTCTGCGCCGAGCCCGTGGACGCCCTCGTGGAGGCGCGCTACCGCCGCCTGCGCGCCATCGGCCGCTTCCGCGAGTAGCGCCGGGCCCCGGCGCGGCAGGGGCAGCCACGTGAGGGCCTTCTCCCCGCCCGCCCTCGCCGCCGTGCTGGAGGGCCTGCCCGGCGACGGCCGGCTCTGGATCGCCTTCAGCGGCGGCCTCGACTCCACCGTGCTGCTGCATGCGGCGGCGCGGCTGCGCCCGCGCCGCGGGCTGGCGGCGGTCCACGTCCACCACGGTCTGCGGCCCGAGGCCGAGCGCTGGGCGGCGCACTGCGCCGCGCGCTGCGGGGCGCTCGGCGTCCCCTTCGAGCTGCTGCGGGTGGCGGTGCAGGGGCGGGCGGGCGGCGTCGAGGCCGCCGCGCGCAGGGCGCGGCGGGCGGCGCTGGCGGCTCGGCTCGGCCCGGGCGAGGTGCTGCTCACCGCCCACCATGCCGACGACCAGCTGGAGACGGTGCTGATGCAGCTGCTGCGCGGGGCGGGGGTGCGGGGGCTTGCGGCGATGGCGCCGCTCGCCCCCCTCGGCGCGGGCTGGCAGGCGCGGCCGCTGCTGGCGTGGAGTCGGGCCGAGCTTGCGGCGTGGGCGGAGGCGGAGGGGCTGAGCTGGGTCGCCGACCCCATGAACGAGGATGCGCGCTTCGACCGCGCCTGGCTGCGCCGACACCTGCTGCCGGTGCTCGCCGGGCGCTGGCCGCGGGCGGCGCAGGCCGCGGTGCGAAGCGCCGGGCGGTGCGCGCGGGCGCTCTCGCTCCTGGATGCGCTCGCCGACCTGGACGGGGCGGAGGCTTACCGGGGGCGGCCGCTTCCGGTGTCGCGCCTGGCCGCGCTGCCCCCTGCGCGGGGCGCCAACCTGCTGCGGCGCTGGCTCGGCGATCTCGGTCTGCGCCCCCCCGACGAGGCGCGCCTGGAGGCGGCCCTGGCCGCCCTCTGCGGGGCGGCGCGGGACCGGCTGCCCGAGCTTCGCTGGGCCGGCGGCGAGCTTCGCCGCTGGCGCGACGCCCTGTACGCGGGTCCGGCGCTTTCGCCGCCGCCGCGCCGTCCGCTGTCCTGGGACGGGCGGGGGACGCTGACGCTGCCGGCCGGGTGCGGCCGGCTGCGCCTCGTGCCGGCGGCGGTGGGGATCGATCCGGCGCGGCTCGCGGGGGGGCTCGAGGTGCGCTGGCGCGTGGGCGGCGAGCGGCTGCGGCCGGCCGGCGCGGGGCGGCGGCGCAGCCTCAAGGCGCTGCTGCAGGAGGCGGGGGTGCCGCCATGGGTGCGGGCGCGGGCGCCGCTGCTCTATGCCGCAGGGGGGCTGGTGGCGGTGGGCGGCTGGTGGACGGCGGCCGAGGCCACGGCGGCGGGGGGCCTTGCGCCGGTGTGGGAGGCGCCGCGGCTTGCGGCCTGGAGCGGGTGCGCGCCGTTGTTCGCCCCCGGGGGCTCTGGTACCCTTTAGCGCCGTCGCGGCTGCGGCCGGCTTCCCGCGCTTCTCCCAATGACCAAGTTCATCTTCATCACCGGCGGCGTCGTCTCCTCGCTGGGCAAGGGCATCGCGGCGGCCTCCCTGGGCGCCATCCTCGAGGCCCGGGGGCTCAAGGTGAGCCTGTCCAAGCTGGATCCCTACATCAACGTCGATCCGGGCACCATGAGCCCGTTCCAGCACGGCGAGGTCTTCGTCACCGAGGACGGCGCCGAGACCGACCTCGATCTCGGCCACTACGAGCGCTTCGTGCGCATCACCACGAGCAAGCGCAACAACTACACCACCGGCCAGATCTACGAGCGCGTCATCCGCAAGGAGCGGCGCGGCGACTACCTGGGCGGCACGGTGCAGGTGATCCCGCACATCACCGACGAGATCAAGGAGTGCATCTGGCTGGGGGCGGGCGATGCCGACGTCGCCCTCGTGGAGATCGGCGGCACCGTGGGCGACATCGAGTCGCTGCCTTTCCTCGAGGCGATCCGGCAGATGGGGGTGGAGCTCGGGCACGAGCGGGCGATCTTCATCCACCTCACGCTGCTGCCGTACGTCGCCACCGCGGGGGAGATCAAGACCAAGCCGACGCAGCACTCGGTCAAGGAGCTGCGCTCCATCGGCATCCAGCCCGACATCCT